>JAUIHO010000034.1 GCA_030432035.1 Phycisphaerae bacterium
CGCTGCCGCGCGACTTGCTGGCTGCGCGACGCTATTCGATGGCCTGTCCCGCGTTGCCGACATGCGGGTTGGCGATTACCGAATCCGAACGCGTCATGCCGGATGTGGTGACCGACCTGGAAAACGAGTTGCAACGATTGGGTGTTGCCGACGAACCCCTGACGGTGCGTATGACCGGCTGCCCGAATGGGTGTTCGCGTCCGTACACGGCGGATATCGCGTTCGTCGGTCGCAAGCCGGGCGAGAAGTACAACATCTACGTGGGCGGCGGTTTGGCCGGCGATCGCGTCGTGGATTTATATGCGGCGGACGTGCCGATGCCGCAAATGATCGACAGCCTGCGACCGTTGTTGCAACAGTGGGTCGATCAACGCGAAGCCGATGAGAGTTTCAGCAATTACTACCGCCGATGGCGCGGTGATGTCGAACCGCGACGGATCATCACGGGGGCCGAAACGCCGTTGGTGAATGGCGAAGCATCGGATGCGTCGTGATGTTGAACCGCATTCACTGCATCAGTTTTTCTCATAAGCGTGCACCAGTCGAAGTCCGTGAGTTGTTAGCACGCCGACGCGATGACTTGGCGTCGTTTCGCGCCGAACTGTGCAAGCGATTTGAGGGTGCGGTGGTGCTGAGTACGTGCGGGCGATTTGAGATTTACGTAGCAACGCGGAATGCCGATCATTGCGTCACGTGGCGTGATGGGTTTGGAGTCGAAGCGGCAGGTTTTAACGAATACGCCGTCTGTCGCTCGGGGCATTCGGCCGTCGAGCATTTATTAATGGTTGCTGCTGGGTTGGATTCACCTCTGCCGGGCGAAGATCATATCCTCGGGCAGGTGCGCGACGCTTTTCTGGCGGCTGATGAGCAAGGGGCGACCGACCCGTTGTTGTCGGCTTTGTTTCGCGCGGCCATTGCATGCGGACGCCGCGTGCGCCGCGAAACTTGCATCAAACAGTTGGCGACGTCCTATGCGGCGCAGTCAATAAAGATTCTGAATAGTCATGTGTCGCGCGATGAACCGGTATTGATCGTCGGTAGTGGGTCGCTGGCGCATGAGGTGGCGGTCGGATTGCGCGACGGTGGGCATAAGGCAATTAAGGTGGTCAGCCGCCACGAGCAACGCGGTCGAGAACTTGCCAAGCGCGTTGGATGCGAATGGCACGGCTGGAATGAGCTTGGAACGCGTTTGTCCTGCACCCGCGCTGTGGTGTGTTGCACGGCTGCGAGGCAACCGATTATTAAGACGGAATCAATCAACGGCCTTAGTCTGCCGCACTGCATCGTCGATCTGGGCATGCCGCGAAATGTTGATGCAGCCGTGAGAGAAAGTTGTGTGACCTACATCGATTTGGATTCATTGCCCGGTGCACAGGCATTGACGAAAGACGTGTTGGAGGACGCAAAGCGAATCGTTGCCGAAGAATCGCGACGATACTTGGATTGGCTCATTAGGCGAGATGTGGCGCACGAACGATTGGCACACGGCAGAATTGCTTCCGAACAGGGGGCCGCCGCATGATGCAAACGACATTGATTTTAGCCGCGCATGGGGATGGCGATGAATCGGAATCTAACACCAGAGTGCGCGCCATTGCGAGCGAGATTCATCGCGACGGTATGTTTAGTCAGGTGTTGTCGACATTCAATAAGGGCACGCCGAGTTTTGAAAACGTATTACGAGAAGTAAATACGTCGCACGTCGTGGTTGTGCCATTGATGACGAGCGATGGTTACTTTGCCAACGACGTTTTGCCGCAACGACTGTACGCCGGGCAACCTGAGGCGCAGCCTACGGAGGTCACCATCACGCCGCCCATCGGTGTTGCGACTGAGATAGAATTGATGCTCATCGACGCGGTTCATGAGGTGTTGGCCGAGTTTTCGCTTGATGCGTCGGCAACTGATGTATTGGTCGTCGGGCATGGGACGACGCGAAATGCCAACAGCAGCCAGCGAACGAACGCAATTGCGAATGCGTTGGCAGATGCGACTCCCGTAAGAAACGTATTTACAGCGTTCTTGGATGAGCCGCCTTCGATCAAGTCGGTATTGTCTAATACGCGAAATGGTGATTTGGTGGTGGTTCCCTTTTTGTTCGGTGGCGGCGGGCATGTGTTGCATGACATTCCCAAAGCACTGGGCATGCAACCGCAATTGCGCGGCTACTTCGAGCCGGTCTTACTCCGGCGAGATGACGGAATGACCATTCTGTTACCGCCGTTGGGTTGGATGCCGGGCATCGTCGATGTAATTCGTAGCGTTGCAGGTAAGGCAGTGACAGACTTAGAGGCGGCGCGTGTATGAGCATTCGATGTATACAACCCGAGTTGGTTTCGTCGGTGCAAATGCCAGACCACCGTTACCGTTTAGGAACGCGCGGCAGTCGACTTGCGCTGTGGCAGGCGCATTGCGTTGCAACGCAGTTAGCGGCGCACGGGGTCAACGTTGAGATCGTCGAACTCGATACATTGGGCGATCGCGATTTGGCTACGCCGCTAACGGGCTTTGTTGGCGTGACACCGTTCGCGGATGACATCGAGCAAGCATTGTTGCGGGGCGATATCGATCTGGCGGTGCACAGCTATAAGGACTTGGCAATGCAACCGACACCCGGAACGACTATTGCAGCCGTGCCCGTCCGTGCCGATGCGCGCGATGCGCTCGTCGCATGCAACGCCTGGACATTGACGGACTTACCAACGGGTGCCGTCGTTGGAACCTGTAGCGCCCGCCGCTCGGCGCAATTGCTGCAACTGCGCGATGATCTAGTCATTAAACCGTTGCGCGGTGACGTGCCTTCACGTGTCAAGCAATTGCAAGCGGGTCAGTTCGACGCCATCGTGCTGGCAGTCGCCGGGTTACAGCGGCTTGGCATGGACGATGTGATTACGGAATATTTCAGCGTCGATGCGATGGTGCCTGCTCCGGCCCAAGGCGCATTGGCCGTGCAGGTGCGATCCGACGATGCAAATCTTCAAGCATCGGTCGGTCGAATCGATGATTGTTCACTTCATAGGGCTGTAGATCTTGAACGAGCGGCGCTGGCCGTTTTGGAGCCGCTTGCGCCGTGTGTGGCGGCGCATGTACAGCCTATCGGTGACGATACATACAAACTCATCGTGCGCGTCATCGATAGGAACGGTGTTAAACAAATTGATGAATCGCTTCAAGGCAATGTTGCCAACTTAACAGAGCAGATTGAAATGTTCGTCAATAAGTTATCGCGAACGACCATACGGGTGGCGGTATGACGGCAGTCGGTCGCGTGATTTTGGTCGGTGCAGGCCCCGGTGATCCGGGGCTCATCACAGTCAAGGGGCTGGACTATCTTCGCCGCGCGGATGTTGTGCTGTACGACCGACTGATTGGGCATGCGTTATTGAACCAAGCACCATCCCGAGCGATGTTGATTGACGTCGGCAAGATTCCGCGAAATAGCCAAAACCCGCAGCACGAGATCAATCGGCAACTAATCGAACATGCGCAGGCGGGCAATCTGGTCGTGCGTCTGAAAGGTGGCGACCCGTTTGTGTTCGGCCGCGGTAGCGAAGAACTCGATGCCTGTCGAGCAGCGGGCATCGCGTGCGACGTGATTCCCGGCATTTCGAGCGCGTTGGCAGCGCCGGCGGCAGCCGGCATTCCCGTTACGTTACGCGGCGTCGCGCGGCACTTCACGGTGCTAACGGCGCATGCCGAAACCAGCGAGCTGCCCGATTATGATTTCGACGCGTTGGCCAAGCTCGATACGTTGGTCGTGCTGATGGGCTTGCGCACGTTACGGTCGTTGACGACGCGCCTGATCGACGCCGGTCGCGCACCGGACACGCCAGCGGCAACGATTGCCAGCGCGACGACGCCCACGCAGCGCGTCGTCACTGGTACGCTCGCGGATATCGCAGACCGTGTGGAAGCTGCGGGTTTGTCGTCACCGGTCGTGACGGTCATCGGTGCCGTCGCTGCGCGGGCTGAAGATGTTGCATTCCAAGTGGACGACCTTGCCAAAATATTGAATGAAAATCGTGAAAGAGATCATGCGAAATGCCTTGCCAATCGGCGTGTGGTCGTTACGCAAGCAGAGACCACATCGAGCAATTTGCATCGTTTGTTGCATGCTCACGGCGCGGAGGTTGTGCATTGCCCATTAATTGCAATTGAAACCGAGCCGATGACGGATACGATTTTCAATACAATCGATGAGTTGCGCGACGGACGCTTCGATTGGCTCGTCTTTACGTCGGTGCACGGCGTAAGATCATTTTGGTCATTGCTCCGCTTGGCTGGATGCGACGCGCGAACGGTGGGACATGCACGCGTCGCGGCGTTAGGCAAAGGAACTGCGGTGGCACTATCAGAGTATGGTCTACACGCGGACTTGGTGCCGAAACGGGCCTTGGCGACGGAGTTAGCGAGTGAGTTAATCGAGCGAATAAGAGATGAAGTAGTGAATGAGCCGCGCGTACTATTTCCACGCGGGAATCTCGCGCTACCAACCGTGAATAACCAACTTACGGCTGCCGGATGCACAGTCGTCGATCCGATTGTGTATCGAACCCATCCGCAAATGCTAAGCGACGATCAACGCGACCGCCTCACCAATGGTGTCGACGCAATCCTGTTTTGCAGCCCGTCGGCAGTTGAAGAATTTGCCCGGCAAGAGATCGAAATTGGTAATGCAATCATTGGATGTATCGGCCCGACCACGGCGGACGCGGCGCAAGGGCTTGGCATTCGCGTCGACATCGTACCACAGGAACCAGGCTCGGATGGGTTGGTACGGGCCCTGGTCGCGCACTACGATGCGTTGCAGGAGGTGGCGGTATGACGTTGCCAAAGTATCGCATGCGTCGTCGACGGGGTAGTGAAAGCATGCGTGCCCTTACGCGCGAGACGCGCCTGCATGTATCCGATTTGGTGTTGCCAATCTTTGTTGCCGAACGCGAATCGGATGCCGGGCCGGTGTCGTCGATGCCCGGCGTCGAGCGTTACGCAGTAACCCAACTCGAACGATTGGCCGAACGATTGAACGGCTCCGGTGTTCCCGCCGTCATGCTCTTCGGTATTCCGGCAAAAAAAGATGCCGACGGTAGCGGCGCATGGAAAGACGATGGTGTTGTCTGCCAAGCACTGCAACGACTGCGAACGCTGGTGCCGGAGCTCACGCTAATGGCTGATGTCTGCCTTTGCGAATACACCAGCCATGGCCATTGCGGCATGTTGAACGGCGAGGCGGTCGATAACGATCGCACGTTGGTTGCGTTGCAGAAAGCCGCGCTGGCTTACGCGCGGGCGGGGGCGGACATCGTCGCGCCGAGCGGCATGATGGATGGGATGGTCGCCGCGATTCGCAGTGCGCTCGATGAAAACGACCAGACGGATACGGCGATTCTTTCGTATGCCGTCAAATATGCGTCGGCATTTTATGGTCCGTTTCGCGACGCGGCGGATTGCGCGCCGTCGTTCGGTGATCGACGTACGCATCAGATGGATCCGGCCAATCGTCGCGAGGCTCTGCGCGAGGCGGAAATCGACCTGCAGGAAGGGGCCGACATGCTAATGGTCAAGCCGGCGCTGAGTTATCTCGACGTCTTGTCGAGTTTAAAGCAAGGGTTTAAGGGCGTTCCGTTAGCAGCCTATCAGGTCAGCGGTGAATACAGCATGATCAAAGCGGCGGCCGCGAACGGTTGGATCGACGAGCGCAAGATTGCGTTGGAAACACTTCTATCTATCAAGCGCGCCGGGGCCAGCATGATTCTGACATACTTCGCGTTGGACGCGGCGCGCTGGTTGCGCCAAGATGGTTGATATGTCTGCATCACCTTCGCGCGAAAACACAGCGGTACCGAATTCCGTTTCTACTCAAACATCTTCCGCGTTATTCGAACGTGCCCAGGCGCTTATGCCCGGCGGCGTTAATTCGCCGGTGCGATCGTTCCGCTCCGTCGGCGGTCAACCGGTTTATATTCAAGCCGCGCAAGAATGTTATCTCATCGACGTCGAGGCTCGGCGTTATATCGACTATATCGGTGCGTGGGGCCCAGCCATCGCGGGTCATGCCCATCCAACAGTTGTCGCGGCGCTGCAAGCCGTGGTTGCAAACGGTACGGCGTTCGGTACATGTTGCGCACAAGAGGTTGCGCTAGCCGAGCGCATCGTCGATCGATTCGATTCAATTGAAAAAGTGCGCATGACCAATTCGGGCACAGAGGCCGTCATGAGTGCCATTCGCCTTGCGCGGGCCGCGACGGGACGCGAGCGCATCGTGAAGTTCGCCGGTTGTTACCACGGTCATATGAACGGCATGTTGGCGCGTGCCGGTTCGGGCGTGGCGACGTTGGGACTGCCCGATTCGCCGGGCGTAGTGACGGCGGATGTCGCGCAAACATTGACGGTCGATTTTGGAGATATGGCGGCAGTTGAACGACTGTTCACCGAGCATCGCAAGCAAATTGCCGCCGTCATCGTGGAGCCCGTCGCTGCAAACATGGGCGTCGTGCCGCCGCCGAATGGATTCTTGGAAGGATTACGAGAGATAACGCAACGCGATGGCGCGCTGTTGATCTTTGACGAGGTGATGACGGGATGTCGACTGGGGTCGGGTGGCGCGCAAGAAGTTTATGGCGTTACGCCGGACCTAACGACACTCGGCAAAGTCATCGGCGGGGGCATTCCGATCGGCGCGTACGGCGGAAGTGCGGCATTGATGAATCAGGTCGCGCCCTCCGGTCCGGTTTATCAGGCGGGGACGTTCTCTGGTAATCCATTGGCGATGACAGGCGGCATTGCAACGCTCGACCTATTGGACGCCGCAGCTTATCAAACGTTGGAGGTAAGCAGCCTTCGATTGGCTGAGGGATTACAACGTGCGATGCACGATGCAGGTGTGGGCGGATGTGTGCAGCGCGTCGGGTCGATGTTGACCATTTTCTTCGGTGTCGAAAAAGTGGTGAACTACGCTGACGCACAAGCCGCCGATATGGAAACGTTCGGTCGGTTCTTCTACGGCATGCTCGACAGAGGAATCCATCTGCCGCCGAGTGGGTTTGAAGCTTGGTTTGTGTCGCTAGCGCATAGCGATGCTGTGATCGACGAAACGATTGCGAAGGCAAGCGACGTATTGAAGTCCCTACGTTAGCGCGATTGGCCCGCCGCGAACTTAAGCAAATTCAGTCAACGATGAAATACGACGCGGCACTGTGGCACTGGCGAAGGACCGGTGAACACCAACATCTCATCTTTAGCCGCAATTGATATCTAAATCTGCGGGCCAGCGTTGCGAATATCTTCGCTGGCACCTTCTTCATATTTCTTAAAATTGGTGCGGAAAAGTTCGGCCAGCTTCTTGGCCGTTGCGTCGTATTTGGATTTATCCGCCCACGTGTTCTTCGGAATCAGCATATTCGAATCAACGGCGGGGCAGGACGTGACGACGTCGAAGCCGAAGATCGGGTCTTTTTCGACAGTCGCCTTTTGCAGGGTGCCGCTGTGGATGGCGTCGATAATGCTACGCGTGATCGACAACTTCATGCGCTCGCCCGTCCCGTACGCGCCGCCGCTCCAGCCGGTGTTGACCAACCAAACATTCGTCTTGTGCTTGGCCATCTTGGCCACTAACAGCTCGGCGTATTTGGCGGGGTGCCAAACCAAGAACGGTCCGCCGAAGCAGGGCGAAAACGTTGCTTCCGGCTCGGTGACGCCCATCTCGGTGCCGGCGACCTTGGCCGTATAGCCGCTGATGAAGTGATACATCGCATGCGCTTGCGTCAGTCGGCTGACCGGCGGCAACACGCCAAACGCGTCGCACGTAAGGAAGATTACGTCGGTCGGATGGTCGGCGATACACGGAATCTTGGCGTTGCTGATAAATTCGATCGGATACGCGCCGCGCGTGTTCTGCGTGATGCTGGCGTCCCCGAACTTAACGGCGTGGCTTTGTTCGTCGAAGACAACGTTCTCAAGCACAGCACCGAAACGCAGGGCGTTAAAGATTTCGGGCTCCTTCTCCGGCGTCAGGTCGATGGCTTTTGCGTAACAACCGCCTTCGATATTGAAGATGCCTTCGTCGGTCCAGCAGTGTTCGTCATCACCGACAAGCAATCGTTTCGGGTCGGCCGAAAGCGTGGTCTTACCCGTGCCCGAGAGGCCGAACAGAATCGACGAGCGCCCTGTGTTGATATCCGCGGTGGCGGAGCAGTGCATCGACAAGATGCCGTCGCGCGGCATCAGGTAGTTCATTATTGTGAATACGCCTTTTTTCATTTCGCCGGCGTATTGCGTACCGAGGATGACCATTTCGCCGGAGCCGAAGTGAAGATCGACGCTCGTCTTCGATGTCATCCCCGTGGTTTGGCGATTCGCGGGAAACTTACCGGCGTTATAAATCACGTAGTCGGGTTCGCCGAAGCGCTCCAACTCTTCGCGCGTCGGGCGAATCAACATTGTCGTCATAAACAGCGCGTGGTAGGGGCGCGAACAGATGATGCGAATCTTGAGCCGATGTTTCGGATCCCAACCGGCAAATGCATCGACGCAATACAATCGATCGCACGTGTTCAGATAGTCGCGGGCGCGTTCGCGATTGACCTTGAACACGCTCTCGTCGATATCCATATTGACCGGCCCCCACCAAATGTCCTGTTCGGTTTCGGGGTCGCGTACGATGCGTTTGTCTTTCGGTGACCGGCCGGTTTTGGCACCGGAATAGGCGATCAGCGCGCCCGTGTCCGACAGCGACGAGTCGGGCTCCAGCCGTAACGCCTCAAGATAAAGCTGCGCGGCGGAAAGATTGCGAAGCACGTCGTCAACCTGGATGTCGTATTGGCTCAAGTCGATCTTCATGCCTACTCTTCAACCTTTCGGGGTCACCGTCGATAGTGTTGATCGCGCAATAATTTTTTCGCGGCATCGATCGGAAGGGTGGAAATCCGCCGACGCACCAGCGTATTATCGTAATACGAGCCGGTAGAAAGCCAAGTCAACAACAATCGCGGGCGACGAATCCGTCATAAGTCCCGCTGGATTCAAATGCTGGAACACCGATACGGTTTGCGACCCGCACTCCGGTTTGCGTGCGAATCTCCGCGCTTTGTCGTATGGTGGGGCAATCGGAATCGACCGGCGCAAGGGCTGTTGCCGCCGGTTGGCCCTATTTGGTGAATGGCAATTTTGGAAAGGAAGGCTGCCATGTGGATCATCACTCGCTACGGATTCTTTAGTATCGTTTGTCCGCGCAGTAAGACGGCGACGGGCTCGCGCCAGGTGGACGCGACGCGCATCATGGTGCGCGCCCGGTCGTTATCGCAGCTCGATGCGCTTTGCGCGCGCTTCCCCGAGTTGTTGCAGGATGGTGTGATCAAAGAAAGCGACAGAGCCGACTACCCGTGGCGCTTAACCTGTGCGAAAGACGTGTGGGTCAAGTGCATGGCCGTTATGTCGGACGAGATCAATTACCGCACGTTCGAAGAAGTGTGCCTGCATAAGCATGGTGCGCAGAGCAGTTTTCTTCGCGCGATGAAGAAAACGTGGCGGGCGTTTTTCCGAATGCAGCAACACGAGCAAGAAGCGCTGGGCCGCAACGGCAGTTCGATCGAGCTCAAGGCGCTCTACGATACGTCGCCGGTTGCTCAAGCGAAGGCCGCTGACCCAGAAATAGACGAAGAAGATGAAATTGTCGAAGGCCTGAGTTACCTCAGCCAACACGTGGCGGACGATGTCGGTGACCTGCGTGCATTTGAGGATGAATAGACGCGGTAATGCGCTCGGCTTTACGGACAGCCACCGGCCAATAGGCAATCGACGAACAAGTCGATATCGCCCGCCGCATCGAGGACGGCGTCGTCATTCACGTCGGCCGCACAGAACACTGCCGTGCCTTCGTCAGCGCCACCGATGACGGCCGTCACAAACATGGCGATGTCCGCACCGTTCACGAGCGTATCCTGGTTCGTGTCACCCTTCACACAGACGGTCTGGAATTGTCGCATCATCTCGTGGTCTTCGTGCTCGAGAATGTGGCAGTGGTACGGGAATAGGCCGGTGTAATCTTCGAAACGCACCAGCAGCCGCACGATTTCCTGCGGGCCGACTTGGATCGTGTCTTTCCAACCCGATTCGGTCGGCGTGATGGTGAGCAACGGACCGACGGGCACGACCTCATCGTTGATAATCTGAAACGCTTGCCGGTCGAGCACTTGGAAAAAATCGAGATGGATGTGCATCGGGTGCATCATGCCCGAACGATTGATGAAGCGCCACACTTCCGTCGTGCCGAGCACGGGCTGTTCGGTGATGTCATCCCAACCCAAACCGTTAATGAGCCATTCAGCACCGGCGCAGGGTTCGCTGACTTTGCTGAGTTCGAAGTCGCGCGTTTGCACGGCGTTGGATTCATCGAGTTCATCGAAGGGCCGTAGCGTTGCGGGAATCGCGGCGGTGTGCCCGACCTCTTCAGTTACGACAAACTTCATCACGTTGGGCACGACGCCCACGCCCGGGCTGCCGGGAAACGGAGCCGGTGCGCTGTTTTCGAGAATGATCTCCGTGCCGGTCGGATACGCGGCAAAGTCGACGATCACATCGGCCCGTTCGGCGGGTGCCAGCGTGAGTTCGGTGACGGAGACCGGGGCTTCAATCAAACCGCCGTCGGTACCGATGAGTGCAAAGGTCCCACCATTTGATAGGGCAAGCCGCAGCGTACGCGAATTGCAACCGTTCAGGATGCGGAAACGATACTTGCCTTGCTTGACTTCAAACTTTGGCCACACCGTTCCGTTTACCAGAATGTTGTCGGCGACGTAGTGGTCGGTCCACGCCGAAGGATACTGCAGGCTGCCATCGGCGTTGAAATTGCGATCCTGAATGATCAACGGCAAGTCATGCTTGCCGGTGGGAAGGCCAAGCGATTCTTCATACGCATCGGTAATCACGTAGGCACCGGCCAAGCCCGCGTAAACATTCAACCGCGTAATACCCAGCGCGTGATCGTGATACCAAATCGTGCCCGGCAATTGATTGTTCGGGTACACATAGGTTTCCATCTGCCCCGGCAGGAACGTGAATTCGGGGTAGCCGTCAAACGCCGCGGGTACGTGACCACCGTGCAAGTGTACGACTGTCTTAGGTGCGTCTTCGGCACCGTGCGGGCAGAGGTCGACGTCGAGCAGGTGATCGGTGCGCAACGAATTGTCGTCGTTGCGGAGATCGTTGATCCAGTTCACCGTTACCGGTTCGTCAGTGCGCGCCAGAATCGTGGGGCCGGGATAGACGCCGTTGTATGTCCAAAGCGGCGTTGGCGGCAGGTCGCGGTGCAGCTTCTGGTTGACCTGCACGATGGAAATGTCATACGTCGCGGCCTCACCGGGCATGCCGCTTGTGGGCGTCGCCAATGTCGGAATCGTCAGATCATCGACGAAGGGTTCTAAGATGACCGGGCAGAGACCGGGCGTGCAGATCGTACCGACGCCCTGAAACGTGCCGGATAATGCGAGGCAATCCGTGTCGCTGATTTCGGTACACGTGCCGTTGTTTTCGCAACATGCGCCGACCGGTTGGGGGCACGGATTGGGCGAGCATTCCACGCCGTCACCTTGAAACGTTCCGCCCGTGACGGTGCAAACTGTGTTGGTCGAAACCGTACACGTGCCGTCGGCGGCGCAGCAGGCACCGATGACCAACGCGGCACAAGGCGATGTGCCACAGTTGGTGCCGATTCCTTGAAAGATGCCTTGCAATGCATCGCAGTCGATGCTGGAGGCTTGTTGGCATGAGTCGTCCACCAAACAGCAGGCGCCGCCGGTGGCGGCGGGGGTGAAGTCGATCAGCAACGAAGGATGTACGGCGGGGTTGACGTTTTCGCGCGAATCAAAACGCTTCGCTGTGCCAAACGTCTCATTGCCGATGAGAATCCAACCGTAATTGGTCGCTGTGCCATCGAGCCAGTTTTGTACGTCGGTCGCCATCTGACTTGATGACCAGGAGTAACGGCCGATCACCGACACGACGGTGGATGCGCTCGCCGTCGGCACAAAATCGCCTCCGGGCGTGCCCCACGGAACGATGTTGTAATAACGGTAATCCCAAGTTGCATCACCAATGGCCGCCGGCGCGCCGGTACCTTCTGAGCCGGGGGCGTCGGATGTTGACTCGCCCCAATCAGCGAGCAAGCGGTGCAGGAAAATAGAATGCGAACCGTTTTGAGCACCACGCGATAGATTGAGCGTGAGCGACACGCTGTTGATCGTGGAGCCGGCCGGGATCGACGAGAAATCGAACTGCATCAGCGCTCGACGTTCCGAGCCACTTTGGGTTGCTCCGGCGAACAAATGGCTTCCGGCGCCGTTGCTGAATGTGGTAGCTCCGAAACCAAAAAGTGTGTTGTCTTGTACCGGTGTCAGCGTGACGGAATCGGCACGGGAGCTCGCCGCGATAGCGAGCACGAATAGGCAGGTGGTTGCGATGGAACGCGAGCGCATGGGTTCCTCGAAATCGGCTTGATCTAGCTTTGGCTGAAATTGATGAGGCGGGGCTCGGCGCGCAATGACGCATTCCACCCCCTCCTGAACCTTAGTACTATTTTATTTCGCCGAGGCGGCAATGTCTTGTTTATGGGCGATAAAAAATCGGTTTGTTTATGCGGAATGCGGACAGTTAAGGTGCGGTTCCGGTTATTCCACTGGGAGACGCCGTGATATTGGGTGCAAATCGCATTGTCTGTGACCGCTGAAGCTGAAAGTCCTAAAAGATATGAAAATCAGGCACGTGGCCCAAAAACGCGACGGTTTAGAGCGTTGATTCGCTGGTTGAGGCAGTCGATTTCGCAGGCGGCTGGCAGCACGAATCCTCATGCGGAATCGCGCGGTAGATGGTGACCGAGCCCATGATCAGCATCAGCGCGCCGGCGACGCGAAAGAGGCGGCTGCGCTGCGTGGCCGAAAGCAGCGTCGAACCGCAGCCGATGGCGATCATCGTCGGGGCGGTGCCAAGACCGAAGCACGTCATGATCAGCATGCCATCGAGCACATCGGCGGCGGCGATGGCAAGGGCGAGAAAAGCGTAAACCAATCCGCACGGAAGGAAGCCCGTTGCGATGCCGGCCGCGAAGTACGCGGTGTTGGCGCTGCCGTTGAGAAAGTGATTAAAAATTGGGGCGAAGAGTTTTCCGATGCGCGTCGGGCCAGCTTGTTTCTTCTTGATCAAACCCAATGCGGAGATGCCGACACCGAGCATAACGATGCCGGCGATGATAGAGAAGATGCGCTGAGCATTGAGCAGTGACGATTCGAATTGGCTCAATCGCAAACCGGCAAACCCTGCGAGCGCGCCGAGGAATGCGTAGGTGAAGATTCGACCGACCGTGTAGATAAGCTGTCGCGGCAAGACGGCGCGCAGGTTGGGTTTGCTCGCACCGATGGCGGCGGCGAACCCGCCGCACATGCCGATGCAATGAGCCGAACCGAGTAGGGCACCGCCAAAGATGGCGAGATAGGGCGTCATGATGCGGCCCTTTCAGTCTTGGCGTTGGCTGGCGGGTTTTTATCTTGTTTAAGGCCGATACGGGTTGGCGGTTCCCACCGGTTGCAAACCGGTGCCACAGCGCCGTCGCTGCGCGACGACGGGGATGTTGTTGCGATGGTGCTTAGTGGGTTGAACTCAGTTTGCGGCGATGGTCTGTCGGCGACGTGGTCGCCACCTGATGAATCTTCTAGATCGTCTTGAACGCTATTCTCGTTTGACGACGCGAGCCGCAGCGAGTTAGCGACGACGAGCACGCTGCTAACGACCATTGCGATCGCTGCGAAGATCGGCGTGAGTTGGCCCATTGCGGCGAGCGTGATGCCGACGACGTTAAAAGCAAATGCCCAAAACAAGTTGAGCCGAATCGTGCGCACCGTTTGACGCGATAGATCGATCAACGCGGGAATGGTGCGCAGGTCGTTACCCAGCAAGCAGATATCGGCGGCGTCGCGGGCGACATCTGCACCGCAGCCGAGGGCGATCCCCACATCCGCGATTGCCAAGGCGGGCGAATCGTTAACGCCGTCGCCGACCATTGCGACGGGGCCAATGGTGCTGCGAATGTTTTGCAAAGCTGCGGGTTTATCTTGCGGTAACAACTCGGCGCGTGCGTCGATACCGAGTTCGGCAGCCAGCCGCGCCGCGCGACGGTCATGATCGCCCGTTAAGACAAACATTTTGATGTTGCGCCGCACCAAATCTTCAACCGTATCGCGGGCGGCGTCGCGCAGCGACTCACCCAAGACGAATACGCCACGAACCGATCCACCCCAGCCGATACAGCACACGCTGTTGCCGTCGACCTGTGCCGGTTCGAGCGTGGTGGCGACCTGCTGGGCGATGTGCTGATTCGACGATGCCATAAAGCTCGGGCTACCCAAATAGACATCTGTATCTTGCCAGACGCCGCGTACGCCTCGGCCCGCCTCGGTTTTGATCTCGTCGCAGACGGTGGGCGCTACCGCCAGTTGTGCCGCGTAGCGTTCGATACTTTGCGAGATGACATGACGCGATGCGTGCGCAATCCCCGCTGCGACGCTTAATACCTCGTCGTGGTCACCTTGCGAATTGGTCTCAAACGAGGCGACGTTCGCAATACCGGTCGTCAGCGTTCCGGTTTTGTCAAAGGCAACGGCCTTGATTTGATTCAACCGTTCGAGCGCATTGGCGTTGGTGCATAGCGCACCCATGCGCGCTGCGTGGCCGAGTGCCGCCCAAATCGCCGTGGGCGTGGCGATGCCGAGCGCGCAGGGGCAGGCAATCAACAACATAGCCAGTGCTCGCAGTAAACCCGTTTCAAAGCTGACGAGTGTCGCGATGGTGATGCCCACGGTTAGCGCCGCGACTATCGTCAGCGGCAAGAACCACGACGCCACGCGATCGGCGAGACGCTCGTAGTCGCTCTTTTCGCGCCGCGCCGCTGCTAATAAGGCTTCGATATGGCCGAGCGTCGAATCTGTACCGACGGCAGTCGCGCGAATCGTCAGCGCGCCATCGATGGCCGTGGAACCTGCAAGCACCGCATCACCGGGGGCACGCAATTGCGGCACGCTCTCGCCAGTGACGATCGATTCATCGATGCCCGCGTTGCCTTTTTCGATCACGCCATCAGCGACGATGCGTTGGCCCGCCGGAATGAAAATAAGATCGCCGACTTGTAGCGTATCGGTCGCGATTGTTTCGCGAGTGCCGTCGTGGAGGACTTCTACGGTCGGCGGCAGCAGCCCACTCAGCGACTTGGCCGCATCCGAAGCGCGCAACTTGGCCGTCGCTTCCAGCCATCGCCCCAGCGTGACCAACACCAATACCATACACACGGTTTCAAAGTACGTGTGCGCACCGTCGTTGAACGTGTTGAGCGAAGAAAAGACAAACGCCGCACCGACGCCTAGAACGACCAGCGCGTCGGTCGAAGCAACGCCGCGCTTCCATTGTTCGATTGAACTTTCAATCAGCGGGAAGCCGAGCAACACGAAGACGGGCGTGGCGAACAACAGCGAGGCGTAACGCATCAGGTCGGTCAGCGCGCCGGCCGTCGTCGATGCAGCATCCGCGTCGGTGAAATATGCGTCGCGACTATACAGATAAAGGCTGAAGATCATCACGCTCATCGAGAGGAAGATCGACAAGCCGAGCCGCGTGAGAATGAGCGTGGCGTGACCGTGCTCGCCGCGGGCTTGAGTGATGTCGGCGGCAAAGCGGCAACCGTAGCAACAATAGACGGGGCCGAAATCGGGCGCGGCACTGCGGCTTAACCGGACGGGCAGGTCGCAATAAGTGCACGGCACGCTGCCGCGCTCAGCGGGAGAAAGGGTTGGTGCAGTGGCCGCAGGCATGGGTACTAGAACTTCATCCACATGAGTTGTGTGGGGTACTACGCTTTGCGTCCAAGCTAGAACCCTCACCCTGACCCTCTCTCGTCGAGGGAGAGGGAGTTTACGTCACCCACTTTTTGATGTGGATGACGTACTAGCTTAACGCGCGGCCGGTGGGGGATGAACGAACCGGCAGCGGCTTATTCGAAAAAAACCTTGGCCATGGGGATGGCGAAGACGGCGATGTACCATACGGCACCGATCCAAAAGCCGAGCCAAATGGCGCGCACGTACCAAGGGATGCTGTGGGTCTCGTACGTGTGGAACGAGTTTTCCTGCTGCGGCGACGTGTGCTCGGTTGCATCATGCATCGTAAAGTTCCTCTTCCGTTATCGAGCCGCCATCCAACTCGGCTTCGTGCTGCAGCATCGTGTATTTCGGTTTTTCGATATCGCGAAACATGCCGTTGGACATCGCCCAAAACAGCATACAGGCCATACCGCCCGCGATTAGGAAATAGTTCGAGATCGGAATAATCGTAAACCCGGCTTCGTTGTCGGTGTTAAGCGTGCGAACAAATTGCACCAGCTTTTCGGTGAAGCCGTATGCGCCGGGGGCCAACAATAAGAAAGCCAAGCCAAGGACGGTATAGCGTTTGCTGCGCGATGAGGGTGGTGGTTTCATGAGGTGGTTACCTCCTCCCTAACATTATTATTGTCGTCGCTGCTGTCCATTTCTTCCTCGGTGACCATCGACGGCGTCGGGCCGCGACCATCCCAATACGGATATTCCGGTTGCCAACTGCCGAGCCATTGAATGTACGTGATGATCGACATGCCGTCGCGATTGGGATAGCCGTCTGCGTCGTAGAACCACTTGTACGACGGCATGACCGACGTCGGCACGACCCAACGCGGTTCATAAAAGTGCGCGACGTGCCAATCGTTGCTGCGGCGGGCGGCTTCGCGAATCAAATCGGGGCCGACGCGTCGCGTGCCGAACAGCACGGGGCGTTGCAATTCGTTTTGATATTCGCTGGCGTAAGAGACCGGGCCCCAGCGTTGTTCTTCATTGGAAACCGGGCGAATGAACTGGCTATGGCAGTGCCAGCAGCCTTCACCCACGTAAATCTTGTGGCCGCGGCGCAGGGCCTTGGCAAACGCATCTTCGTTGGCTTCCCCGAAGTATTCCTTGAATTTTTCGGGATAGCGCTCGGCGAGATCGACGAACTCGTGCGTCATGCCTTGTGCGGCGATTTCTTCCACCGTCTGTTCGGGCTGGCCCGAGTAGATGGTGATCGGAATCAGCGCCATCACGATGAAGGCGAGAATGAAGAAGCCGAAGCCGGCGACGAGGAATATACCTGATTTGCTTTCAAACATCGTTGCGGGTCTTCCGTCTTAGGCGTATTGCTCTTGGGTTTCTTGACCGGGCGTCTGATCAAACGGCGAGGATTTGGGACGTAGCTCCGACGCCTTTCGCCACGTCATGATCACGTTGGCGATGAAGAAAAGTTGGCCGATGATGATCGCCGTTCCGGCGACGGTGCGAATCTTCCAGAAAGGTGCCGACGCCGTCAGCGAATCGCTCCACGGGGCGAGGGCCTTCCAGATGAAGCCCTGAATCAGACCGGCGGACATTAGGTCGAAGAACATGACGAGCATGCCGATGCCGCTGAGCCAGAAGTGCCACGAATTCCAACGCGGCTTATACCAGCCGTTGGTGTGCAGCACGCGCGGGAACAAATACGTCATCACGCCGTTGAGCCAGAAGCCGAACACGCCGTACATGACCAAGTGTGCGTGGCCGACGACCCAGTCGGTAAAGTGAATAATGCGCTGGAACATGAGCGTGGTATGGAACGCACACTGCAAGCACGTGGTGAAGTAGAACACCATGCCGATGTAGAACCAACGCACGGGCATGTTGGTGCGAAGGGCGTCGCCCCGACCGCGGAGTGTGCCGAAGAAGTTGATGATGACCGTCGTCACGACCAATTCGACGGCGATGGTCGAAATGATTGCGCCGTACTGTTAGGAACATCGGGATCGGGCTGTAGAGAAAGTGGTGAATCCCGTTCAGCGGATAGAAGAACGCCAAACCCCAGAAGCCGACCAGTGAGAGACCGTGGCTCCAAATGGGTTTCTTCAAGGCGATCGGCACGAAGTAATACATCAAGCCCCAGCCGATGGGCGTGACGAACAAACCAACAAGGTCGTGAATAAACAAACCGCCGATTGCGCCAGCAGCGGAGCCGCCGATGAAATATTCGGGTAGAAAGTTACCCATGGCGTACACCATCGGCGTCCAGACGAAGGCGGCGATGAAGTACCACAACGATACGTACATCGGGCCTTTAACTTTCACAATCGGCGTCAAAAAGTTGTACGCGACGAGCAGAAGGCCGAGCATCGCGACCGGGTCGATCCAGACTGGCGTTTCGCCCCATTCCAACGCTTGGGCTTCACCCGTCAGCACACCCACGACCGTCGCTAAGACGATGACCTGCCATGCAATGAGAATGAACCACGACAGCTTGCGGCTAGCGACCGGATGGCCCGTTAATCGCGGAATCGCCCAGTGCAACGCACCGAGAAAGGCGTTGGCTATAAAGCCGTATGCTACGCCTTGCGTGTGCACAAAGCGCCAGCGGCCCGGCGAAAACAATTCGATATCCTGAAACGGATACATGTGAAGGAACTGCAACGAATAGAGCAGGCCCGCCAACATGGCGATGACCACGTAGGTCAACGACAGGCAAAGGAAGTAGAGGACGATCTTTTCGTCCACCAACGTTCCCGGCGTGATGACGCGGCTCTGAGATGCTTGGGATTGGCTCATCCTGATGTACTTTCCCGTGGGATTGATCTGAGACTAAAACTCGATGTCGTCAATTAGTTCGCTGTCGTCGGCGTCGTCTGCCGCATCGACGGGCGTTTCCGGTTTGGGCGGTTCGCCGTGCAAGTAAATCGGGCGAGGTCGATCGCGCGGCTCAACGGGATCGTCAAGCTTTTTCGGTCGCTGACGAATCAGCTCTTCGACGTAATACGCCATGGCCCAGATGTCTTCTTCTTTGACGACCTGCTGGCCGTCTTCGTTTTCGTAGGCCATTGAACCGACCCACGTGGGCATGGCCGTGCCGCTGATGCCGCCCGCGATGGAGCGATAGAGCGTTTTCGAATCGGCACCCGCGCGAACGTAATCGCGTTTGAAATCGGGCGGGTAAATAAGTTGGCCTTCGACATTGTCTTTGCCGACGCCGAGATGCAGATCGTCACGAAAGGCGATGAACTCGGGAAAACCCAAGTCGCGCCGATATTGATTGATCGTTTCGCCATCGACATATGCCGGATGACACGACCAGCACGATGCGTATGCGTGGTAGATCACTTCGCCGCGTTTGATAGCCGCTTGGCGATCGTCGTCGTAACGGTATTCGTCAGAGACAATGGGGATCGGTTGACCCGCATCCGATTCATCCCAACGCGGCGAGAACGTCTTAAGGTAAGCGACCAGCGCATCGAGCGTGTGGTCGGACAGTTGACCGAAGGCGGGCATCGAGCTGCCTTTAAGGCCTTGGCGAATCGTGCGTTTGAGATCTTCATCGAGCGGCAACTGACCCGAACGCACCGACGTAAACTTGAAGTTCGCCATTTGGAAGTTGCGCGGCTTCGGGTTCAAAAACACGGCTGCGTCGCCAACGCCATTGCCGTCGGCGCCGTGGCAACCGATGCAATGCGTCTCGTAGGCGACCTTGCCCTCGGCGACCAAGCGCGAATGCAGTTGCCGGTCACTACCGTCGTCTTTAGGCCGAGCGAATTCGCCGTCGGCCTGATCGTAACAACCGACCGATGCGAGGAATAACGGTGTCGTTATGCAGATACTGAGAAGTGTCGGGCGATTCATGATGGATGCTGCTAAGTGCAATGTTGCAGTTAAATTCATTGATGCCGATCGGAAGCCGAGACGACGCAATAACTCATTCGGCCTAGCCGGGTTTGGCGGCGACGTTTCGTTGGCTGTAGTCCGGCGGTTGGAAGCGGCCCCAGTGACTAAAGGCCAGCATGCTCCAACCGAACACAAGGTGCGTGAAGACTGCGACGTACCACGGCACCATGTCGAGAATCCAGTTGCCGCCGATCAGCGTGGGCTGCAACCACATCAAGATGCCGTAGAAATTCACCACCCAAACGCCAAGGCCGAGGATCGTTGCAACGACGAACCGAACGACAAAGCTCGATTGATCGAAGAAGCGCGTCAGAATCATGTGGAACGGAATTCCGCCGAACATTCCGGTAACCAGATAGAGCCCGCAACCGGCGGCGAGAATGAAGCCGGTATATTTCGTATCGCCCGTGGTGCCGAGCGCCAATGCGTCTTCACCCATGGGGAAGGTGAGATAAATCTTGATGAGTTCGAGCGGATACTTATCGAACATCACGCTACCGATGACGTTGGCCGTCAGACTCACCATGGCGGCGATGAGGCCGATCGTCATGCCCGCGAGTATGTGGTAGGTCGTATAAAAACCTTGCGGCACCCACTGGGCGGACGGACCGGCCGCGGCCAGTTCGCCTTCGATCTGCGCCATCTGAGCGCGAAGCCGTTCTAGCTCGGTCAGTTTCTCGTTGATCTCGTTGGAGTTCATTGCAATCGTTACCTGCGTTTGCAAACGCGTGACAACACCTTTGAACAAAGGTGATAAACGCTGAATATGGATCCACAATATATCGATGTCTGATTTGCGGTAAAGCCTTATCCTGCCAAACCTTTTGAATTATTGTGATTCGTTGTTGCGGTGTGTTTTTGCACCGAAGTGAGGGATTTCGCGCAGTTGCAATTTGGTCGCGCGTTTTAGAACTTGTGTTTTGCTTTTGCGCGGATTGCAAACACCCGAAAATGAGGGTATCTCGTTGTGAATTGACGATTGAACGCCAAGTGATGTCGCACCGTGAATGTGCGATTTGCTTTGGCCCGCAAATTGAAAGAACGATTTTACATGGCGACGATGAGTCCAGAAAAAATAGAAAAGCCCGTTACGAAGGAACCGCAATCCAAGGCGGCGACTGATGCGGCCTATCAACCGCGACCGTTGCCGTGGACGCGCAATGACACCAACTTTTGGTTGGATACGGCGCTGCTGATTGTGTTTCTAGCCGTGCTGGCAATCACCGGCATCTTGCAATTCGTGTTTCCCGCGCCGATGAAGGCTGCTGATTGGTCGCTGTGGGGGTACGACTATAGCGCTTGGCAGACGGTGCAGTCGCTATCGATTGGTGTGTTCGCCGTGTTGGTGATCGTACACCTCATTCTGCATTGGGCCTGGGTCTGCGGCGTGATCTCGGTGCGCTTCTCGCGTCATCTCGGTCGGCGCGTACGCATCGTCGAACCGATGCTAACGCTATACGGCGTGGCGTTTTTAGCGATTTGTCTTTTTTCGATTTTGGCGGTCGTGGGGTTGGCGGAGTTTCAAATCGTCGAACCGCCGGCGCAGTGAGCGCTTTTACTGTTTGGGCTTAAATACCGACGAGCTAATTGTTCTTCGCTTGCGCTTCCAACTGCTTTAATTGCTCGCGCACCTTGTTCGCTTCGGCTTCGAGTTCGGCAAGCCGACGGCGGAGCGCTTCAATCTGTGCCGTCGGCTGATCGCTGAGTATCAACAAGATCGGGCGATGATCCGTTTGTTCGCGGTCGTCGTCGAACTCGCTGCCAATGGCGACGGCATCGCCTGCTCGCGCTCGAATGCTGGCCGTGGCATACCACTGTTTCTCATGCCCTTGGATAAACACCGCGTCGAGAATGCTACCGCCGCGATGGGTGCCGACGGTTTCGGCGGGGGCGATGTACTGCCAACGCTCGCGGAGCTTGGCCAACGCGGGGCCGTTCTTTCCTTCGCGATTGATGGGAATGTTGAAGTCGCCACCCGCAATGATCGGCACGCCGGGTGATTGCTCGGCGAACGCGTTGAGTGCTGCCGCCTGGCCGACACGACGAGATCGACCGTTCCAGCAACATTTGAAATGGTTAACCAACACGATGAATTCGCCGCGCGTCTGTGTGCGCAGTTGTACGCCCAATGCCGGGCGCAGACCATCGTGCCCCGCTTTGACCGAGTCGAGTTCGAAGAAGTGCTCGCCAAGATCTTCGATCATCGCCTTGCCGCGATAAGGCACGGCCTGCAGTCGGTCGGTGCGGTAAATGATGCCGAGCCGATCGCCACCGCCATCGCGGGAGACGTGCCACATGAACTCAACGCCGGGGTTGGCCTTCTCCAATGCGCGACAAAACGCGACGAGAACCTCGGCGTTCTGCACCTCGGAGAACCCCCACAGGTCGATGTTCTGCTTTTCGACGAGCTGCGCGGCGAGAAAAGGCGTGCTGGATTCGCCCGATTCGAGATTCCAAAACAGAGCGCGGATGGTTTCGGCGTGAGCGGCCGGTGCGAGAATGAGCAGAATGGCGAATGCGACGCGTTTATTCATGGATGACTCCGGTTTGGTGTTGCTGCGGATGGCCGCAGGATAGTCGAAACGTGCTTCAAAATCGCGGGCGGATCGGTGAATTGCGATTCGATTGGATTTGAACCATGGCGGCTGTTTCGACTAGAATTTGGCTGAATAACACGATTCATCTGCATGCAGGGAGGCGTCAGATGCTATACCGCCGAAGTATCCGGGCCAAGTTTCCATACACATACACGTTGCACCGAATCCTCTTTTTCACGTTGACTATGATGGTCATACCCGTCGCAATGCACGGTTGCCAAACATCGGCGGGCGATGTGGAGCCGCACCACCAGATCGCGCCGGCGGCGACGTTACCTCAGGATATTGAAACGAAACTGTGCGAAGTCGGCTGGCGCGAACGCGTTGGCGATCGGCTGGGCATATGGGTGTCGGTCGAGCGGCAGCAGCTCATCGGCATCAAGGGGCGGCGCGTGAAGTTTGTGTACCCCTGTTCGACGGGCGAAAAGGGCACGGGCAATCAAGAGAATTCGTATAAGACGCCGCTAGGTTGGCACGCGATTGACGAGCGCATCGGTGACGGCATGCCCAAGGGCGCCGTTTTCGTTTCGCGCGAGTATCAGAATTACAACTGGACGCCGGAAAACGACACTGAGAAAGACTTGGTGTTAACGCGCATCATGTGGCTCCGCGGTTTGGAGCGCGGCATTAACCGTGGACCGGGAATCGATTCGCACGATCGCTATATTTATATCCACGGTACGCCCGAAGAAGACAAGATCGGCACACCGGCCTCGCACGGTTGCGTGCGGCTTAAGAATGACGATGTCATCAAGGTGTTTGACTCCACGCGCTCGGGCACGCGCGTCTTGATTACGGAATGGTAAGAATCAGCTTATAGCCCGAACGTTCTTTGCACCGTCCAAAACAAGCCCATCGCCGCGATCGCGCATGACCCCGGTATAACAATCGCTTTGCGATACCAGGAACGGTCGCGGGCCCAGCCCACCAACGCCAGCGCCGCCAGAATGACGGCCAACTGTCCGAACTCAACGCCGACGTTAAAGCCGACGAGCGCCGGCACGAACTGATCCTTCGGCAATCCCAGCTCGGTAAGCACGCCCGCAAAGCCGAGGCCGTGCAAAAGACCAAAGCCGAACACCAGCACGGGTCGCCAGCGCGAGAGTTTGGTCGTGCATAGGTTTTCAATTGCGACGTAGGCAATCGATAGGGCGATCAACGGTTCGACGATATGAGCGGGCAAGGCTACCACCCCGTTCATCGATAACGCCAGCGTAAACGTATGGGCCAAGGTAAACGCCGAGACTTGCCACAACAGCGGGCCGAACTTGGTCGACAATAAGAACAAGCCCAGAACGAACAGAATATGATCCAAGCCTTTGGGCAGAATGTGTTCGAAGCCCAACACCAAATAGCGGCCGATCACGGTGCGCATGTCATCGACAGACTGCGCCGCGGCGGGTTCGGCTCCCAACGTCAACGGCGGCGTGCGCTGGCCGGATGTAAGCACATATTGCAACGTAGCGCCGCTGGTTTCATCGCAGATGGTGGCGCGCACGATCGTGAACGAGCGCGACATTGCAAAGGTCATTTCCGTTGCACCGTCAGGGATGCGGCCTTCCAAGCGCGCGGTAAAACCGAGCACGCTGGCTTCCGGCAATTCCGCAATACGCTCAGTTTGAAAATCGGGAAAGCTGACGGTCGGGCGTTGCTTATCGCCGTCAAACTCGAGGTGCGTTCGCATTTGGATGAGCCGCTTCAGGTCGGTCAGCGTCGAGTCAAAGTCTTCCGGTGAAAGAGCGGTAAGTTCCTCAACAACGCGGTCGGCGGGCGTGGCTACGGGCATACCCAATGCCAACGCATCCCAATGTGCGCGGATGTCTACCACATAGCCGCCGTCGGTGCGCAAGGTGACCAACGCATGTGTGGCCGTCAGGTCGTGCGCCATCGCGCGAACCGTTATGAACAGCGAGACGACTATGAGCGTTAAGCTAACGGCGAGGCGATGCATTCGGTGGTGTCCGTGAGGTAAGAGTTTGCGGTGTGTCGAGTAGATTCTAAGCGAAATCAAAACTCTTGCGCGCGAAATCTGCGAACGCCTACCATAATCGCCGCCGTGCCGGCGCCGACGCCGCTTAAGAAACCCAAGCTGCTCAGGCCGATGATCTTGGCCGTTAGTTCCGCGCCGTCGCTCTCAGCCTGTTGGGAATAGAAGCAAACGGCCCCAAAGAACACGCCATTGAGCGCGACCAGTGCGACGGACGCGATGAGATTGAGTGTGCCGCCCAAGCCCGACGAGATGCGGTTGGCATTCGGTTCCTTATAATTCGGAAACCGTGCGCCCAATCCGATCGCGAGCCCGCACAACCCGAAGCATGACGCGAGCGTCAACAACAGTTGTATCCAACCCAAACTGCCGTGTGCTTCGACGGCGTTGATCGACAAGATCGTAACCGGCAGTGCCGCGCATGCCGTGACGGTTAACGCATAAAAAAACTTGCCCCAGACGACTTCGCGGCGACTTATGGGCCACAGGCCAACGAGCCAAATCTGTTTGCCTTCCAACGAAATCATCGGAAAGACGAAGCGGCTCGTAAACGTCGACAGGATCAACGTAATCGCGATGAAATTCATGAAGCAGAGTACCTTTTGGAACCCGCCTTCAAAACCATATGGATGCGTGCGCGGCAGATAGAACAGATATAGCGCGAGCAAGCCGAAGAGAATCGCTAACTGCGTCCACTGCAACGGGTCGCGCAGGAAGTGGCGCACGTCTTTGAGAATCACGCCGCGTAGGCGTTGGGGCAGATAGAAAAACATCACGCGCGTCAGCGCCGCCGAGGCCCACCCGCTGTAGCGTCGCGTTTGCGTGGCTGCCGACTGTGCCGAACCGAACGCGCGGGCGAACTTCGAGCCGACGAACACCGTGGACCACCAACTAAGGAAAACGCCCGTCGAAACGGTCACGGCCAAATAGAAAGCTGCCTCAAGCGGGTTGTCTTGAATCGAGAATTGAATCGCTTTCGATACCCAAGCCGACGGCAACAGCGCCGACTTGATATACGCCAATTCACCCAACACGCGGCGGACAAATTCCTGCGATAACCCGTTTTGGCTCGTAGTCATCCACGCGCGCAACCACCAATAAATCCCCAACAGCACGATGCCGGACGTGACGATCACGAGCGTGCGCTTCGCCAAGTGCGGAAGGAACCGCGCGACGGCCAAGGCCATGACCAAACCGATTGCGCCGGGGATCGGAATAAACCCAAGAAATGCAACGGCAAAGGTGAGATAAAAATGCCACGGCAGTCCCTGTACCTTCCCGATAGCGAGCATCAACGGAATGCCCAACAGCAGCAGCGACCAACTCGAGAAAAACAGCGATTCGAGATAGACAATGCTAACGATATTGCGCGGACTGTTCGGTGTCGTGAGCAGAAACGTTGGTTCCTCGCGCGCGAACAAACCGCCATACACCAAGACTGCCGTCGAGATGGCCAGAAGCAACGTCATCGAGAAAAAGAAAATATGAAACACATAAGGCAGTGCGATGATCGCTTCTTTTTCAAAGCGACGAATAAACATCAGCACGTAATCAAACACCATGAACAGCCCGAGCCAGATGACGGCTAAAAACGCCAACACCATCAGCAATTGCAGCGGTGTTTGGTCGGTCAGTTGCCGCAGGCGATTGCGCAGAATGGACAGCTTCAGCCTCAGCAGGATGCGGAAGCTAGGTGACTGGCCGGGTTGGATCAGCGGCATGTCGCTCATGCGGGTGGGGCGTCGGGTACGGTTTCAATCGGGCTGTTTTCGACCGTCGGGCGTGGGGCGAGTTCTGTGATGTGGGCCTCTTCCATTTCGGGCGGACCATCGGGATTGGTAAGGTCGAGGAAGATGTCTTCGAGCCGATGTTCGCGCGCGGCCTTGGCTTTCAGTTCATCCAGCGTGCCGCACGCCACGATGCGCCCCTGATTGATGATGGCGATGCGGTCGGCAATGGCTTCAGCCACGTCAAGCGTGTGCGTCGACATAAAAACCGACCGCCCAGCGTCGGCCCATTCACGAAAGATATCTTTAACGCGCCGCGCCGTGCGCGGATCGAGGCCGACCATCGGTTCGTCAACGACGAGCACGTCAGGCTCGTGTAACAACGCCGCCGCCAGCACCACGCGCTGCTTCATGCCGTGCGAATAACCTTCGGCGAGTTGGTCGGCGTATTTGGTAACGGCGAGCTGTTCCATGTGATGTTCGATGCGCCGCTTCAGTGCGTCTTTTTCGATGCCATACATCTCGCCCACGAATCGCATGAATTCGCGCGCCGTGAGTTTGCCATATAAGAAGGGTTGATCCGGCACATACGCCAAATGGCCCTTGGCCGTTTGGTTGTCGGTTGACATTTGCTGACCGCAAACCGTGACCGTGCCTGAGTCGGGCTGAATCAGCCCCGTGATCATTTTGATCGTTGTGGTCTTGCCCGCACCATTGGGGCCAAGAAACGCGAACACTTCACCTTTTTTAACTTCCAACGAAACGCCATCGACCGCACGCAAACGTCCGTAGCATTTTGAAACGTTGTCGACTTGTACGGCCATGAGCGTGAACTATTCCTTGGTAGGTTGCGGCGAAACGTTATCGATTTGCGAATTGATAAGCGATCGGACGGTGTTTAGGGCGCTATCGACGGCGCTCGTATCGGTCGGCGCATCGTTCTCATCGGCATAGGGGCGTGGGTTACCACTGCGCCGCGCGCGATCGTCGTATGGTTCGTCAATCATCGTCCATCGACCTAATAGTGGGATGGTGACTTCCTGTCGGATGATATGGCCATCGTCATCGGCCCAGGCCACCGTCTGCTCAGTTTCGATGCGAAAGCACTCAACGTCTTCGCCGTGATGTTCGATGGTTTCGCGCGCCGTTACGCGCACCAACTGTACGCGAAAGCGCACCTCGCGCTCCGTCAATAGCGCAATCGGATCGAGCAAGCGCAAGCGCCACGTGTGCCCAACATCGAGACCGGACAGATGGGTGAACGGCCGCATGCCATCGGAGATAAACGACGACATGCGCGCATCGAGGGCCAATTGCCGCTTGAATTGGCCGAACTCGGCCAAACAGGCGAACTCCTCGTTATAGCGCTCGCCGTGGACTTTGGCGATCATGCCGCCTGCATCCATGATGAACAGAAAATCGTCGAGGTCGTTTTCTTCGTTGTACGTTAACGTGGATTCGAGCCGCAACAGGCCTTGCACGGGCAGAATGTTGGACACGCGCTCCATATCGATGAGCGTGCTACCGAAGACCGACTGTGCCTGAGCATTTCGAACGGTTCGCACCCAACTGGTACCAACGCGATCGCCGGCGGCGTTAAAAATGGCGACTTGATGGTTGGCGCGGGGAATGCGATCCGCCGGGGGTTCTTGTGCGTACCAATAGGGAATCACATCGCGCGTGAGCAGCAAAGCCATCAGCACCAGCCATACGGCGGTTATGGTTAGCCCGGCAATGCGATTGTTCATGGATCGTGACCCTAGCGTTGCGACGGGCCACCCGTCGGCAGCGGGCGGGCGTCGGTCGGTGTGTGCATTTGGATTCTATGTGTGTTATTAACGTAAGGTCAAACCACAGCTTACGCGAATCTGTGAGCTGCGCGGCCGCTTGACAATCGCACCCATGCAACGCGAGTATCTCGGCATGTCAGGGAAGGCAACTAAATCCGAGCAGAAACCGCGCAGGCGTTGGCTGCGCATCTTGCTCATATCCATCGGCATCATTGCGTCAACCGTGTTGCTCGTGGTGTATCTGGCCTTTCGCACGCCGACTTGGTATGAACCGCAGCCGCCGCCGGTGACCGAAGCCGAGAAGCAAGATATTCGAAACTTGCTGACAGATGCCGAGCAGGCGTTTACGCATAGCTTGATCGCAGGCAAGCCGTTTACCTATCGCATTTACGACGAGTATCTGAACCAGTGGATCGCCATGCGCCATGAAATATATCCGCGCGTGGATGATGGGCTGCCCGTCGCGCTGAAAGATCCTTTCATTCGCTTTCTACCCGGCGAGATTCATTTGGGTGCACGCGGTCAGATGGCGGGCATCGGCGCTGTCGTATCGGCCGAGGTCACGGTCGCATACGAAGATGACGAGATCCTGCTGCAGCTAGGCGATATCTCGTGTGGATCGCTGCCGGCACCGACGATTCCGAAAAAGTGGCGCGAGCAAGCGCGCGTCGATTATGCGTTTGATGAAGCATGGCGCGGGAGCCCGACGATTCGCGGCGACATCGACTCGGGCGTGCGGATTGGTGCCGATGGCCGCTGGCAAAACGGCGGCACGCGTTATCGTGTGACGGATGTACGCGTGTTGGATGGTGTTCTCGAACTCGACGTCACGCCGTTGCCGCGTTAATCGACGCGTCGTAGTCGATCGGTTTTAGCGCGATCACCGTCGCTCGGCTCGGATGAGATTACCCATTTGCCAGTCAGTCGCTCACCGTTGAATTGAACTTCCAAACCGGTCGCCTGTCGCAAGATCGCGCAAGTGCCCCAATCGTGCCGACGCACCTGCCCGCGATTATTTGAAATCGGCCCTTCGTAATCGAGATAGTCTCGTCGGTGATGTGGTAATGGTTCCAATGTGCAGTCGTTTGCGACTGTATCGGGCGCGACCATCACGCGCCACGTCTGCAGCCCGCCATCGGTTTCGATCATCAGATCGTAATGATCGGGCTCCGTCGGATGCCCCGTATGGTGCAGCACGACAAACCGGCGGGGGGCGGTCTCAATTTGCTTGTCCGGGGCTTCGTCGGCCATTAGCATTTGCTATGGTAACCTTGGCTCGGTCGCTGGGCGATGCATATGCGCCCACAGGTATCAACGATGAAAGATCCCGACATGAGATTGCGAACGTCGCGAAACATATTGCTTTGGGCGCTCGCGTTAGTGCTCGGCCTAGGCCAGTTCGCCTGCGTTTCGGATAAGGCCGAGTTTAAGGACGCCCTTGCCGAAGGCAACGCCGAATACGACCGCGAGCACTATGCCGAAGCGCTGGGAATGTACGAATATGCCGAGGAGATCGACCCCGAGCGGCCCGAGCCGTCGTATCTCATCGGCAAGTGCTATCTAGCGATGGCCGATCGGCAATTCAGCGAAGACGACCTCCCCGGGGCGCTACGTTACTGCGACCGCGCGATTGCGACGTTTGAAAAAGCGTTGGCCGGCTTCCCGGGATACAGCCGCGCCGTGCAGGGGAAGGCCGATGCGTTGAAGCTGCGCGGCAAGCATCAGGCGGCGTACGACATCGCTCGATGGGTCGCGACACAATCGGCGTTTCAGTCGAAGAAGCTCATCGTGGAAGCGCGACAGTATTCGACGTCGGGCGATTTGGACAATGCCGAACTGTCGTTGATCAAGGCGGTCGCCGTCGCGCCGGATGAGGCCGCGCCACATGCCGAAATTGGTCGCTTTTACGTTCGCATCGGCAACCGCGAGAAAGCGATCGAGCATTTGCGCCGCGCGTATGCGATTAACCCCGGCGCGCCGGGCGTGTTCAAGGCACTGCTCGATCTTGGGGCCGCCCCGCGCTATCCGAATTAGGGTCATGCTAGGTTATCAAACCGAAGAAAACGCCGCCCGCATTCTTGCGTTGTCGCGCGACATCATCTCTACCGAACTGAACGGCGACTCGCCCACATTGCGATTTGCAGAGGAATTGCACGCCATCCCCCACAACGGATTATTCGTCACGCTGCGCAACGGTGAAGCGCTGCGTGGTTGCATCGGCACGTTTTCGGGCGAAAAGGGCTTTGTCGAAACGTTGACGGATATGTCAAAGGCAAGCCTGCGCGATCCGCGCTTTGTCGATATGCCGGTTTCGTCAAATGAAGTGCCACGGATTCGCATCGAAGTGTCGGTGCTTTCGCCGTTGGTCAAATTAAGCGATCCGCTCGATTTCGAATTCGGTCGCGAAGGCGTTCTTCTGGAGCGCGACGGTCATCGCGGATGCTTTTTGCCGGATGTAGGGCAGGATTTGGGTTGGGATCAGCAGATGTTTCTTTCAACGCTGTGCGCGCAGAAGGCCGACTTGGGGCCCGATGCGTGGCGCGAACCCGAGACCGAGTTGTATAAGTTTAGTGTTTGGAAGATTTGCGAATGAGGCGATTCGCTATGGCGTTGGAGTGCATTCGCCTATCAACCACCCACCGTCTTACCAATAAAGTGCGATATCACTGGCAGCACACTGGCCATTTCCGCCGAGCGCGGTAGCGCAACGAACCCATGTTCGGCCATTGGCACGCGAATCAGGTTGTGTTCGACACCGAGTTTCTGGCATGCGTCGTCAAGCATGACCGCTTGTTCGTATGGCACGACCGAATCGAGTTCGCCGTGAATGGTGATGATGGGCGGTGCGGATTTGGATAGGTGCGCGACGGGGGAGGCAGCTTTCCAACGCTCGGGTTCCTCTGGAAGTTTGCAATCCATCAAACCGCGTAATAGCGATTGCAAAATGAACGCCGTCGGGTCTTCGGTGTACATCGGGCGTAGGTCGGTCGGGCCGTAAATGTTGATGATGCCCGCGATCGGCGGCTGCGTGGGCACGGGCTTCGCGCGCCCCATCAGTTCACGATCGCTACATAAACCGAGCAATAGCGCGAGATGGCCACCGGCGGAATCACCGCCGACGAGCAGGCGCTTCGTATCGATCTGGTACTGCTCGGCTTGATCGCACAGATAATCGTAAGCGGCCGTTACATCGTGCAATTGATCGGGGAAGTGGTGGTCATTAACCGTCAATCGGTAGTCGGTGGTTGCGGAGACCAAGCCCAACGACGCGGTGTAGCGCGCCAAATAGTTTAAATTATGCCGCGCGCCGCCAGCCCAGCCGCCGCCGTGAATCCATAGGATGGCCGGGCGTTCGCCCTTGGCATCAACCGGCTCGGCGATATTCATGTAGACAGGCGTACCATCGCGTTCGACAAACGCGATGTCGCGATGCATGCGTACGTCATACACGCCCAGCGGCTCCCGATTGCAACCCGTTGCTCCGACGACGAGCAGACTCAATGTGGTAGGGATGAATAAACATATTTGCTTCACCGGGTGGGGGGACGACCGACCGTAGGATTTGCCGTTCATGTGTAAGCGTGTCCTGCATCACGATGAGTGAGGGCCAAATGACTTCGCATGTTAAAACGAAAACATCTGCGTGTGCGAGCAGTTTACACGACAACCAAAAAGCACAAGTAACCAAATTCGATCAATTGAATTTAAGAGGACTTGGACATTCTGATGGATGGAGAATTGGCGGCGTGGGGTATGCGAGTGAACGTAATCCTTTTCAGGAAGCTCACGCGAACGTTGAGTCCATCACCGTCGGCTTACGAACGGCCCGCCCCAACATCGCATTGATAAACACGCGCCAAGGGTTCGGTTGCCAAGGCCACAGGGCCGCTGCAAAACCAAGATCGTAAATCGCCGCTGCCAGATCGCCGTTCTCAAGGTAGTGCATGCCGCTGCGTTCGTGGATACGCGACATCGCCCGCAATCTCATTCCGAGGCTTGCATTCAATTCGCCGAACAGTCCGCGATAGTCGCGATGTAACTCGAGCATATGGCGGCGATGCGTTTCCGGATTGCGAAAATGGGCGGGTCCGGGCTGCTGGCAAATCAAAGCTTCTTCGACGACGTGAATATCGCAATGCCGCAGAATCTCAATTGCAATGCGACGGTCTTCGCTGCATTTGCCCGCTGCGAAACCGCCAACGCGCTCGAATAGGTCGCGCCGAATCAACAGCGACG
>JAUIHO010000035.1 GCA_030432035.1 Phycisphaerae bacterium
CACGATCGGGAAAACGGTGGTGAGATATGAGTCTGCCGCGATTTCAGCGGCACTATGCCCATCGACCTCAATTCCGATGGCAACATCGTGAATCGTGCGCTTTATACGTGGGATGTAGGTGTGTACATTGAAACTAGCCGTGCGACCTCGCGGTGCGTTATCGTCGTCTGCGACGAAATAGATAACGGCCCCGGAATCGGCAAGTCGAATCGAATCGTAATGCCGTTCGCAGTCGAAGTTCTCTGCCCGCAATAATTGTACCAAGGCGGCTGCGCCTTCTTCTGCGTGATCCATTAGTCCCCTCCATTTCATGGAGATCAACTGCATGTGCCAACTATCATCTGTTAATGATGGTTTCTTACGGCCTTGGTTTGGTCAACCGTAATGGTCATCTTAACCGATGAGGCGGGGCGCTCCCTGTTCAGCAAAAACTTTGTGATAAAAGCCGATTCCCCGATTATTTGAGTCTCGATAGCCTTTCCCATCTTTGAGTCACGATGCGAGCACATAATAAAAGAAGATGACTTCAACGCTCAATTCAATTAAGGCCGACGGAATGATGCGCTGGGAAGAGTTCCGATGGTAAACCTCCTCTCCACCAAACCCGGTAGCCGCTTCTTATTCGCCGCGTTGTACTTCAGCGAAGGCGCGCCGATTGGGTATATCTGGTGGGCCGTGCCGACGAAGTTGCGCGCCGCTGGCGTGCCGGTGGCGGAGATCACGGCGCTGACGGCGCTGGTGGCGCTGCCGTGGATGTTTAAGTTTCTCTGGGCGCCGTTGGTGGATACCTGGCGCGGTCCGCGTTTTGGGTATCGCGCTTGGATCATGGCGGCGCAACTCGGCATGGGGCTGGCGTTGTTACCACTGTTGCGCGTGAACTTGGCGGATTCGTTATCACTGGCGCGCGGTTTGTTATTGATCCATGCGTTTTGTGCGGCCACGCAAGACGTGGCGGTCGATGCCTTTTGTATCGGTTCCATCGCCGAACGCGAACACGGCAGCATCAACGGTTGGATGCAGTTCGGCATGTTGCTCGGGCGCAGCGTGTTCGGCGGGGCGATTTTGTATGTCGAGCGCTTCATTGGTGAGTCATTCACCTTGGTGATGATGATCGGGTGCATTTGGCTTTCGGGCGTGCTCGTCTATTTTGCGAAAGAGCCAAAGCAGGAACGCGACGCCTCCCCATCCGGTGGGGTGCGCAGATTCTTCATGACCTTACGGGCAGTATTTGCAAAGCGCACCACGTGGCTGGCGTTGTTGTTTGCCGCAACGGGCGGGGCGGCGTTTGAGTCGGTCGGTAGCGTGGTGCGACCGTTGTTGATCGACTTGGGGCTCGATCAGGATGCCGTGGGATTGTTTTCGGCTGGGCCGATCGTCATCAGCATGGCGGCGGGGGCGCTTGCCGGAGGATATCTGGCCGATCGCATGGGGCATCGCCGAACGGTGAAACTAATTGGCTTAGCGCTAGCGCTGTCAGTGTTGAGTTTGGCTGCCGTGATTTGGAAGGGCGAGCCGTCGGTGCAGGTGTTGCAAGGCATCATCGTGTGGTGTCATGTATTGACGGGGGCGTTTACCGCAGGCACGTATGCGTTGTTTATGGATATCACCGATCCGGCGTTGGGCGGCACGCAATTCAGTACGTTCATGAGCGCGACGAACCTCTGCGAAATATGGGCCGGCGCGTGGACGGGGCATCTCGTGAGTTCGCACGGGTATGCCTTGCCGTTTGGCGTGATGAGTGTGGTTAGTGTGTTGGCGTTGCTGTTTGTGCCGCGACGGATGCATCATCGCGTGGCAACTACGTAGTTGTTTTGCCCCATCGATATTAACGAGCCCCGCTATCGTTTGGTGTCGTGCGACTACAACGTCGCACGCCTGTAACCGATTTGTTCACCACGCGTTGACTGTCGTCTGTTAGCGACGTGAGGGGGCGTTTTCAGTCGGTGCCCCCGCAACGATAAATTAAACCGATCAGGTGTTAACCCTCTAAAGCAAAATTAATATTCAGATAAGCACCTATTTTTCTAAGAGCAATAGCATCGTTTCGTAGGAGGCTAATGCTCATGACGACCCTCAAAAATTCGATCAATGCTGGCCGTGCCCACGGCCCCGTTATCTGTGCAATTGCGTTCACTTTTTTGATCGCCGGTTGTTCCAATCAGAACGATCGCGCCAAGGGAAAGACGGCCGGCGCGACGGCTTCGCGGTCGCGGGCTGTTTTCTATTTTGATGGTTCCGGCGGCGGCGATTCGCTGATCAACTGGGCCGACCGATTTGAAAAAGGCCTGCGCGAAATAGGCTTTGATGGCGAGTTTGTAAATGTGGATTGGCAAACGGGTTGGGGCGTATTGGCCGACCATGAAAGTCAACAATCGTACAAGCGCGCCGAAGCGCGTAAGGCTGCGTCCGCGATCGAAGCATACCGTCAACGCAATCCTTATAGCCCAATTACGGTCGTTGGGTTAAGTGCTGGTACAGCTGTTGCGATTTATGCGTTGGAGGAATTGCCGAGCAACGTGCGGGTAGATCGCGTAGGGTTGTTATCGCCGTCGATAGCGAGTGCGTACGACCTGTCGGAAGCATTACAACATGTCCGCGTCAGCGCGATCGCGACGATGTCGGAAAAGGATGACGTGCTCGATCTGGCGACGCCGCTATTGAAGACGACGGACGATAGAAGCGTTCGCGCCGCCGGCGTGCATGGCTTTGAGCGACCAAGCAATAGATCGACGCAGTACGGTAAGCTTCAGACCATCGAATGGAACCCGGGACTCGAACCGTTGGGATGGGATGGCAGTCATACCGGCGTGACGGATGAAGCGTTCGTTCGATCGTATTTGGGACCGCGGTTGTTGGGGCGGTAAAGTGGCTGCAAAGTAATTGGCTCGCATAAAAAAACCGCGTCGTCACGTTTGTGACGCCGCGGCTTTTTATTATCGAATAAGTCTGTTGCGACTTAGCGACGACGACGCAGCATCAGGCCGCCGATTGCGAGCAGGGCCAACGAGGCCGGCTCGGGAACCAAGCTAAGCGAGATGTTGTCGAACGAAACGCCGCCACCGGCGGAGCTAAGGTCCGACGGGCCACCGAGGCGGATGATGTCCATACCGCCGGCAGCATTGAATTCGATCGGAACGACGGCCGTAGCATTGATATTGCCGTCGCCGTTGAGGTCGAGCGAAAACGATGCTTCGGTCGCGGAAATATCAACCGAGAACGTGTGCCAGCCTGCAACCGGCGAGTTCGTCATCGGCATACCCGCGTCGTCAACCATGCTGTCAAACGCTACCCAGCTCGGGTTGCCTGCGTTGCCGAACAGAATTACGCGGTAGACGTAGTGCGACGGGTTGTTGTACATGCCCATCTCGATGAGGTTTGCGCCCGCTGCAGTGCGGATGCCAGCCGTGGTGCGCTTGTTGGCGCTTGAGGCGTCATCGTAGATGTCTGCTGAGAACGACAGGTACTCAGCGCCAGTTGGCGTGACCGATGGGAACGAGAAGCTGTTCGTGTTGGCGCCGGTAAAGCTTCCGCCGGTTCCGGGGTGCGACAACGACTGACCGGGATTTCCGAAACCCGTGTCGAGCGTGCCATCGCCGAGGCTCCACGTGCCGCCAAGGCCAGCCGTGTCGGCGTACGACTCGAAGTCTTCTTCGAGAATGACCTGCGCGTTCGCGGCCAACGGCACCATTGCCATCACCGTCAGTGCAAGTAGAAAACTGTTCTTCCTCATGTTCTCCCTCCTAATGGGGTTGCTGCGATTTGCGCCTACGGTGCCGGTGGCGAAAGACATGTAGTTGATGCCATCCCGAACCAGCAGGCCTAGATTAATCCCTCTTCAACCCGTTTAGCGTATCAAAACAGGGGGGCTGGATCAACAATTGCGCCCGCGCCCCGATAACCGGAAGTCACCCCCCAATTGAGGGCAGAGATGGATCGAGCATAGGTTGGTCCGAGTTGATGGCCGCTGACTCACGACGACTCGAAACGACGCATTATCGGAGTGCCGCGGAATTGATGTGGCAGAGTGGAATCCACATTCCGCGTCCTTTCTACTCCCGCACAGGTTATGGAATAGTGGCACATCTGCGGTAAAGGTGTTTGACGCGAATTCGCCATAATTGTCGATCAATTCCCGAACGCATCGGGAGGGTCGGTCGCGTGCCCATCTATCTAAAACTGAGTTCGCTTCGAGAATGACTTGGCAACCTCCACCTGCCGCAATCCGTGCAATCCTCTAAAATACCCCCATGCGAATTCTCCTTGCTAATCCGCGTGGATTTTGTGCCGGTGTTGATAGGGCGATCAAGATCGTTGATATGTGCCTCGACGTCTTCGGACCGCCGGTCTATGTGCGGCGCGAAATCGTGCACAACAGCCACGTTGTTAAGGATTTTCGGGCCAAGGGCGTGGTTTTCGTCGACGAACTAGAGCCGGTACCGCCCAAGAGTGTGACGGTCTTGAGTGCCCATGGTGTCGCACCGGAAGTGTTCGCGCAGGCGAAGGCCAAAGAGCTGAAACTCATCGACGCGACCTGCCCATTGGTGACGAAAGTGCATCTGGAAGTGCATAGATTCGTAAAGGAAGGCTACCACATCGTGCTGATCGGCCACGACGGTCACGACGAAGTGATCGGCACCATGGGCGAGTCGCCAGACGAAACGACGTTGGTCGAAAACGAGCAGCAGGCCCGAAACGTCGATTTGTCGGCCCACGACAAATTGATGGTGCTGACGCAAACCACGCTCGGTGTCGAGGACACGCAGGGGATCATCAATATTTTGAGGCAGCGTTATCCGCAGCTCGATTTGCCGCCGACAGATGACGTCTGTTACGCAACCCAGAATCGTCAGGACGCGGTCAAGGCGTTGGTCGACGCGGGAATGGACCTGCTGCTGGTCGTGGGGTCCAGTAATTCCAGTAATGCGGCGCGATTGGTCGAGGTCGGCGAGGCGCGCGGCGTCCGCGGCTTCCTGATCGACGGTGCCGACCAGATCGACGAATCCTGGCTCGACGGCGTAACCTGCGTGGGCGTAACGGCGGGAGCCAGCACGCCCGAGCACGTCATTCAGCAGGTGCTCGAATACCTGAACCAGCGCGGCGGGACGGGCGTTGAAACAATCACGACTGTCGAAGAGAATACGGTGTTTCAGGTGCCACTGACGTTGCGGCGCGAAGTCGAGCTGCGGGCGGCGGCCCAACCACAAAATTAACAACCGAAGGCGCGGCCTCTGGGCGCGCCTTGTGTCCTGCGCTGCCATCCGACTGCAGGCGTGAGCCATACCCGATTATGAGCGACTCTCAACAGCCTCCATCCGACGCGGCTTCGTCCGCGGCCCGTCAGGCATTGACTACGGCGACGAATAGTGCGCGCAGCGGCGCGCGCATGGCCGTCGGCACGTTGTTTGCCGGTGCCAACGTGTTGCTCGATTTGGGCGTGCGGGTTGCGCGCAGTTTGCCTGAAGGTGCTTCAACAAATGGTCGCGAGATTCAACTTGAAACGCCCGATGGTGAAATGACTGCCGTTGCGCTGACCGCGTCGTCGGGAGCGCCGAGCGACGTGCGACCGATAGGCTGGTGGTTGCCGGATGGTTCGGGACCGCAGGTCGGCGACGACGCGATGAACGCGACACTCAAGCGAGTCGGTCGATCGCTGTTTGTAGTGCAAACGGAGGACGGACCAGCTGTCGCGACGACGGGACGCGCTGTTGTCGGTGCCGATGCACTAGGGCCTGGTGATAGCAAACCGCTGATTGCGTTCGCGCCGGCGGTGTCGCCCGAACAACTAGGCGATGCGGCGTTTCGCAAGGCCCACGGCGTGAAGTATTGCTACGTTGCCGGCGCAATGGCCAACGGGATCGCATCGGTCGAAATCGTCGAAGCGATGAGCCGCGCCGGTATGTTGGGCTTCTTCGGTGCGGCAGGCTTGCCGTTGGCGCAGGTCGAAGCGGCCATCGATCGCATTCAAGCATCGTTAGGCGATCAACCCTACGGCTTTAATCTCATTCACAGCCCGAACGAACCGCAACTCGAAGCGGGCGTGGTCGATTTGTATTTACGGCGCGGCGTGCATCTGGTGAGTGCGTCGGCGTATCTCGATTTAACGCTGCCGCTGGTGAAGTATCGCGTGGCGGGCATTCATCGTGATGCCGATGGTCGCGTGGTGTGTCCGAACAAAGTGGTCGGCAAAGTCTCGCGTGTTGAAGTCGCGCGAAAGTTCATGTCGCCGCCACCGGCAGGGATGTTGGATAAGCTCGTTGCCGCAGGCTTTATCACTGCCGAGCAAGCGCGGTTGGCGCGCACGATTCCGATTGCGACTGACATCACCGTCGAAGCCGATAGCGGCGGCCATACGGATAACCGACCGGCGCTGTCGTTGTTTCCCGGTATGGTCGCGTTGCGGGATGAGATTCAGCGCGATTTGCAATACACCGAGCCGCCGCGACTCGGTTTGGCAGGTGGTATTGCTACGCCAGCGTCGGTGGCGGCGGCGTTCAGCATGGGCGCGGCGTATGTATTGACGGGCAGCATCAACCAAGCGTGCGTCGAGGCGGGCACGTCCGACACGGTCCGAACAATGCTTGCCGAAGCGGGTCAGGCCGACGTGATCATGGCACCGGCGGCGGACATGTTTGAAATGGGCGTGAAGGTGCAAGTGCTGAAGCGCGGCACGATGTTCCCGATGCGGGCGCGCAAGCTTTATGACTGGTATCGCGAGTGCGACAGTTTGGAAACGATGCCGGCGGCGGCGCGGGCATCGCTCGAACGCGATTATTTGAAATGCACGGTCGAAGAAGCGTGGGCTTCAACGCGACGCTTCTTTGAAACGCGCGATCCGGCGCAGATCGAGCGTGCCGAAAAAGACGCCAAGCACAAAATGGCGTTGGTGTTTCGGTCGTATTTGGGCCAGTCGTCCAACTGGGCCAACAGCGGCGAACCGTCGCGCCGCGTGGATTACCAAGTGTGGTGTGGACCGGCGATGGGCGCGTTTAACGAATGGTCGGCGGGTTCTTTCCTGGCGCAGACGGAGAATCGGCGCGTCGAAATCGTGGGCCGCAATCTGATGATTGGCGCGAGCGTGTTGATGCGAGCGGCGGCGCTGCGGGCGCAGGGCGTGCCGCTCAGCCCGACGGCAACGGCGTTTGCACCGCACACGGCGGAAGAATTAGACATTCTTGTAAATAGTGCCAGCGGCGCGGGGGTGGCGTAGTTTTGTCGATCACGGATGAGCATACAAAGCAAACGGCCGCGCCGATCGCGATTGTGGGCATGGGCTGCGTCTTTCCCGGCGCGCGAAATCTGACCGAGTTTTGGCGTGTGATTCGCGAAGGTCGCGACTGCATCACGGAAGTGCCCGAATCGCATTGGAACGCGGCGGACTATCTCGATGCCGACCCCAAAGCGCCGGACATGACGTATTGCGCGCGGGGCGGATTTCTGCCCACGCTCGATTTCGATCCGACCGAGTTCGGCATTCCGCCGACGATTTTGGAAGCCACAGACACCTCCCAGTTGATTAGCTTGATCGCGGCCAAAGCGGCGATGGATGACGCGGGCTATGGCGACGATAAAAAGGACTTTCGTCGCGAACGCGTGAGCGTGGTCGTCGGCGTCACGGGGACGCAGGAATTGGTTTTGCCGCTCTCGGGCCGATTGGGGCACCCGATTTGGCGCAAAGCTTTGGCCGATGCGGGGGTGACTGGGGCGAAGGCAGACGAGATCGTGGCGCGCATCGCCGATGGTTATGTACCGTGGCAGGAAAATTCATTTCCCGGCTTGCTCGGTAATGTCGTCGCCGGGCGCATCTCGAATCGCCTCAATTTGCAGGGCACCAATTGCGTCGTTGACGCGGCTTGCGCGAGTTCGCTCAGCGCGATTCACATGGCGATGCTTGAGTTGGAGACCGGTCGTTGCGATATGGCGGTCGCCGGCGGTGCCGACACGCTCAACGACATCTTCATGTATATGTGTTTCAGTAAGACGCCAGCGTTGTCGCCCACGGGCGATGCGCGACCGTTTTCCGACAATGCAGACGGCACGGTCTTGGGCGAAGGCGTTGGTTATTTGGTGTTGAAGCGCTTGCCCGATGCGGAGCGCGATGGCGATCGGATTTACAGCGTGATTCGCGCCATTGGCACATCGAGTGACGGTCGTTCGCAAAGCATTTATGCACCACACGCGGCTGGTCAGGAGCGCTGTTTGCGCGATGCTTACCTGCGCGCGGGCGTAAACCCTTCCACCATCGGTTTGATAGAGGCACATGGCACGGGCACTAAGGTCGGCGACCTCACCGAGATGACGTCGCTAGGACAAGTATTTGACGATGTGCGCAAGGATACCGGTTGGTGCGCTGTCGGCTCGGTCAAGTCGCAGATCGGTCACACGAAAGCAGCCGCAGGCGTTGCGGGCTTGATGAAAGCGGCGCTGGCGATTTATCACCGCACGCTGCCGCCGACGATTAAGGTCGATGCGCCCAATCCGAAGATGGATTTGGTTAACGGTGCGTTCCACGTATCGCGAGCGGCGCGACCGTGGTTGCCAAACGACGACGCACCGCGGCGTGCTGGCATTAGTGCGTTCGGTTTTGGTGGCAGCAATTATCACGCGGTGTTGGACGAACATCCTTCGACACAAGGGGCCGTGGCTTGGGATGGTAGCGTGCAGATCGTGGCGTTCGCCGCGACAACACGTGCGGATTTGATTGAGCAACTCGACGCATGGATCGCCCGCGAAGACGAGTTCAAAAAGGATCGCGAACTACTGGCATTCGCAGCGCAGCAAGCGCGGCATGCATTCGATGCGACGGCGAGCGAGCGAGTGATGCTCGTCATCGATGCGGAAGGCGATGCGACCTCCGCTGCACGCGCGGCGCGGAAGGCCCTGCACGATGGCGCGACAGTAGAGGATTGGAAAGTCCGCGACGCATTTTACGGCAACGGTGCGCCGACGGGCGGCTTGGCGATGTTGTTCCCCGGTCAGGGCAGCCAATATGTGAACATGGGCCGCGATTTGGCATGCGTGTTCCCCGAGATGTTGGCGACGCTACACGAAGCCGAAGTCGCCTTCGAACATAACGACGATCGTCTATATGAAGCGATCTATCCGAAGCCGAGTTTCGATGCCGACGCCTCCGAACGCGAAGCGCAACGTCTCACGCGAACCGATATGGCGCAGCCTGCCATCGGCGCGATCGGCTGGGGCATGTATCGCGTGTTGCAGCGCTTCGGCGTGCGTGCTGATGCGGTTGCCGGACACAGTTATGGCGAGTTGCCGGCATTGGCGGCGGCGGGGCGGTTTGATGCCAAGACATTATTTAGCCTCTCGCGTTTGCGCGGTCGTTTGATGGCCGATGGCGACGGCGGTCGCGGCTCGATGTTGGCGGTGAAAACCGATCGAGCCCAAGTTGAAGAACTGATCGCCGAGCGTGGCATCGATCTGGTGGTCGCCAATCACAACAGTCCGAAGCAAACGATCCTTTCCGGCACGCGCGAGCAAGTTCATGCAGCCGTCGAAGCGTGTAAGGCGGCGGGCATCCCGTGTACGCCGTTGAACGTGTCGGGCGCGTTTCATAGTCCGCTGATGCAGACCGCAACGGCTCCGTTTGCGAACGCCCTGGCGACGACCGAGATTCACCCGGCAAGCGTAAACGTCTATGCCAATGTTTCGGCCCAGCGCTACGGCGATGACGCCGATGTTGTGCGCGACTTATTGGCGCGACAGTTGGTTAGCCCGGTCGAGTTTGTGGCCCAGATCGAACGCATGAAGGCCGACGGCATATCGACATTTGTCGAAGTCGGGCCGCGACGCGTTCTGACGGGCTTGGTCGGCGAGATTCTCAGCAACGATGCAGCGACGATAGCTGTTGATGTATCCAGCGGACGTAAGTCGGGCGTGCGCGATCTGGCGGCGGCGTTGTGCCAATTGGCAGCCGAAGGTCGTTCTGTCGCCTTGCAGCAATGGGAACGACCGATCGCTGAGCCGCGTAAGCGACGAATGAGCGTTGCGTTAAATGGTGCGAATCTGCGGACGACGCCTGCGAAAGACATCGAACGCGTTGAGATGCCCGTTGCGGGGAATACGTTTAGTAGTCATCAAGCGGCGGATTCTCGGAAAAGCGCGCACATTGGTGACTCGCAAAAGGCAATGGGTTCGGGATCGTCGCAAAGCAGTCAAGCAACGGAAAACGCAAGCGCGAATCGATCGAACGCTAACGCCTCATCTAGCGGACGTCAGCCAATCGCGCGGCGTAACCAATCTCAGCAATCTTTACCATCACGAAATCAAGACGCGAGCAATCAATCGCGTAATGTGCCACGTACACAGCCAGCAACCAGCGGTTCGCCAACTTCAAACCGACCGCGGAATCAACACACCATGACGAGTCATCACGATCATCACGCGGATTCGCCGCAACCTAATGTTCCCAATCAGGCACTGCCCGATGCAATTCGGCTTGTGCAGCAAGGCATTGCGGCCATGCAGGATTTGCAGCGCCAGACGGCTGAGGCACATCAACGATTCCTGGAAGGTCAGGAACAGGCACAACGCAGTTTCCAATCGCTGATCGAGCAGCAGCAAACCCTGTTGCGCGGTGCGCCGGCGCTGCCAGCACAATCGCATCAGTCTCGACCGCAATTTGAGACGCGCCCGGAACGTTCGGCGGTAAACGATCCCCCACCCGTCAATCCGGTGGCGGCACCGCGCGTTGAGACGACAAGTTCGTCGTTCGCAGGTGAGATGCCGACAGCAACGGATTCGGCGCGAGCGGTTCCGGCGCAAACCACACCGCCGCCTGTCTACGCGAATGTTGGTTCCGATCTGACGGCGCCAATGCAAACACCCGCTTCGAGAAGCACGTCGTCGGATGTAATCGCGTCTAATACAACGCCCGTTGCAAATACTGATGCGGCAGCAACGAATCCACCTCAACAATCGGCGGCGGCCAAAGCATCGGGCATTACCCGCGCCGAGATCGAACGGCGCGTGACGGATGTTGTCTGCGACAAGACGGGGTACCCGGCCGAGATGATCGAGATGGGCATGGATATCGAAGCTGATCTCGGCGTCGATTCCATTAAGCGGGTCGAGATCGTCGCAGCACTGGAGGAGTCGATACCCGAGTTCGACGGCATCAAGCCCGACTACATGGGGCAAATTCGCACGCTGTCTCAGATTGTTGACTTTGTGGAAGAAGGCGTGGGTGTGCGCGAAGCGGTAAACGATGCTGGCCCGGCCATGTCTGGTGGAAGCGTTGAACCGCAGGGCGGCGGTTCAAACAACGCAGGCGAAGTAAGTGTGAGCGACAGCGCAGCCGGCGTGCAAGCGGGCGAACCCAACTCGAGCACAGGTGATGCCAAACGCGAGAAATTCGTCGGCACGCTTATGGAAGTCGTCGCCGACCTCACGGGCTATCCGCAGGACATGCTCGAGTTGCCCATGGACATGGAAGCCGACCTTGGTATCGATTCGATCAAACGCGTCGAGATCTTGGCCGCCGTCGAAGGCCGCATGCCGGAGATGCCGACGGTTCAACCCGAATACATGGGCAGCTTGCGAACGCTCGCGCAAATTGTGGACTATTGCGTGGGCGAATCGAATCAATCGAACGCTTCTGACGCTGCCATCAACGATGCGTCCCTGTCTAAAGTCGCTGACGCGAGTGACACAGCAGCCTCGGATGATGAGGACGGCTCGTCTAAACCTACCGAAGACTACGACCCGCGACGCCGCGTGGTGCATGCCGTTTCGATCGCCGCGCCGCAGAAGGCGGCATTGCCATTGGCTGCAGATGCGGAAGTCTGGGTGACAGACGACGGTAACGGGTTGTCCAAGGCGTTGGTCGCCGCGCTTGAAGCGCGCGGTCATGCGGCACGCCTCGTATCGCTCGATCCGAACTTTGCGGCCGGTGACAGTCGTGTCGGCGGGCTGATTGTGGTTGCACCGCAAACGCTGGCGGCCGATGGTTTGTGGAGCGCATCGAGTGAGAGCTTTTTGAAGAATGCCTTCGCGATGACGCAAGCATTGGGCGACTCGTTGCTGAAGTGCTCGGCCGATGGCGGCGCCATTTTGGCGACGGTTTCGCGTATGGATGGGCGTTTTGGTTTGGCCGGTGGCGACTTTGATTCGGTGTTGGGCGGATTGCCCGGCTTGCCTAAGACGGCGATGCGCGAATGGCAACAAGTGACTTGTCGCGCGTTTGATGTAGCCGCGCCCATCAGCGATGTCACGAAAGTTGCCGATCAATTGCTCAACGGTTTCGGCAAATCGGCACCGATTGAAATCGGCGTTGCCGATGACGGCGGTTGGATCAGCCTCGATGTCGAGCAAACGACGGCGAGCGAAGGTCAGCCGGCGCTGCGTGCGGGTGATACGCTGTTGGTCACGGGTGGCGCTCGTGGTGTAACGGCGGAATGTGCGGTCGCGTTGGCGCAGCGAATTCAGCCGCGGTTGGTCCTTATGGGCCGAACGGCAATCGATGTGGACGAACCCGAGTGGTTGGCTGGCCTAAGCGACGAACGCGAGATCAAACAGGCAATCAAGAAAGACACCCAAGCGCGCGGAGAAAAGCTTACGCCGCAGGAACTCAAACGCGCCGCGCGGCAGGTGGCCGGTCGCAGTGAGATTCGCGCAAATCTCGAACGCATGCGCGCAGCGGGGGCCGAAGTGCATTACGTTGCCGTGGATATTTGCGACGCCGCGTCCGTTGCACGCGTAATCGGCGATGTGCAACGTGACCACGGGCCGATTCGTGGGTTAATTCACGGTGCAGGTCGCATCGAAGACAAGCTCATTCGCAACAAAACGGCCGAGCAGTTTGCCGCCGTGCTGGATACGAAGGTGGCAGGCTTGCGACATGTGCTGACGCAGCTCGAACTGGATGACTTGCGTGCCGTAGTGATGTTCTCCAGCGTAAGCGGGCGTTGCGGCAACATGGGGCAGGTCGATTATTCGATGGCCAACGAAGCGCTGAACAAGATTGCTCAGTCGCTGAGCCGACGGTTGCCCGCGGCGCGCGTGACGTCGCTCAACTGGGGGCCGTGGGATGGCGGCATGGTCACGCCGGCACTGAAGCGTGAGTTTGAAAATCACGGTGTGGATTTGATTCCGATGGAAGCTGGCGCGCAAATCGTGGTGGATGAATTGGCCAACGTCGATGAAGCCGCCGTCGAGGTGGTCATCGGTTATTCCTTCGACATGCCCGCGATCGAAGCCAAGCCGACGAGCGTTGCGGCGCCGATGCGAATCGCGTTTGAACGCGATGTGGACGTGTCGTCGCACCCGGTCTTGGCAGCGCACGTAATGAACGATCGAGCGGTGTTACCGGCCGCCCTGATGATCGAATGGATGGCACATGCAGCTACGACGTCGCAGCCCGGCCTGCGCTTTGCGGGTGTCGATCGGTTTCGACTGTTGAAGGGCGTGGTGTTGGATGGCAGTGCGGTGCGGCTGCGCTTTGCCGTCGGCTCGGCGGCGCGCAGCGGTGATACCTTTGACGTTCCCGTTGAACTGCGGGGCGTACGTGCCGATGGCGGGGAAACGCTCCACGCCCGCGCCACAGTCGTGCTCACGTCGTCGAAGCCGACGAAGATGTCGTTTGACACGCCGAGTGGTTTGCTGGAAGGCGGCTTCGGCTTCGACGAGTCGGAAATATACGGGCGTCTATTATTCCACGGGGCGAGCTTGCAGGCGATCGAACGCGTAGTGGGCAGCAGCGATGCTGGTTTGCTGGCGTCGTTAGCGCTTGACGCATCCCCGGCAAATTGGATGGCCGAGCCGGTGCGCAGCGACTGGTTGACGCAGCCGTTGGCGCTCGATGCGGCATTTCAGGCGGCGATCTTGTGGTGCCGCGAACGTCGCGATGCGCCGTCATTGCCAGCCGCGCTGGATAGTTACCGCCAATACGTCGAACGCTTCCCGTCGCAGGGCGTGTCTGTCGCGTTGCAAGTCACGAAAGTCGAGCGTCATCAAATGGTTTGCAACATCGCCATCGTTGCGGGCGGCCAATTGCTCGCGCGCATCACCGGCTATCAATGCACGGTCGACGCGAACCTGGCGACGGCGTTCGAACGCAATCGGCTGATTCAGTCGGCAGGTTCGTAATGCGGAGGGAAAGCCCCGAGCTTGAGATCGCCGTCGTCGGCTTGGGCGGTGTGTTTCCCGGCGCATCGAACCCGACGCAGTTCTGGGAGAACATCGTCGCGGGGCGCAGTTGCGTTCGGCCGGTGCCTGAGGGGCGCTGGGTCGTCGATTCGACGAAGGTGGTTGACCCGGCGGGTGGGCCGGATCGCGTGCCGCATTCGATGGGCGGCTATGTCGATGACTTCAAGTTCGATGTGAATGGGCTAGGCATTCGCCTTGCCCCTGAGTTACTGCAACAACTCGATCCACTTTATTTATTCGGTTTGCATGCCGCTGGTCAGGCGTTGCGCGATGCGAACGTCGACAACGAGTTGCGCCGGCGCGCCGGTGTGGTGATGGCGGCGATTGCATTGCCAAGTGACGGTGCCAACGCAATCACGCGTGCGACATTCGGTGCTGAAATTGAGCGGCAGCTCTTCGGCGATCAACACGCACGCCTCAACTCCGCAGAGGCTTCGGCAATTAACGCAAAAGTTTGCGGATTGCCCGCAGCATTGATTGCGCGCGGTTTGGGGTTGAGTGGAGGGGCATACACACTCGACGCCGCTTGCGCTTCGTCGCTATATGCCGTCAAGCTGGCATGCGACGAACTCGCCAGCGGTCGGCGAGACGTTATGGTTGCGGGTGGGTTGTCGCGTCCCGATCCTCTTTACACGCAGATGGGTTTCACGCAATTGCAGGCGCTGTCGCCAACGGGTGTGTGCGCGCCGTTTGATGCGACGAGCAACGGCTTGATCGTCGGCGAAGGCGCGGGCGCGTTGGTATTGAAGCGGCTCGACGATGCGCTGGCGGCGGGCGATCGGATTTACGCAGTCATTCGCGGCATCGGTGTATCCAACGATATCGGCGGTAGCTTGTTGGCGCCCGATAGCGAAGGCCAGTTGCGTGCCATGCGCGGCGCCTATGAGATGGCCGGTTGGCGTCCCGATGAAATCGATTTGATTGAATGCCACGGGACCGGCACGCCGCGCGGTGATGCGTCCGAGATTCGCAGTTTGCTGGAGCTTTGGGCCGGCGCGCCGCAACGTTCGCGCTCATGCGCCATCGGTTCGGTCAAGTCGATGATCGGCCATTTGCTGACAGCCGCTGGTGCTGCGGGTTTGATCAAAACGATTATGGCGTTGCAACAACGCGTGTTGCCACCATCGGCGAATTACAACGACTGTGGCGATGTCATTCCGTTGCGCGGTTCGCCGTTTGCGGTGCAGACTCAGGCGGAAGCTTGGCCGGAACAAGCGCGCGGTGTGAACCGAAAGGCGGCGGTAAGTGCGTTCGGGTTTGGTGGGATTAACGCTCACGTGCTGATTGAAGAATGGCCCGACGCGGCAGCGAATACGTCTGGGCCGATTCGCGCGACTAAACCTGCGCGAGTTGAAGTTGCAGATTGCGAAGTTAATGAACCGATCGCGATTGTTGGAATTGATGCGCGGTTCGGATCGCTCGTTGGGATAGATGCATTTGCCACGGCAATATTGTCAGGCGAATGCGAATCAAACGGCAGTGAGGACGGGCAGGCACGCCATTCTCAGCAGAACGACGGCATACTTTCCGCGCCATTGCCTGCGTGCCTTCGCGAACTGCCTGTCGCAGTTGGCGAGTTTAAGATTCCGCCCAATGAAATTCTCTCCGTGTTACCGCAGCAATTGTTAATGTTGCAAAGTGCGGCGGCGGCGTTAGATGATGCGGGTATGCCGCGACGAGAGGCCCGACCTCGCCTCGGGGCCATCATCGGCATGGCCTTCGATATGGAGACGACCAACTTTCACTTGCGGTGGTGGCTGCGCGAGGCAGCGCCGCAATGGGCGGTGCAGTTGAATGTCCCCGCTGAGGAGCGAGCAGCGTGGGTTGAGCGGTTGATCGAGAGCGTGCACGACGCGCTCAACGCGCCCGGTGTGGTCGGCAACCTTGGCGGCATGATTGCCAGCCGTGTGGCGCGTGAATTTGGGTGTGGTGGCCCAAGCTTCGGCGTTTCCTCGGGCGCTACGTCGGCTTTGCATGCACTCGACATCGCCGTGCGTGCCCTTCGGCGCGAAGAATTAGACGCGTGTCTGGTTGGTGGTGTCGATATCGCCGCGGCGGCTCGGTTACGCGGTGTCATTACCGACGAGGCGATTGACGAAGCAGCGCATCGACATCCGTTGGACGCGCAAGCAGGCCCAACGTGCTTCGGCGACGGCGCGGGGGCAATGATCGTCAAGCGCCTGTCGGACGCACAACGCGATGGCGACCGAATTTACGCGGTCGTTCATAATTTGCGGCATGCTTCGGCGATTGGCTTAGACGATTCCCCGAACGGTGACGGTTCAGGCGTATCGGCAGCGGTACACGCCGCGTTTCAAGATGCATTGAACGCAAGCGAATCCGCTGGCTGTTCGCTCGGTTTGTTGGAAATCACGGCGGAACGCAAATGCAACGAAACGACGTTTGCCAAGCAGATCGGAAGCCGTTTGATAGCGGAAGGTCGAAGCAGTGACAATCGATCGGTCAGCCTAAGCAGCGTAGCCGGAACCGTCGGCACGACCGGCGCGGCGACTGGGATGGCTTCTTTGCTCTCGTCAGTTCTAGCGTTGGCGCACAGACGTTTAACCGTCGCGCGGCGATTCAATGCGCTGTTGCCGCAAGCTGAAGAATCATCAACTCATTTCAACGTTTCGATTGCGCCACAATATTGGTATCACGATCTTACCGACGGGCCGCGTGCGGCGGGGGTGGTCGTGGCCAACAACTACGGCGGCACGAGTGTTGCGATACTCGCCGAATATCAAACTGAGGCCGTCCGTGTGGATTTTGCGCCAGTGCACCTCGGTCGCGACTCAATGCCTGCCGTCTACTCATTGGCGGCGGATAATGTTGATGCGTTGCATTGTGAGGCGGACGCACTACAAGCCGATTTTTCTTCGAGCGACGCGGATATAAGCTCGTTGGCGGCCAAGTGGGCATCGAGGTTCGTCGATCGTAGCGTGTGCAATCATCGATTGTCGTTTGTTGCTAAGGATCGTCTCGAAGCCTCTCGTCGAATTGAATCAGTGCGTCAGCACTTGCGCGAGCAACCCGCCACCCCAATTGATGGTCGCGACGGCATTTACTATGTGCCAGAATCATTTGCTATCGCAGGCAAGACTGCATTGGTTTTTCCGGGTTCGGGCAATCAGTATCACGGCATGGGGCGGTCTGTGCACGCGGCGCTTGCGCCGGTGATGGCAAAGATCGAATCAAGGTACGACCGTCTTGCGACGGAGTCAATGGCGCGCTGGGTGATGCCGTGGCGCAGTGACTGGCGCGACGGTTGGCTTGGCGATGCGAAGCGAGCGTTGACCGAAGACATGCGGCGCGTCATCTTTGCGCAAGTCACGTTCGGCATGGTGATGCACGATTTGTTAGGCGAACTCGGCATCCGCCCCGATGCCGTGATAGGGTATAGCTTGGGCGAATCGACGAGTTTATTCGCAACGCGCACCTGGCCTGACGACGAAGAAATGCTGCGCCGCATGATGGCGTCGAGTTTGTTTAAGGACGATCTTTACGACGCACGGTATGCGTTGCAACGTGCCTGGCAACTTACGCCGACTCAGGCGGCGGCTTGGCAAACGGTGATTCTGCCGCGTCCTGCCGACAAAGTGCGACCTGCCCTCGAAGGGCTTTTATATGCGCGATTGATGATCGTCAACACGCCGAGCGAATGCGTCGTCGGTGGTATGCCCGACGAAATCGCCACGGCCGCGCGACGTTTGAGGTGTCGGGCAATCCCGGTTGACGACGTGCCCACGGTACACATCGATGCGGTGCGCGATGTTGAAGATGCTTATCGCGCATTGCATGTAATGCGCACCGAAGTGCCCACTGGTGTCGATTTATACAGTTGTCATCTTGGGCGACGCTACGACGTCACGCAGCAAAGTGCAGCCGAATCGATTACGGCTCAGGCGCTGCACGGATTTGATTTCACGAAAGTGATCGAATCGGCTTATGCCGATGGCGTGCGGCGATTCCTCGAGGTCGGACCACAGGCGTCGTGCACGAGGATGATTCGCAAAACGTTGGGCGAGCGATCGGCATTGGTGGTGTCGGCAAGCGGTCGACCGGACGAAGAGCTTGAGGCGTTTGCAAGTTTTCTCGCCGCCTCTTGCGCGTACGGATTGCCGGTAAGGCTGGACAAGGTGTTTAGCGTATCCGAATCTCGCCAAAAAGCTTTATCGAATCATGCTGGGAAAACAGTCGTTGTACCGGTTGGCATGGCGGCGCCCGATCTGAGTGATCTCCCTTACGCGGGCAGTCTTTCGCACGATGAAGCGAGTGAACAACCCGACATGCTTACGGAGCAAATGTCGGAAAGCTGTGACGCGATGGATTTAGGTTCCTGTGACGCTCCAATCATGGGCGACAACGACTACGCTAGCGATTTTCTAAACGCAATTGAAACCACTTCGGCCACGGCGCCTTCTTGCGATGATGAAGTACTTTCCTATCACGATGACGATATCGACATGACGCTTACCGACGATATGCAATCGATCTTGGCGGCCAGTCGCGCGACGGCGGCGGCGCACGAACGTTACTTCGCGTTTGCAGAAGCGGCTCGCGAAGGGTTGGCGGCGGCGGCGCAAATGCAGGCCGAGTTGGTGCAGCAGGCATTGGCGAATGGGCAGGCGATTGACTTAGGGGCGTTGGCGGCGGAGGTGCCGGCGAATGATATGTCGGCGTTACGAACGACAAACCGTGCGCGGGGATTAGTCCCCCAGCCCCAGAGGGGCAGGGGTACCGGTCATGCGGCCGCTCCTTACTTGGGCGATGACAACGCAGATCGGCAAGCCTCGTTGCGTTCGGATGCGCACCATGATGGCGGCGCCAGCGAATCTATCGACTTGCGCAATGGTGTTGATAGTGCAACTCCTATCGAGCCGATGTTTCCGCGTGACAAATGCATGGAGTTCGCGGTTGGTAAGTTGGCGAACGTGTTGGGGCCGATGTTTGCCGATGTCGATACCTATCCCGTGCGTGTGCGATTGCCCAATGCGCCGTTGATGTTGGTCGATCGCATTTTGACAGTCGAAGGCGAAATGGCCTCGCTCACTGGCGGACGGATCGTGACCGAGCACGACGTGCACGAAGGCGCGTGGTATCTCGACGGCAACTGCGCCCCGGTTTGCGTGACGGTCGAGGCTGGCCAGGCGGACTTGTTTTTGTCGAGTTATCTCGGTATCGACTTGGCCGTAAAAGGCACGCGCGCGTATCGCTTGCTCGATGCCACGGTTACTTTCCATCGTCATCTACCGCGACCCGGAGAGACGATTCATTACGACATCCATATCGATCGCTTCGTGCGGCAGGGTGAAACGTATCTGTTCTTCTTCCGCTTCGACGGCGCTATCAACGGCGAAACGGTGTTAACGATGCGCGATGGTTGCGCGGGCTTCTTTACCGACGCGGAGATCGAAAACTCCGGCGGCATCATTCTTACCAAGGAAGATACCGCACCGACAATTGGCAAGCGCGACGAGAGCTTCGTCGAATTGGTGCCGATGCAGGTCGAAAGCTACGACGACGATCAAGTCGCGGCGCTGCGTCGTGGCGATTTGGCCGGTTGTTTCGGTGCGAAGTTTGGCGATTTGGCTTTTGAAAGTCCGTTGAGCCTGCCCGATGGGCGTATGAAGTTGTTTGACCGTGTTTTGGAGCTCGATCCGAATGGCGGGCGGTTCGGTTTGGGTCGAATTCGCGCCGAGGCAGATATCTATCCCGACGATTGGTTTCTGACGTGCCACTTCATTGACGATATGACGATGCCGGGCACGCTGATGTACGAATGCTGCGTGCATGCGTTGCGCTTCTTCCTGTTGCGTATGGGCTGGGTCGGTGAAGCGGAGGGTGTCTCGTATGAGCCGTTGCATAACCTAAGTAGCGCGCTCAAGTGTCGCGGTCCGGTGACGCAGGAAACGAAGAAGGTTATTTACGAAGTTGATATCAAAGAGATTGGTTACAACCCCAAGCCTTACGTTATTGCCGACGCCCTCATGCTCGGCGACGGACGCAAGATCGTACGCATGACGGACATGTCGCTGGAGATTCAGGGGCTGTCGCGCGAAATGATTGAGGCGGTTTGGAGCCGTCGCGCGTCTGGTGATGTCCCCCAGCCCCAGAGGGGCAGGGGCACCGACGATGTTGAACGTCGAAACGTCGAAACGTCGAAACGTCAGAATGCCACGACGAAGCAACCCTCAACATCCACACCTGTCGCAGCTAAAAATCGGTCGTCGCGGCCGGTGCTTTATGACAAGCAGTCGATTCTTGAATTCTCCAATGGTCGTCCGAGTTTGGCGTTTGGCGAACCGTACACCGTGTTCGATTCTGAGCGCGTGATCGCGCGGTTGCCGGGGCCGCCGTTTCAGTTCTTGGATCGCGTGGTGGCCGTTGATGCCGAGCCGTTTGTGTTGAAGCCGACGGGGTGGGTTGAGACCGAGTACGACGTACCGCCGGATGCGTGGTATTTCGCGGCGAATCGGCAACCGACGATGCCGTTTGCCGTCATTTTGGAAGCGGCCTTGCAACCTTGCGGCTGGCTGGCTGCGTATTGCGGGTCGGCCCTGCGTAGCAAGACCGACGTGAGCTTTCGCAACCTCGGCGGCACGGCCACGTTGCATCGCGAGATTTATCCCGACGTCGGAACCCTGACGGTCCGCGTGCGCATGACAAACGTCAACGAAGCCGGCGGCATGATCATTCAAGATTATGACATGCAGTTGTCCGACGCGAATGGCCTGGTATACGAGGGCGTGACGCACTTCGGGTTCTTTTCGAAGGCGGCACTGTCGCAGCAATTGGGCGTGCGCGATGCGGGTGAGCGGCGATACGCACCGAGTGATGATGAGTTGGCTTCGGCGAAGCAGTTTGCGTTTGACGTGTTGCCACCGATACAGCCGGAAGATGCGGAAGGGGTTGTCGGCGAATACCCCGGCGAGCAGAGCGGCCTGTATCAACCGGCCAAGGCGTTTCTGATGCTCGAACGCGTCGACGCGCTAATGACGACTGGCGGGCCGAACGGTCTGGGCTTTGTGCGCGGCTCGACGGGCGTGAATCCGGAGGCGTGGTTTTTCAAGGCGCACTTTTTTCAGGATCCGGTTTGGCCCGGCTCGCTGGGGTTGGAATCGTTCTTGCAATTGATGAAGGCATATGCGATCGAGCGATGGGGCGCGGTCTTTGCCGAGAGCCATTCCTTCGAAGCGATCGCCACGGGCGTCGAGCAAACCTGGGTCTATCGCGGTCAGGTCATTCCAAAGAACCAGCGTGTGGATGTGGAGGCCGTCATCACGCGCGTGGATGATGGGCCCGAGCCGCTGGTGATTGCCAACGGTTTTCTCGTAGTCGATGGCATACCGATATATGAGATGAAGGACTTTGCGGTGCGGTTGGTGCGGCGGTAGAGGAAACGCAATAAGCGAATTGGCCTTTGGTTGAATGTGCTCGACGTAACTTGAAACTAGATTTACCATTTTGCTCTGAGTAAACGAAACGTTGCTTTATGGAGGTCGTCATATGAATCAGTCGGGCCTGCGGCCATGTGAGTGGCCCTCAATTGTCGCCTTATCATTTGTAATAGCTTTATCTACGGGATGTCGCATGAATGACCCAAACCACAATGGAAAAATGCGATACTCGATGGCGACGATACACGCTCGTAACTTCTTAAAGGATCAAGTTGGCATTACCAATGAGAGACCACTAGAGGATTACGATTTAATGGTGTTCTATCGCCAGCATTACGATTTCGAGACGCGGGAATGCCACAATTTAACGCTCTATGATTATTTGAAGAACAACAAAAATGCAGAGGGTCCCGAACGATTCGTAATTGCGTACGATAAGTTCGATCGAAAGACGTACGTGCGGGATAACTTGCGTTCCAATGAAGACATCGAAAGTTGGGATGAGTTTCAAAGGAAAACGCAGACGGGTCCTTACGTCCGCCTGGTCGATTAGCGATAGCCACCAACAATGCAAATCCCCTTCACCAAAATGCATGGCCTCGGCAACGACTACGTCTACGTGAATACCTTCGAGGTTGACCTCAGCGATGTTGGTATTCCCACGTTGGCCCGTCGCGTGAGCGACCGTCACCGCGGGATCGGCTCCGATGGCCTAATCCTTATCGCACCGCCGACGGATGGTGTCGATGCCGATGTGCGTATGGAGATGTACAACGCCGATGGTTCGCGCGGTGAAATGTGCGGCAACGGTATTCGTTGTGTGGCGAAATATGCATTGGATCGCGGGTTGACGGCGCGAGTGGGGAAAGTCCCCCAGCCCCAGAGGGGCAGGGGCACCCGAACGGTTGCGGCAAACGGTGCCAATGACGACAACGCCCAAGAGGTGCGGACCAGAACCCTTACCCCAGCCCTCTCCCTTTCGAAGGGAGAGGGAGACGCGTCATCGCAAAGTACCCACCAAGTCCCCCAGCCCCAGAGGGGCAGGGGCACCCTTTCGACCAACGATTCTGCATCAGAACAATCAATAGCCGTGCAAACCGATCGCGGCGTGTTAATGGTCGATGCGTTTGCGGGCGAAGACGGCACCGTCGAGCGCGTGCGGGTGGATATGGGCCTGCCGATTTTGGTGCCGAGCGCGATTCCGACGACGCTGGGTGATGGGTCGCGTTGCGTGGCCGTGTCGATGCAGGTCGGTGACCATAGTTTTGCGACGACAAGCGTGTCGATGGGCAATCCGCATGCGGTCACGTTCATCGACGATGTCGTGGGGTTCGAACTCGAAAAGGTTGGCCCGCTGGTCGAGCGCCACGCCGCGTTTCCCAATCGCGTGAACTTTCACGTCGTCGAAGTTCATTCACCAAACGAAGCAACCATGCGCACCTGGGAACGCGGCAGCGGCGTTACGCAAGCCTGCGGGACCGGCGCGTGTGCCGTGTTGGTGGCAGGCGTGTTGGAAGGGCGGTTGTCGCGCAGCGCGACGCTTCATTTGCCCGGTGGCGATTTGCTGATCGAATGGCCCGCAGACGGCGCGTCGATTTTGATGACGGGGCCGGCCGAAGAGGTGTTTAGCGGGGTGTGGCCAATATCGGCGTAAAGCTTGTTTATCGTGTCTGGCCGATCCGTTTTGGTGGACAAATGCGGGTTCGAATTAATGAGGATCACGCCCGTATTTCGCTGAACGCATATACCAAACGCGTATCTTATTTGGGTGAGCGCTCAACGCTTCGGGAATTGCCCCAACCCATTCGCCAACGACCTCAAAGATTCGTAACATACCCGCCATGACGGCAATCCCCATCCATCGCGTCGGCATCGGGACCGACCTGCATCGGTTGAAAGCGGGCGACGGTCTGCGCCTTGGCGGTGTGGATATTCCCTGCGATAAATCGTTTGTCGCGCATAGCGACGGCGATGTGATTTGTCATGCCGTGATCGATGCGTTGTGTGGTGCGGCGGGCATGGCCGACATTGGTGAGCAGTTTCCCGATACCGATCCGCAATGGCGCGACGCCGACAGCATGTTGTTGCTGAAAACAGTGGTCGAACGCATGCGGGCTTTGGGGTATGCTGTCGTGAACATTGATGTGGTGGTGCATGCCGAGCGGCCCAAGTTGTCTGGCTACAAGGGCGAGATCGCTACACGGCTGGCCGCGGTTCTCGGTGTGAGCGAAGACGCCGTGAGCGTGAAGGCCAAAACCGGCGAAGGTATGGATGCCGTCGGTCGCGGTGAGGCGATTGCCGCGACGGTGATTGCCGGATTGACCATGGTTGCAATACAGAAATGAGAGACGTCGCATGACGCTGCGGGTTTTCAATACGCTGTCGGGAGAGAAGGAACTCTTCGAACCGTTGGAGCCGGGTAAGGTCGGTATGTACCTCTGCGGGCCGACGGTCTATAAGCCCGCACACATCGGCCATGCCGTCGGGCCGATCGTGTTCGACGTCGTCAAGCGATACTTATCCTTCAAGGGTTTCAAAGTTTCCTGGGTGGTCAACATCACCGACGTCGAAGATAAGCTGATCGCCGAAGCGCAAAGCCAAGGCCGCGACATGCTGGATTTGGCACGCGAGTTGGAAAGTCGCTACATCACGGATATTTCGGCGCTCGGTGTGCGGGGTATCGACCATATGCCGCGTGCCAGCGAGCACATCGGCGAGATCATCGAACAGACACAGGAACTTATAAAGAACGGCTTCGCCTACGAAGCCGATGGCGACGTTTATTTCGATGTTTCTAAAGATGAAGATTACGGCAAGCTGACCAATCGCAAAGCCGAAGAGCAGGAAAGCGGTACGCGCGAAGGGCTGGTCTCGACGAATAAGCGCAACCCCGGCGACTTCGCTTTATGGAAGCACGCGAAAGATAACGAGCCCGACTCGGCCAAGTACGAATCACCGTGGGGTAAGGGCCGGCCCGGCTGGCATATCGAATGTTCGGCGATGGCGATGAAATATCTCGGCGCGACGTTCGACATTCATGGTGGCGGCATGGATCTGAAATTCCCGCACCATGAAAATGAGTTAGCGCAAGCCGAATCGGCGAACAGTCAACCATTCTCGAAGTACTGGATGCATCACGGGCTCACGCGTTTCAATACGAAGAAGATTTCCAAAAGCGATCCGGAGATGGCCAAGATTATGGCCTCGCTGCAGATCAAATCGCTGCTGGAAAAGCACGATCCGCAACTTTTGCGATTCCTGATACTCAAAGCGCACTACCGATCGCCGATTGATTTTTCGGATGAGGCGCTGGCCGCGGCTAAGACGGGGTTGGATACGTTCACGCGTTTGTTTGAGCGTATCGAGCGGATTTGTAACGTCGATCCGTACGCCAATGAGATCACGGCCGAAAAACTGCGCGGCGAAGAAATGGATCAGGCAGCCAAAGGCCTCTTCGAAAATGTGTTGCAACAGCGCGTCCGATTTTTGGAAGTGATGGACGACGACTTCAATACGGCGCAGGCCATTGCGGTACTGTTTGAGATTGCTAACGCGATCAACAAATTCTTCGAAGCCACGCGCTTGGAAACCAATGGTAACGAAGGGCAAGCCAAGCTCGCGCTCGGCGCGTGCGGCACGCTGACGAGTCTCGGTCGAATTTTAGGGCTGTTTGAAAGTAAGCCCGCCGGGCCGAAGGCCGCCGGCGATGGGAAGACGCCCGCACTGGTCGATTTGTTGGTCGAGGTGCGCAAGCAGGCGCGCGAGGCAAAACAATTCGCCATTGGCGATCATATCAGGGATGAACTTACGAAACTCGGCATCACGCTCGAGGATAGCAAGGATGGCACCCGGTGGCGCATGGAGTAAGACAGCCTCAGCAGATCGCGCGGCATGTGCTCGGTATCGACCCGGGGCTGGATCGAACGGGTTACGCCGTTATCGATGCCGGCGGTCCGCGCGTGCTCGATGCCGGTTTGATTCGTAGCAGCAGCGAACAGCCGCTAGAGCGCCGCTTAGTCGAAATCGAAGCCGGGCTTAACGATCTGCTCGAAGAACACACCGTCGAATTGGTCGCTGTCGAACAGTTGTACGCGCATTACAAACATCCGCGCACGGCAATTCTCATGGGCCATGCGCGCGGCGTGGTGTTGCTGGCCGCGGCGCGACGTAGGATTGCATTGCAAAGTTTGCCCGCCACGCGCGTCAAGAAATCGCTGACTGGCAATGGTCATGCCAGCAAGCTGCAAATGCAGCGCGCTATCGCTCATGTGTTACAACTCGACGCATTGCCCGAACCGGCGGACGTTGCCGATGCGTTGGCGATTGCGTTGTGTGCCATCGCCACGCAGCAGGATGAAGCCCAACTTTCCAATGCGGCGGAGGGTACGGCATGATTGTGCGCATCCAAGGCGTGTTGGCGGATTTCAGCGACGAAGGTGCAATCGTCGAGCGCGACGGCTTGTCTTACGAAGTGTTGGTGCCCGCGTATGCACGCGGCGGCCTTATGACCGGGCTTGGGAGTTCGATATCGCTGCACACGCTGCAATATTTCGAAGGTAACGCGACGGGAGGCAACCTGACGCCAAGGTTGATCGGCTTCCCGCAGGTCGAAGACAAGGCGTTTTTTCGATTGTTCACCAGCGTGAAGAACATGGGCATGCGCAAGGCGCTAAAAGCGTTGGCTTTGCCGGTAGGTCAAATTGCCGCTGCGATTGAAAACGGTGACGCGAAAACGCTGACGCAGTTGCCCGGCATCGGCAAACGCATGGCCGAACAGATCGTCGCGGAGCTGAAAGGCAAGGCAACGGCCCACGCGCTGGCCGAAGCGGCGCAACCGGCAGTGCGGGAAACGGCGTTCACGAATGACCAACGCGATGCGATTGAAATTCTGGTCGCATGGGGCGATAGTCGAAACGATGCGGAGCGCTGGGTACAACGCGCGTCGCAGCAAAACGGAAAACTGGGCGGCCCGGATGAATGGGTCGCGGCGGCGTATCGCATTAAGAGTGGGTGAAAAACGTCGAAACGTCGAAACGGCGACGTACGACTCAGACTCAGAGCCGCGGCGTCCCGCCGCGACGGAACGATATTGGCAGCTAAACGAACCGCCGAACTAATATGACGCGCGAACGAATTATCTCTGGTGAGCAACGCGACGAACGCGAGGAGCAGTCCAATTGGGCGTTGCGACCGCGCAGCCTCGACGAATGGGTGGGGCAGCGCGCGACGATTGAACAGTTGAAGATCGCGCTCGATGCGGCCAAGCAACGCGGCGAACCGCTCGAACACGTGTTAATGGATGGCCCGCCGGGGCTCGGTAAGACCACGCTCGCGCATGTGATCGCCGAGGAGTTGGGCGTGGCCGACGGCATTCGCGTGACCAGCGGCCCGGCCATCGTAAAGCAGGGTGAGTTGATGAGCACGCTCACCAACTTGCGCGAGGGTGACATCCTATTCGTCGATGAAATCCATCGCCTTAATAAGGTCGTCGAAGAGTTTCTCTATCCCGCGATGGAAGATTTTCGCGTGGATTACACCATCGAAGGCGGCGTCGGTGGGCGCACGGTCAACTTCAAACTGGCCCGCTTCACGTTGATCGGTGCGACGACGCGCGCGGGCATGCTCACGGCCGCCATGCGCGATCGGTTTGGCTTACGCTATCACCTCGATTTCTACGGCCCGGCCGAATTGGAAGAGATCATTCGTCGCTCCGCTGCGCTGTTGGGCGTTGAATACGACGAAGACGCGCTGCACGCCATTGCCGAACGTGCCCGCGGCACGCCGCGCGTGGCCAATCGCTTGCTCAAACGCATGCGCGATTACGCGCAAGTGCGCGCCGAAGGGCGCATCACCAAGGATGTGGTCGATCAAGCGCTCAAGATCGAAGAAATCGACCACGCCGGGTTGGATCGCTTGGATCGTTCGTATCTGACGGCGCTGATCGAAACCTATAAGGGCGGCCCCGCCGGTATCGAAGCCATCGCCGCCACCATGGGGCAAGCGCGCGACACGCTGGAAGACATGGTCGAACCATTCCTTCTGCAACGACGTCTGATTACGCGCACCCGCCAAGGCCGCTGCGCTACGCGCGCGGCGTATGAGCATTTGGGGCTGACGGTGCCGACGGATGTCGAAAAGAAGAATTCAGATGATCAGGAGAGTTTGTTTTAATCGGCTTTCGCCTACTCGATTGAATTATCGCATTACCGCTCAGCCCTTAGGTTGATATGCTAAGCCGCATCGTTCGAGCTCGAGATTGATTGGGTGATCCACACGGTCAATCCAGTTGATCGACTCTTCCGGCGACATATCGGTTGCCACATCAACAATCTCCAGGAATTCCGCAGGTACCCAACTGAGAAGAAAGCTATAATAGTGTTGGCGCGTTCCAGTCTCCTCAAAAAAAGCAATCCAAGTATCCCAGCCCGGCACATTCGCATAATTGACGAAGCTGTTACTTTCGGTTTCTTCCATACCGTTTCGCATACTGATGTTGGGATACGTCACCAATAATCTACCGCCGGCAAGGGATTGTGCGGGCGTAATTGATCGGTCATTGAGGAAGAACCGCCGCGCTTCGATCACCTTGTTTACCATTTCAACGCGGCTAGCGATATCGAGTTCGGCGTAGGCCAAAGCTGATGAGCGAAATGATGTTTTCGGATTCCACGGTTTTGGTATGCGCGTGCACCATGCAGTGGTCTCTGCGAGAACAATTCGGAATTTGTCGTCTACGATTTGCGGTGCCATTGATTCAATCTCTCTACGTTCGACCGCAGTAACATGCCTTACGCATTGGCTACGCTGATGGATAATCCAAACCCACGTTCCTCAACTCCCGCGCAAGATCGTGATCCAGTGTGTCTACCCAGCGAATCGATTCGACGCAGTCGACCTCAACAGCCGAATCGAGCATCTTAAGAAACTCAGCGGGCACCCAACTGACTAGCATGCTTTCACCCTTCTTGTCCGGCGGCGCTTCGAAAAAATCCACCCAAGTGTCCCACGCTGCCACGCAACATACGTTGACGAAGTTTTCGCATTCACTTGCGGACAGGCCATCGAACATGTTTACATCCGGGTAATAGGCGAGCAACCGGCCATCGTTGAGGGATGTCGCCGGTTTAGGTCGATCAGGCGAAGTTGGGTGTGCGATTAATTCGGAACGGCGATCAACCACGGTACGAATCATCTCTCGTCTGGTATGCGCCCAGAGATCGTGGTAAGCGAGTTCCAGCGATCGAAACGTTGTTTGCGGATTCCAAGGCTTGGGTTTTGCCAAACACCACGTGATGGTTTCCGCCAATGAAACTCGAAATTCGTCTGTCACAAAGGGTTGCGAAGCATTCATGAGTTTAACTCTCAATGCGCTTCATAAGTTGTCTGTTTTGGTGGAAAAGGAAACGCCCTAAGGATTACGTCGCTTCAACTTTCGCAAGCGCCTTCTTAAAGCTCCGCGCCGGTAGGCCGTAGTAGCCCCACGGCGTTTCCGTCATTCGATTACGCAACACACTGAAGGCCACCCGCGCGTCTTTGTATGCTTCGCAACTCGTTAGCGCATAGGCGAACAGGTTGTAGGCCGCGATGGCATCGGGGCTCGTGCGATCGGCGCCGTCATGCATTTGTTGAAAGGCCGACTTCACGGCGCTCCGCACTTGCGCGGAGGAAAAGTACTCATCGGGATCGTCGTAATCCAAGATCGCGTTTTCGATATGAGCGGCGGGAATCAGCGAGAAAAGCAAGCTGCCAAAGGGCAATTGAGCGGTCGCACTCTTCACGAAATCCCACATCTCGTCATGCGAACCCATCCACTTCTCGCAAACGTATTGCAGCATTTGTTGGTGCGTCGCGAAATGTTCCGGTGCGAGCTTGACCGCGTTTTTGAAGAACGAATCTACGCGCTCGCGGCTTTGTTCCATCGGTCGGGCAATACCCGTCAATATGGACCACGGCGTCGGGTCGCTGGGAGCGATTTTCGTCGCCTTTACGGCGTATTGGTACGATTTCGCAAGCTGCTGAAACATACCCTCCATTCCCTTTTCGCTGACCGTATCGCCCCAACCGTCGCCGCGCAGGGCACTCGCGTAATGCCAATGGTTAACGGCAGCAACCAAATGCGGTGCACTTTTCTTGGGCTCCTTTGCGAGCCAGTCTTCAATCCAAGGTTGGAGCGTTGGATATTCACCGCCGATGGCGATCATAAAGCTGCGGCGGGCCCAATTCTTGCTGGCCTTTACAATTGCCGCACGCAACGGTTGCCAGTTGCCTTCCCGATCCAACGCCTCGCGCGCGGCCATCGCTTCCGCATCGCCGTAAGTCGGTCCAAGAATAAGGCCGGCCTGAGATCGGCGATCGAACGCGCCGAGGGCACCTTGTACCATTCGAAATAGCAATTTCATGAAACTCTCCGGAACGCGATGCTGTCGATGTAAACCGATACTTTGGGTATTTAACCAAATGCGATTGCGGCAGTCCAAGGATTGGGGGGAAAAGAGCGGGCGCGTTTAAACAGAGTGTTGGAATCTAGGAATATGCAGTTTTATTCTTGGGTGGATTAGCAACTTGCGTCTAGCTAATAACGGATAACTCTTTTGCAAGGCTCGTGATTAGAGCGGTCTCGGGCAAGGCGCTTACGAGCGATGAATTCAAGCCAGCCGTTCCGAGCCTCGCCCCCATGATCTGCCCCGCCATCGACGCAATCGTGTCGGTGTCCCCGCCGCATGAGATGAGTTCTTTTAACACGCCGTCGAATCCGATCTCATCGAGTTGGGTCGCGCCAAGTATCGCAAGTGCAACCGAATCTGCGGCGAAACCGCTGCTGCCAAATTTGAGAGCGAATTCTGCAACATGTGGGCAGTGTTGCTCATCAATATCGTGCAGCCGATCTCGTGTGACGCTATCGGGCAGTTGTCGATGAACGTGCGCAGCTATGTCGGTCATTGGGAAGTCGCTATTCGCAGCGAATTGAACGGCAAGGGCAATTGCCAACGCGCCGACGTATGCTTCCTCATGCTGATGGGTGATGCGCGCGATATCGCGGAGCAATCGCCGTTGATCGAAATCGGCCAAGTCGAGGAAGAACGCAAGTGGCGCGATCCGCATTGCTGCGCCGTTTCCCGCCGCACGCTCGCCCTTCGCCCCCGTTAATGCCCAATGATGGCCCGCAGCGAGTTCCTGTAAGGCTTTAAATGTACTGGCGCCGAGGCCCGTCAGCCGACGTTCGCGAAACCAACGGGCCATCGCCGCCGCTATGGAAGCGGGCTCCACCCGACCGGCGGCGATGATGCCTTCGCAAGTCGCAAGCGTGAGCTGCGTGTCATCGGTCAAGCGCGGCGCGACGGTGAAATCGACGTCGATAGGGGGCAATTGCGCTTCATAACAACTGCCAAAGCCATCGCCGACCGCACCGCCGAGCAGGCAACCTGCGATTCGATCGATACGGTAACTTCTGACGTCCATCGTCTTAGTCATCGAGTGCGCAGCGGTTGCGATAAACCCATGCGGCCACAGGCCACGGCTCCGTCGTCAGTTCGCCGTGGCCTCACTGCTACGCCTTGCCACAACACTGCTTGTATTTCTTCCCACTACCGCACGGGCAGGGCGAGTTACGGCCGACCTTGGGGACGTCGCGTTTAATTTGCTCGACCTTTTGCTCTTGGTTTTGCGCTTTCATCGCTGCGTCGCGATCGCGCGAGACGCCGGAGAAGCCGAGGTTCGTCGCCGCGTCGTGTCGGGCCGCCGCGTTACCATAACGGTTGCGCATTTGCTCGTTACCGCTCAACCGCGCGCGGAAGATGATGCCGGTAACCTTGTCCTCGATGCCTGCGAGCATTTCGTTGAAGATCGCCGTGCCTTCCTTTTTGTAGGCAATCTTCGGGTCCTGCTCGGCGTAACCGCGATAGCCGATGGTCTCCTTGAGCAGGTCGATCGCGTGCATGTGTTCTTTCCATGCCTGATCGTAAATCTGGATGAGCACGTATCGTTCGAGTCGGGTCAGCTCGTCACGCAACAGCGCGCGACCGAACGTGATCAGCGCGTCTTCGGTCGAGTCGACTTCATCGAAGATCGATTCATCAAAGGCAGGGCCGAAGCGCTCGCGCGCCCATTCGATCAACTTGGCTTTGTCGCTGCCGCCATTTCGGCTGATGGCTTGCTCGACTTCGCTGCGCAGATGGCCATTGTTGAGAAACTCCTTATTGAGCTTGAACAATTCGTCGGCCACCTCGCCGATGGGGCGCTTCTGCACGTCGTCGACGGTCCAACCGAGGCCGAACTTCTGATTGGCCCATTGAACGAGGGCATCGGCGGCGTAGGCGCTTTCGAAGTTACCTTCCTTCACGGTGCGTTCGAGGATCCACTCGACGGGATAGGTTTCTTCTCGCTGTTTGTACGCCAAGCGGATTGCATCGCGCAGCCGG
>JAUIHO010000280.1 GCA_030432035.1 Phycisphaerae bacterium
GTCACGACCGAGCAGGTCCTTCTTTTCCTGATGCTGCGTGGAGATAACAACGCTGGTCACGCGAACCGGCTTATGGCCGTCGTATTCGATCGACACTTGCGACTTACTGTCGGGACGCAGCCAATTGAGGGTGCCGTCGCGACGGACGTCGGCCATCTTTTCGACCAAGCGATGCGACAAGTGAATCGGAAGCGGCATCAGCGCCTTGGTTTCCTTACAGGCGAAGCCGAACATGATGCCCTGGTCACCGGCACCTTGGGCTTTTTTCTTGGTCTTGGTGACGCCCATCGAAATGTCAGCCGACTGGCTATGAATCGTACGGATGACGGCGCAGCTCTTGTGATCGAACTGACAATCCGGATCGGTATAACCGATGTCGGCGATCGTGCTGCGCACGCGATCTTCGATGTTGCCCAGCTCAAGCTCGGCAGCCTTGTTGTGTACCGTAACTTCACCACCAACAACGACGAGGCCAGTCGTCACAAACGTTTCGCAGGCCACGCGTGCATCAGGGTCTTTGGAAAGCAAAGCGTCGAGGACGGTATCCGAAATCTGGTCGGCGACCTTATCCGGGTGGCCCATACTTACCGACTCAGACGTAAATACATAATTTGCTTGACCGTTCATCTTTGCTTGTGCCACCTTACACTCCTCGGACGCACCATGTGGGGGAATTCGTTGCCTGACAGACGCAGGTCGTTGATTGCTCGTAACAGAAGCGCGGATACTATGGCCAAAACCGCGTTCTGGCAAGGAATATAGGGTTTTTCTCGCTCGTCGCCTGCTGCTTGTGCGGCTATAACACCAACAGAATAGGCTGTGATTAATCGCCCATTGCGAACGCGCCTTAAGCGACATTTGATCCACCATGACGGATACATCCTTCGGAGACCACCGTGCCCTACCGTGATCTGAGAACGTATATCGAAGCCCTCGACGCCGCCGGTCAACTCAAACGCATCAAGGCGCCGGTCAATCCCGCTCTGGAAATCACGGAGATCGCCGACCGCGTGTCCAAGTCACCGGCCCCCGAACCCGCCAGCGCCGCCCCCACGACCGATCCGGTGCACGGTACGACAGGTGGCCACGCCCTATTATTCGAGCAGGTAAATGGCAGCGACGTGCCGGTGGCCATCAATTTGTTCGGCAGCTACGAACGCATGCGGATGGCGCTGGGCTGCGAGAGCTTTGAGGCCTTGGCGGATCGTGTGCAAAAGCTGATCAAGCCCGAACCGCCGACGTCGCTGATGGAAAAGATGAAGATGTTGCCCGAGCTGGCCAAGATCGCGAGCTATCCGCCCAAGCAGGTGAAACGCGGCATCTGTCAGGAAGTTGTACACACCGACGACGCCGACCTAACCAAACTACCCATCCTTCAATGCTGGCCCTACGACGGTGGCACCGACGATCAGGTGATGGTCGGCCATTCGAAGACGCCCGCGAGCGATTCCGATTGGATCGGTCGCTACATCACGCTTGCCGGTATCTACACCAACGCACCCGATGGCAGCGAGCCCAACATCGGCATGTATCGCATTCAAGTCACGGGGCCGAAGACGGCGCTGTTTCATTGCCACGTGCATCACGATGGGGCGCGGCATCATCGCATGTGGGCGCGCGAAGGAAAGGACATGCCCGTCGCCATTGCATTCGGCGGTGAAAGCGTACTGCCCTATGCCGCGACGTGCCCATTGCCACCGGCAGTGAGTGAGTTGTTGTTTGCCGGTTTTCTCAACGGCGGCGGCATTCAATTGTGCCCGGCGAAGACGGTGCCGATTAACGTGCCCGCCAACGCGGAGATTGTGATTGAGGGTTATGTCAGCGCAACCGAAACGGCGCGCGAGGGGCCCTTCGGCGATCACACCGGTTTCTACAGTCTGGCCGATCAATTCCCGACGATTCGCATCACGGCAATCACACATCGCGAGAATCCGATCTACCCGACGACCATCGTCGGCCTGCCGCCGATGGAAGATTACTACATGGGCAAAGCGACCGAACGCGTGTTCCTGCCGCTGTTGCAAACAATTATTCCGGATGCGATTGACTATCACCTGCCGCGTTGGGGGGCGTTCCACAATTTTGTGTTTGTCAAAATTCGCAAGGAGTACCCCTACCAAGCGCGCAAGGTTGCCAGCGCGATTTGGAGCGCGGGACAGATGATGCTCTCCAAGTTCATCATCATCGTCGACGAAGATGTGAACGTGCACGACGAACAAGAGGTGATGTTCCAGGTCGGTGCCAACGTCGATCCACGGCGCGACACGTTCGTGGTGGACGGTCCGCTCGATATTCTCGACCACGCCGCCCCGTATTGCGGTGCCGGTAGCAAGATCGGTATCGACGCCACGCGAAAAATTCCGGGAGAAGGCGTTGTCCGCGAGTGGCCCGAACTCCTTAAAATGAGTGACGACATAAAGCAAATGGTGGATCGGCGTTGGAGCGAATACGGCCTCGGCTAACAACATGAACGACGTGCCCGACAAACCGACGCCCTTTGAGATCGAGCTCGAACCGCTGCCGCTGGCAGGTGACAACGACCCGGCTGACGCGTCGGATTCATATGGCGCACAGGGTAACTACGCCACCAACCACCCGCCGGTGCCCGACACCGTGCCGCACCTGTGCCCCGAATGCGGCTATGACCTGCGCACGCTGCGTTCGCGCGTGTGCCCCGAATGCGGCACGCCGTTCTCCGTCGCGGAAGCCCGCGCCGCCGCTCGGTCGGACGCCCCCATCGACAAGGCGGATCACCAAGCGATTCTGGTCAACCAGGCTTGCCTCTACGGCGGCATCGGGATGTATGTCCTGTTTATCTTCCTGCCGGTGATCGTAAAGTGGTCGTCGAGTTGGGGGCTGTTCATGTCGGGCATTGCCGTATTGCAGTTGTGCGGCGGCATCATCTATAAGGTGACGTTCGATCGAGATTGGCCGGAGGCATTGTTTCTTTCGGGCTTTTTGTTCGCACTGTTTTCCGCCATCGCCATGATCATGCTCTGACCCGAACCTTTCAAAATTCATGCCGCCCCCCGCTAATTCGCGTTGCGGCTACAATTCCGAATATGAGCGACGATTCCACTGCCGTCCTTTGGGACGACCAACGCCTCGCGGCACCACACGAACAGCCCGACAAGGCCACGCGCGTTCGTGCGATGTTCGACAACATTGCGCCGACGTATGAACGCGTGAACCGGGTGATGTCGTTGGGGATCGACGCGTCGTGGCGCAAGAAAGCCGTGCGTTTATCAAACGTTCAGCCGACCGATGATGTGTTGGATTTGGCGTGTGGCACCGGCGACTTCGCCCGCGCGTTTGCCGCGGCCAATCCAAACAGCGTCACCGGCAGCGATTTCTCCGCCGGCATGTTGGCAGGTGCCGTGGCGCGACCGTCTAAGATAGGTTGGTGTCAGGCCGACGCGTTGCACTTGCCGTTTCCCGATGCGCACTTTGACATCATCAGTTGCGCCTTCGGAGTGCGCAATTTTCAAGATTTGGACGCGGGCTTGCGCGAGATGTTTCGCGCCCTGCGACCGAACGGTCGCGTGTGTATATTGGAGTTCACCACGCCGCGTTCGGCAATTCTCGGCGGACTCTATCGATTTTACTTTCACCGAATCCTGCCGCGGGCAGCCGCCGTCATTAGCGGCGACCGCAGCGGTGCGTATCGCTACTTGCCCGAGTCGGTGTCGACGTTTAAGAACGAACACGGCATGGAAGAAGCCCTGTCGGCAGCGGGCTTCAGCGATGTGCGGCATCACTCTTTGACGATGGGCGTGGCTGCTGTGTATCTTGGCGTGAAGCGATGACAGCCGTACCCACATCCAACGCGGTCACACATATTGTTGAGGATCAACCCGAGATCATCGACGTTTGGTCACGCGCCAGCACCAAGTATCGCGTGCGTGCGGCGCTGATGCTCGTGCTGCTCGGCATTCTATTCGGCTGTTTGTGTTGTTTTACCTTTTGGTTACGCACCGGCAGTTACACACCATGGGAACACCCCGCCTTTCGCGACTTGTTCTTGCGGTCGTTCACCGGGGCCGACGGTAACCCCATTACTTTGGTCGATTTTCTCACCAACCCCATCCCCGTGCAGGCCGTACCGATTCATGCCGTCATTATGGGTTTGCAGCTCGCCTCGCTTTGTTCGATTCCGATTTTGATCGCGATTTTGTATCGCCTGCCGTCGTCGGTTCCGTTCTGCGCGATGATCGTCTTTTTGGCGGCAATGCCGTGGTTGGGCATTGCGATTCAGGTGGGTTGCCTGTTGGCATGTATGGGGCCGTTCCGGTTTAGATTTCGCTATGCGTCGGCATTGATCGCGTTGCTGCCGATCGGCGCGTACTTCATCGGTGCGTCTTGGCGACCGCAGGATGTTCACTTTGCGTCCACGCGTAACCAAGCACTGCTTTACGCACCCTGGGTATTGGCGCTACTCGCATCGTGTGTGATCTCGGCATTTGCATTGGCCGTCGCGCGGTTTATCAACTTCAGACCCGGCGGCATCCCGCCTTTGTTGGCGGTCTTGTTCGCGATTCCCGTGATCATGTTTCACACGAGTGTCGGCCGACACGAATTGGAATATCGCATTCTTGAGCGCGACATCGGCATTGCGCCCACATCTGTTTTTGCGTCGGTCGATCTTGGTAAGCAGGTCGAAGCGGCTGTGGTGGAAATGTGGCAGCAGTCGTCCGACGTCGGCTTTGAAGATTTGCGCGCGACCGAGATGGCGAGCGCCGAGCGCGCATTGCGAATCGACTTTGAAGCGGAGCGTCTTTACGCCATCGAGCGCTGCGATCGTTTTATCGAACAGTTTCCCGATTCGCATTACGTGGGCAACGTGCTGTTTCTAAAGGGCCGTGCCGTCGATGCGCGCCTCGACGAGAACTTGCTCGCCGCCGAACAAATCGCAAAGGTCCGCACGCTGCCGCCTGTGATGTCGTCGCGCGGCGTTTGGGAGTCCGTCGCCTCGTATTCGCCGCAATCGCGTTTGGCTGTTCCCGCGATTTATCGCCTTGCCTATCTCGACGCGGTCGCCGGTAACATCGATAAAGCGCTGCAACGGCTCGATCACGTGCAACAGGCGTTTTCACCACGCGAGTTGATTCGACTTGGAAACTCGAACGACACGGGCGTGATCTCATCGGTCTTCGAACGCCGCACGCCCGCGGAAAGCCTCGGCATTGCGACGGAGCCGTTCTTGGTTGAAGCCGCCCGCCTTGCCGAACTCGTGCGGGCGTGTGCACCGGCACCAACAGAAGCGGCCGCAACGACCATGCCCGCAACCGACGTATCTAATTCGACGCCGCTGCAAGACCTGCTGAAAGCCGACCCGCATCATCCGCGATACACCGATAACCTGTCGATGATCGTCGATCAGTATCCGGATTCGGCGGCGGCCGAATTCGCACGCGTGCTGCGGGCGCATGCGGAATCGGCCATTCCCAGTC
>JAUIHO010000036.1 GCA_030432035.1 Phycisphaerae bacterium
GATGGAAGTGGAAATCCTAACTTGCCAGATAATGATGGTGACGCTATGCACACATCGTTGAGTAGCCCCAACCCCGCTACGAGGCCTGAGGCACCACCACCACCGGGCCTGTTGGTGACGACGTTCCGCTTTTTGGCATTATCGCCAGTAACGGATTCCTCGGTATTCCTCGATCCGTCGGTTCCTGGCGGGCTATCTCAAACCCGTGTGCTCGAAGTCAATGCGGTCGACGTAACAGGATCGTTAGATGGCGGATCGGCCATAGTCACAGTGGTTTCTGCCGGAGCGGATTCTGACAATGATGGCGTGGTAGACGAATGCGACGTTTGTCCCGGTGGCGATGACACGTTAGATGACGATTTGGATTCAATCCCGAACGGCTGCGACCCATGTCCGTCCGTCGCCACTCCCGGTGTGATTCAGGGCGACACCAACTCGGATTTGGCGGTCGATGATACTGACATTTCTGGCTTCATACAGGCGTTGCTGGGGCAGACGACCGACATGACAGTTCTCGAGGCAAGCGACGTCAATTGTGACGGCTTGGTCGACGGAAATGACATTCAGGAGTTTATACAGCTCTTGATATGAAATAGGCTTGTGGGTGACATGCCTAGAGCGTACCGAATTCAAGTGTAGCGGATTTGAGATTGTGTCGACGAGTTAAGGCACGTTTTTATCCTTCGGATCTGTGCATTCACGGCTATGTTCTTCCGTCGTCTTCTACGCCAAAGGCGTTGTTTCAATAGCCTGGGGTTGACGCGAAGCGGCTACCCCAGGGAAATTGTTGAACAAACATCATTGAACTCTGAAGGAGTTCCGTCCTCGTTCGGCATGCCACAACGCTTTCAGCGTTGAAGGTCCTGTGTCGACATCGCAACCCAGGGTAGCTGCTGCGCATCAACCCTGGGCTACTGACGCAACACCCTTGGCGTCGGTTTCCGCGCATCGCATCTCAACGCTACGTCTGCATTACGCTTGCTATAACATGCGGCGAAACAGGATGTCGGCCCGGGTATCTTATCGATCCATTTATTCACGTACTTCTTTGCAAATTCGAAATACCGCGGATGGGGTATTCGCTGCCGCAAAGGAAGTCACCCTTACGTCGATGGCGTTACGCCAATTCTGACGAGATGATTTGACCAGCCAGCGCGCGAGATTGTTCGCATTGGCTCCACCAGTTGGGAAGTGCCGTGTCTCATTCCGTATCAGAAGGTGTCGGTTGAAGTTGGGGGCCGAGCGCGATTTCGTAACTGAATTTGTCCAAATAGTATGCGAATCTGGATCAAGGGTCTGTTCGCCATGGGTCATCGGTTTGAGCCCGATCGCCTACTGTTTTTGAACTCCAACTACCGCGCGCAAAACTCGCCATGGTAATCAGAATGAGGTCCGTGCCTTGCGTTATTATCGCTGTCTCGCCCCGTAAATCCTATTGGTAATTCGAACCCCACGTCCCCGGCAGAACAAGCTGGGACGAAGCGTAACACCACCATCTGGTGCAGGCGATATGGCTTCGCTGGCGAAATATCGCAAGCATGAATTTGTTTGGATCAAGGGGCATTAAACATTCATCGTTGTGCTTGGATCTGATCGGCAAGCTTGGCTGATGACGTTTTGGCGGAGACATACCCGGACGCGCAGAATATTCGATCACGCTGGAATTCAACCCGTCGAAAAATGCTTCGGATAAAAAAAAGGGCGTTCGACAGGAGCAATGTTAGCTCCACATCGAACGCCAAGTATATTCAATACAACGCAATCAGTCGTTCGATTACGCCGTCTAGTTCCCCGGTAGGCTCGCGTTGTTGGCTTCGTTGAACAACGCGTTGATTTCTACCTCGACCAACGCGCGGTCGAACGCGCGCACGTCGTCGATGCGACCTTGGTACGGGTTGCCATTGGTATCCTCCGCCGCCGGCACTGGTCCGAACCCGCCGTTCTCACCGACGATCTGCCAGTTTGCCGATGGATTCGGGTTCGTGAAGACCACGCCCGGTACAACTAAATCGCCACCGACTTGCTGCACCGTACTCATGCCTGGCATGCCGAGATTCGCACCGTCGCCGCGATACAACCGAATGCGCGAATCGTTGCCCTCGCGCCGCACCGTCGCGGCGTAGAACGTCCAATCGCTTTGCGTTGCATCCGTCGGACAACCCGATAGGCCGGCAGTTTGCGTTGGGATACTCGGTCCGTTATCGGAGATCGTGTGATAGCTGCCGCCTCCATCGCGGACGGTGAAACCAATATCACCCGAATCTACAAAAAGCCCAGTGAAACCGACTTGGCCAAAGATAATCCCTTGGCGATTGGTGCCATCCGGCAGCACCCATGCCGCCAACGTAAACCCTTCGGCACCCGGAGCCGGAACCGGTGGCAACGACACGCCGGCGTAACCAGCCGACCCCTGATCGATCACCTGATCTTGCGACAAGCAAAACGCTGCGGGTGTGGAACCGAATCGATTATTATGATCGAACACATAATTCGTCGGTCGTGTACCGTTGAGACCGTTTGGCCCCGCATCATTCACGACGTTATTAACACTCGCGTCATCGTTCATCGGATAGAACGCCAACAGCCCGACCGTCGGAAACGTAATGTCAACCGGGAAGTCGGTCGTCGACACTGCGCCGCGCACATCCGTCGCCGTGACCGTGATCATGCTCACGTTCTGTGTGGAATAGATGTGCGTAACGTTGACCATCACGTCCGACGAACCCATGCCGCCGATCATGTCCATCTGGTTATCACCCCAATCGATGACGACCGACTCGATCGCATCCACATCACAACGCGTGCCGTTGAAGTCGGTCAACATTTCAGACACTGTGCCGCTCAGCGTTACTTCACTGCCGGAAACATCCGTTGACGTCATCAACATGATCACCGGCGGCAAGTTGTCCGGGTCGAGCGGGCATCGATCGTCACCATCGAGTAGGCCATCGCCATCGGTATCCGGATCTTTCGGATTGGTGCGTGCCGAGAATTCATCTTCGTCGTCGAGAAAATCCCCATCGACATTAACGCGCGTGGGGTCGGGGAAGACGTGCTTCAACGGCTGACCCGCAACCAACACATCCCAACCTTCGCGAATCTCGAAGTAATCACCCAAATTATCGAAGTCGGTATCCGGATCGGTGTCCGAACACGAATACATAAACTCTTCGCGTTTGTACACACCGTCATCATCGCGATCTTCGGTGTAAACAAGTGAGATCGACTGCGCCGCGTTCAACGTGATATCCTGAAAATTCACGCTGCCATCGCTCGTGTCCGGTGCCGTACCAAACACCACCCAGAAACCATCGGGATCGGCCACCGGGTCGGTTTCCACATCGCGCACCTTTGTCAACACATCGACGCCGTTGGGGAAATTGAGCGTATCGGTCGAACCCGTGCGCGGCATCGTTTCAAAATCTATCTGTAGAATCTTGTTCAACACTTCGCCAATTGAGATTCCCGTAGCCGTGCCGTCGGCGTTGCGCGCAACTTCTGTCGCGACGCGATAGGTCTCGATGGGGCGATCAATTCCAAAGTCGAGCACGACCGTCGCCGTGCGCGCGTTGGTCACGTCGTTCAAAAACGCGAAGTTAAGCCCATCGGCATCGAGCAAGTCGAACGCTGCAATGTCGAGTAACAGCGCGCTCGGGTCGGCCATCAGATCGAGAATCTGCTGACCGCCGATACTGCCGACGTCCGTCGAGAATGTAAGCACGCCTGTTTCATCAAACGCTGCCAGTGTTAATTGGCTTACCGGCGGACGCAACGTCGTGATCGGGCGGAAGCCGTCGCGCGCCTGTTGGTCGATGAGCAACCCCGAGACCACAAGGTTTTGCAACGTAAAGGCCACGTTACCTTCGTTGATTACCTTAATGCCCGCCGTGATGGTGCCACCGTTGATCGTGGAGCTTTGCGATTGCATTTCCTCCTGAATTTGCAGAAACGAGTTTTGGACTTCTTCTGTTGACTCTTCCGTCCAAGACGTCGAGCCGCCTTCGGTAAATCCTTGTGTTGCCGAGAATCCGACTTCCACCTCAAACTGCGGCCCCGGCGGCGTACCCGCCACGCCGCCCGACGCACTGATCGACTGCGTAAATTCGAGCGAGTTCTCCCATGTCGATTCGTTGGTGTTACTCGACGTAGACGCTTCCGATTCGACCAAGCCGTATTGTTGGCCGTCGGTGATCGATGTGCCCTGAGCCAATTCGATATCGAGCGTCAATGTCATCTCGCCAACAAAATCGACCTTGAGCTTCGGCACGTCAGCAATCAACGGACTGCGGAACGGATGGGCAAACTCGTCGTAATCTGTCACGCCATCGCCGTCGGTATCGTCGTAGATCGGAGACGTACCGCCATAAAACAAATTGCCGCCGTCATCGAATACCTCGACCAACTCGGCGCCATCGAACAGCGCCGCGTTGGGCGGTAGCGTGCCATCGGGCCCGCGCGCATCACCGTCGGTGTCGACGCTCACCGGGCTGGTGAGCAGCCGATTCCATTCGTCGTCGTCATCGAGATCGTCGCCATCGGTATCGCGACTGTTCGGGTCGGTCGATATCAGAAACTCGGTCATGTCATCGAGGTTGTCGTCGTCGGTATCGGCATTGAACGGATCGCTAAAGACCGTGCGGCGAACGAGATTGCCGCCGTTGTTACCGAACCCAAATCCGAATTGATCGATCGCGATCTCATAACCGGCGGCCTCGAGCGCATCGGGCAAGCCGTCGAAGTCGCTATCGACGCCGCCGTCTTCGGGAATGATGAAGTAGGTAAAGCCGCCCGCTAACGTCGCCTCATCACCATTCGGGTTCAGCACGCGCACATCGACCGCCCCCTCATTGCCCGACGGTACGCGCGCGTTCAACAACTGTGAGCTAAAAAACTGCACATCGGTCGCAGGTTTGTTGGCGAAGAATACACTCGTCGCGGCGGTAAATGCCGTGCCCTCAATCGTGACGATCGAACCGCCGCCGACGGGCCCGTTTGGCAATTCGACCGACGTAATCGACAAGGGAGTCGGCAGCGGGCTCTTCAAACGTAAACGCTTCGGGGAATAACTGAATCTCGTTGTCGTCATCTAAGATGACCACGTCGACCACCCCGGCCGCGTGTGCGGGCGTCGTCGCCTGGATCACATTTTCATTAATGATGGTGAACTCAGCCGCCGCCTGATCGCCAAACAACACAGCGGACGACGCCGAGAAGTTGCTACCAATAATCGTCACCTGAGTGCCGCCGGCAGTCGGACCGTTGGAAGGCACAATCGAAGGTCGCTCAAACGGCAACGGCACCTGACAGGTCGATGCCGTTGAGGCCCACAAAATAGCGATGGCCAGACCGCATACGAGCATTTTTTGAAGGACGTGCGCAGCAATCTGCGGCGTTGCGTTTTCACGAGTAGTCTTGGTTGTTTTCGTCATTGCAAATCTCCAAAACGCTTCCCATTCGAGCGTGATTCGTTGCCTGCCTCGCCCGCCGCCCCCACGGCATGCGTCGTCGCCTTCGCCGCCGATCCGGAATGCGGACGGCCTCTATAAAGACCTGCGGAATTCAACGCGGGCGCGCCCGAAATTCATTAGAATGATCCGTTGTGATATGCCGAAAACGCTATTTGAGGGCGGTTAAGCGCGGATTATCAGCCGCGCGCCGTCGGTCACGCGGACTGCCGAATGAATGCTGACAAAGCCGACACGCAAATGCTGCTCACCCGCATCGGTCAGGGTGATACCGTCGCGAAGGGCAAGTTACTCGAATCACTCTATCGAGAGCTGCGCACCATCGCGCAACGGCTCTTGGCGCGCGAGCGCGGGGATCATCTATTGCAACCCACGGCCTTGGTGCATGAAGTGTTTCTAAAAATGGTCGACCAGACCTCGATTTCCGTAAATGACTCGACCCACTTCAAGGCCGTCGCGTCTAGGTCGATGCGGCAGGTGCTGGTAGACTTCGCGCGCAGTGAGGGGGCCGATAAGCGGGGCGGTGGATTCAATCGCCTCACGCTCACGGGTGCAGCCATCGCTGAAGCGGCGAAGCATGTGAACGCGATCGATTTGATGGCACTCGAAGACGCGCTCGTCGCGCTGGCAGCGATGGATGAGCGCAAAGCGCACGTCGTAGAGCTACGCTTTTTTGGCGGACTCAGCATTGAAGAAGCAGCTTCCGAGTTGGGCGTTGCTCGTGCTACGATTACCGACGATTGGCGCGTGGCCAAGGCCTGGTTGGCGGCGCGACTAGAAGACGGAGGCGCGGCGTGAGCCCCGAGCAATTCAAACGCGTCTCTGGTTTGTTCTTAGAGGCTCGACAGCGTGCGCCAGCCCAGCGAGCCGACTTCCTTGCCAACGCTTGTGCCGACGATGACGCCGTGCGCCGCGAAGTCGAGCGAATGCTGCAATTTGATTCGGAAGAATCGATCGACTCGGGCTCGTTCGTCGTTAGAAGCCCCGGCGTCGATACGATCGACGACGAGTTATTTCCGCCTGGCTCCCGCATCGGCGAGTATACCGTCCTCCGCACGCTTGGCACCGGTGGAATGGGGCGCGTGCTCGAAGTGAAACAAGAACGCCCGCGTCGCCACGTTGCTATCAAACTATTGCGGCAAGACTTACTCTCACAGTCGATGCTCAAGCGCTTCGATCATGAAGTGCGCGTTTTGGGTGATATGCAACACGAAGGCATCGCCCGTATTCATGCCGCCGGCTGGACCGACGCCAAGCCATCTCAACCGTTCTTTACGATGGAACTTATCGACGGCGTTTCCCTGAATGAATACGCCGACCAACGCGTACCCTCGACTAACGCCCGCTTAAACCTGATCGCCAAGGTTTGCGACGCCGTGCAATACGCCCACCAGCGCGGCGTGATTCATCGCGATCTGAAACCCGCCAACATCATGGTCGATGCCGCCGGCAACCCGAAAGTTGTCGACTTCGGCATTGCGCGTATTACCGACGCCGATCAAGCAGCGAATACGATGCAAACTGTGACGGGCCAACTCATCGGCACGCTGCCTTATATGAGCCCCGAGCAGATTGCCGGCGACCCGTCCAAAGTCGATAGTCGCACCGATGTTTATTCGCTCGGCGTGATTTTGTACGAACTGCTATCGGGCGCGATGCCGCACGATCTCACCAATACCACGCTGCCCGAGGCGGCGCGCCTGGTGCAGGAAACCGGCATCACGCGCCTCGGCGCGCACGACCGCACGTTGCGCGGCGACATTGAAACCATCGTCGCTAAAGCGTTGGAAAAAGAACCCGAGCGACGATACTCCACTGCCAGCGAGTTGGCCGCTGACATTCGTCGATACCTTGCCGATCAACCGATTGTCGCGCGACCGTCCAGTGCAATTTATCAACTGCGCAAGTTCGCCCGAAGGCATCGCGCCGTCGCCGCGGCAGGTATCATTGCGTTTTTGGCGATGGTCAGCGCGACCGTCGTCGCATCTGTGTATGCGATCCGCACCGATCGCGCGAATAAAGAAGCGCAACGACAAACCGAGATTGCTGCCGCGATCAATCGGTTCTTAAACGAAGATTTGCTCGCCGCTGTTAGCCCCAGTGCCTCGCGCGAAGCAGGCCGTGGGCGCGACGTTGCGATGGCTGACGTACTTGCCGAAGCCGCCCGCCGCATTGAAACCGCCAGCGCCTCCGGCGGCGCATTAGCTAATAAACCCGAAGTGGAAGCGTCTATTCGCGCCACCATCGGGCGCACGTTCTTCTTGCTCGGCGACATCCAGACGGCCTACCCGCACCTGCAGAAGTGCTACGACATTCGCAAAGCCAATCTGCCACCTGGCCATATCGATACGTTGCAGGCGGCAGTTTATTTGGGCGGAGCCTTGTATCAATTGGCGCGGCTCGACGATGCTATCGCGCTGTATCAGGAAGCGCTGAGCGTGGCGCGGCCGGTTCTTGGCGACGACAATTCCATTGTGCTCGATGCCGAGTTCGGCTTTGCGATCGTCGTGTGGCGGCAGCGCGATTTGGATCGCGCCTTGGAACTTTTTCAACATATTTACGATGCTCGTATCCGCAACCCGGACAGCGATCGCGGCCAATTGGATGCAGCCCAACTCAACATCGCGATGATATATAGCGGGAAAGGCGATCATGAGAGGGCCTTGCCCATTTTTCGCGCCGCGCTGGCTCGTAAGATCGAAGCGATAGGCAAAGATCACCCGGTTACTCTGCAGGTTGCCAACAATCTTGGCGTGACGCTCATGAATCAAGAGCGCTACGAAGAGGCCGCCGAGTTAATGCGCGATGTTTTGGAAGACCGTCGGCGCGTGTTGGGGCCCGACCATTACCAAACTCTATCGACATGCATCAATCTCGGTTCGATCGTTAGTGGTCTCGGCGATCAGGAAGAAGCGGCCAAAATTTACCGCAACGGCTACGAAGCGTCGCTCGCAAAGTACGGCTCCGATCATGGTCGCACGCTCACGCTGGCGTTTGGATTGGCCAATACGATTAAGGAAATAGGACAACTCGACGAAGCGGAAGACTTGCTGAGCGACACCATCGAGCGCCGCAAATCGTCGGTCGGTCTTACGCATCCGCGCACGTTGGCGGCGATTTACGGTTTGTTCGAACTACGCCTCAAACAAGATCGACCGCACGATGCCGAAGCGTTGTTGACGACCGCGATCGACGCCATCCGAGAGGCCGGCGAGTTGGCGGATTACGATCTTTACGTCGAGGGGCTAATCGACTGTCGATTGAAGGTTGGCAAACGCGACGAAGGTTTAGAGCTTGCGGAGGCTTATGTAGCCGCGGTCATGACTGCCCGCGGGGAGAGTTCCGGGCCGGCGCGAGCCGCAGCCCAAAAACTCGCGGCCTGGCGGCAGAATGCCAACTCAGACCCCCGCTGACCATGTCCCTTGATTAAGACCTAGTCGTAGTCAAGCAATTGGGTAAACACTCAAGCAATATAAAGAACCGCACAATCACGTGGCCTCGAACGCCTACTAATACTTGGCGATACCCGCCTGATTTCAAGCTGCGACGACGCGGTATTGCGGCGGTGCTGATCCAATGGAGCCGCGAAATTATCTTTAAGCTCAGTGATCAAATGCTAGGTGGTGAGAGATTCTACGCGTTGCGGGAGGCCAAGGTGCTGATCGAACGCTGGCGAATTCACTACAAATCGGTGCGCTCGCACAACTCGCAGGGCTATCGACCGTCGGTTCCGCACGCGATTCAAGTCGCGCCGCCGCTGGCAGGCTGCGCTCCATTCGCTCCGCTCACTACGCTACGCTCGGCAACGTCGTGTGTTCAAAGTGCTGCCGGACTAGCATAGAAAACGACATTAGACGTGTGGGAATGTTTGCCTCCACGTTACAAGCCGGGCATCAGCCACGTTTTCCACGTAAGTAGTCGCACGCAACCGCTCAGGCCGCGTCGCAAGAGCAATTTTGAAATGCCGGAGGACGATTGTCCTCCAAGAGATGGTCGAACACAGGTTTGGACTATGAGCAGTTAAAGGAGAAAACGTTAGTAAATGTATGACTATGAGCAGTCGTTTAGCCCCAGTAATGGACCAGCGAATGGAATCCAATTATCTCAGATATCAAGATTCGGACAGGTCTGCCCGTGGGTCTTAACGACTCTTAGGTTTTCCAGTATTTGTGGTCATAAGTACTACGGAGAGAGCAAGTTAGAGAGAGCTTTCTATAAGGATTAGGCGACTACGGAATGCTAGATATGGTAAAAACGCCCAACACGAATATTACCCCCGAGTGTCTTATTCGATTTTCCCTTCTTCAAAGTCCCGCAAGTCGCCCTGAGGTTCGTAGCCTGGCCAAGCGGACGAAAGTTCTTGTAAGACCATCGCGGCATCTTTCATTCGATTCTGGGCGATCAGCGAGCGAACTCGCGCTTCTTGAATCGAAATGATTGCAGGATCGGTAGGAGTGAGTTGCTCAAGATGCTGACGACGAACAAGGTCGGCTTCTTCGAAGTCTCCGACTCGATCATAAAGATCCGCGAGGACTAAACCAGTGGGAACATGCCACTGTGTATCCTGCAATTCTGGGGCTATTGAATTGATTGCAGCGATAGCCGAAGGCAACTCCTCGGTAGGTGATTTAGAATCAAGTTGTTTTAATGCTCGGACTACTGATTCCGCCGCTACCGCCTTTGCAACTGGGTGTAGACTCGATTCGACCAAAACCCAAAGATTGACCTCAATTAACTGGTCGGGATTGGATCTTTCGTTCACCACATCCGAAGCAATGTTAAATGCGACATCCGGTGATATCCCGTGGCTTGACTCGCATTGGTCGATCAACGTTACGATTGCTGCCGTGCTATTTTGACTGCGCACACTTTCGCGGAAGGCAATTCGTGCAATCTTTGCCTCTTCCGCTGCCTTCTCAATCGGACTCATTGGGCCTTCAGCGGCAAGCACCCTTTGCAGGACTTTGCGAGATGCTTCGAGGTCACCCGCCTTTTGGTAGAGGTCGGCGGCCCTTCGAATCGACTTTTTTCGTTGTGCTAGATTCTCTGTGAAAGATCCTCGTTCTTCGAAAAGTCCCGCCGCTGCGCGAAGGTTGCCAAGACTCGCCTTCAACCAAGCACTGCTTTCCAGCGCATTGGACGCGAGGTCCTTGTGATCTAATTGACGCGCAACTAGGAGATGCAATAGGAGTGATAGTTTTTGTTTTCCTTCGGTTGGTGCATCTAAACTATGCCATTGAGAATCCAGGCGGGCTTTCCCATATTGGGAACTAAAGCTAATTGACGACGTATTCATCGGGGCCAAGTTGTAGGCAAGGCGTGCAATGATCCCAAGCCTCTTGCGATCTTCGGTAACCACGTTTTGCATTAAGACGAAAACATCCGCTGCGGAAGCTAATTTATAGTCATTTTGACCTACGCCGCGACGTGCCATTCTCGGGGCAATGTCCTCAATCGGTCGCTCCGATTCTGCAACTTCCTTCTGGAGTTCGGCGATCTTTTCGCTTAGCTCTGCAGCTAGCATGTCGAGGACTTGGGCGAGCATGCGCTCTCGGTCACGCTTACTAATCTGCTCTTTTTCAAGTTGTGCTAGGGCTTGCTCAGTAAATTCAGTCTGAGCTATTTCTGAATTTTCTTTGATTCGAGCATACCGCTGTGGTTCCGGCTTCGGTAATGGCCGAATTTTTTCATTCGTCGCCTTGTCCACAATCCAAAATTTCCAGGAGACGAGGAGGCTCCACCCTAGATAGACGCTAAGAGCTAATATGGCGGCGACAATGATTGCGTATAGCCGCTTAGATTTATGACTTGGAATCTGCATAGGGAAACCTTGTTGCGCAAGTACGTGATTATCGCCCGATTTTCTGTCATGTAGTGTACATCGAATTGGGGCTAGCTACTAAAGCTATTGATACAGGGCGTTGGCGGAATAGACCTTGCGTTGCTCGCGTTGCCTAGATTAGGTTCTCGGTCAATCACACATGTTTGGATTACTAGTTTCGCAATCCTCTCCAAGTGCAAAAATGGGGCTCCATATCGTTGAGTAAGTGGAAATCCTAAGGGTGTGAATAATGAAGAGTCGCTAAAAGTCTACCAGGTGGTTTTATCCGTCATCGGACTCTCCGAAAATTTCGTGCATACCCTATTAGAACAAGTTAAAGTGAGCCCATCGATTGGACCTAGCGTAAGCGCGTTAGGTCCCAGTGGCAGGTTCTGCTTATCCAAAACAATATGAAAATCAACTCCCTTCAGTGTCCACTTCTGACGCAACCAATCGAGCAATCATCGCCCGCGTGTTTTCGGAACGGCTATCCGAGCTCATTATTCCGGTGTTCAGAGGTGGATCCAAATGTGTGTAGGTAAAAGTGGGTTCGCTGAATTTGCGTTCCCAACTCTAGGGATAGCAGTCACTTGCAGGATAGGTTCAGGGTTTTGTAAACCGTAGGTCATCGGTTGGAGCCCGATCGCCGGCTGGTGTTATACGATTTGAATTACAACGTGCGCGGATCAACCTCTCGCGCAACATTTTGTTTGGGTTGGCTTCGAATAGCCAGATGGCTTCCAGTAGCCAGCAATCGATCCCTATCTAAATCTGATGACTTTGCTCGCAACGAAGAAACTCAGACACGTTAGTTTCGTTATGGCTTTATCTTAGCGACTCGTTCGTCGCCGTTGCGTCGTGTGTTTGTACTGCCGCGTGTTATTGGCACCTCCTTTGCTTAACAGATGTGTAAGTCGCGCCAGCTTTTCTTCAATTCTGGATGAAATCTCACAGTCCGGTTGGCGACGGCGAGATTGGTGAGCCGTGAAACGATTCTCTGTTCGGGCATCTGTCGAGAACCGAGGATGACAAAAGGAGGAGCGTGTGTTGCATCGAAATCCACACAAATTGCGATTTTCATTGGCTGCGGTTTGTACGTTGGTGTTTGTGGTGGCGGGGGCGGGCCTGCATGCGGAGACGAGCCTAAAGGTTCAGCAACGCGACCAGGTTTTGACGGATGAAACGCCAACGAATGAGCCCATCGATTTAGCCGATTTCGCGTCAATGTCCATGTCGATGGGCCACCCGGATATCGAATCATTGCGGGCGTTTGTTGAAGTCAGCGGTCCGCGCGGCGGCGATGACAATGTCCCAGAGTCGTTGGGACCGTACGACCCGCCCGATTCGCCCCTTGAAAGCGGGGCGTTTGTTAATTTTGAAAGCCCACCGTTCAAACCGTTAGCGTTGAACGAAAGCGGCACACTGCTGTTTGCCGTCAACACACCGAATAACGCATTGGTCGTGTATGACACGACCACGCCTCGGTTAACAAAGGTTAAAGAAATACCCGTCGGTCTCGATCCAGTGTCGTTGGCCGTGCAACCGGGAACCGACGGCAACGTCGTATGGGTCGCCAACTTCATTTCGGATAACGTCGCCGTCGTCGATGTTGCGGCGGGCGCAGTGACTGCGATCGTTGAAGTCGGCGATGAGCCGATCAACATTCTGTTCAATGCATCGGGATCATTGGCATTTGTGATTTTGCAAGGTAGCCCGACGGTGCCGGATTTCGGTCCGAACGTGCCCGACCCTTTGGTACAGGAGGGCGCGGTGGTTGCGGTTCGCGGCGGCGCGCCGCATACGATATTGCAATCGAAGTATCTCGATTGTAATACGCCGCGTTCCGCAGTTTACGACGCCGACCGCGACCGATTAATCATTTCGCCGCTGCATTCGGGCAATGGCACCACGGTCGTCGGCGAGCCGGTGCTGTTTCAATTGCCCGCGCCGATCGGTGGCTGTTGTTTTGAAGATGGCGGTTGCCAAGAATTGAACACGTTCGAATGTTTCGACGCGGGCGGATCGTGGCAGGGGGGCGAGTCAACGTGTGATGATGCCGATTTGTGTGCTGGGCCGTTCGAACCGCCAACGAATGCGCCGAACGATCCGTGCAATTGCGATTGTAGTTGTGTGTCGTCACCGCACCTGTTGGCGTTGGCGTTTTTCGACCAAACGTTTGAACCGGCGCCGGCGGAGTTGTTCGCAGCCAGTAGCCTTGCGCCTTGGCCGGATATCTGGACAGCGAATCCGATGGGGCCGGCCGCGCCGTTGGTACAGCGCATCGTAGCGGACAAGTCGATGACGGGCGGCGATTGGAACGCCATTATTGATGCGCTGACGGACGACAATGGTGATCCGGATCCGCAACGCGTGGCGGATCTTGCGGCACAGTTCAACTTGCTCAATGCCGAAGAGGTATTGCAGGAAATCATCGACGACGCCAAGGCGCAAGTCAGCCGCGACGTGATTGTGATCGACGTCAACGCTGCGGCGGGCCTCACCAATATGCAAGAACTCGATGCACTAACGGTGCAGCATCTGGGAGGCACGCTCACGGGCATGGCGCAAAATCCGGTGACGGGCGACATATTTATCTCAAATTTGGAGCCGAAGAACCTGACGCGTTTGGAGCCTTCGTTGAACGGCAATTTTATGTCGCATCGAATCGAAATCGTACGCGACATTCACGGTGCGGCAACGACGGTTAGCACCGATTTGCATGAGGCGATGGGCTCGTCATTCAACGATATCTCGTCGGTCAATCCTCAAGCACAGGATGTATCACTTGCGAACCCAACGGATATCGTGTTCGACGATGATGGCGATATTGCCTTTGTGACCGCGTTTGGCGTCGGCCGTATCGGAATCTTGAACGGTGTAACCGCCGAAGTGATCGCACGCGTGGACGTGGGGCGCGGACCGCGCGGTATGGCGCTCGATTCTGCGAGAGACAGATTGTATGTGCTGAATCGCACCGACATGACGGTTAGCGTTGTCGATGTGTCCGATGTGGCGTCACCGCAAGTTGTGCAGACGACGCCGATGTTCAACCCGGAGCCGCCAGTGGTTCGCGAGGGGCGCGATTTCCTTTATAGCACGCGCTTTTCCAAAAACTTCAGTTCGTCGTGTGCGATGTGTCACTTCGACGGGCACCTCGATCATCACGCGTGGGATTTGGGCAATCCGACCGTACCCGACATGTTGCATTCGCCATTTGTAACCGGTGGACAACCCTGCCCACCGCAAACGGCCGATCAGAATCATCCTCTCAAGGGGCCGATGGTGACGCTGTCGTTGCGGGGTTTAAGGAATCACACCGAACTGCATTGGCGCGGCGACCGTGAGGATTTCAATGCATTCAACCCGACGTTTGAAGGGTTACTCGGTGGTGAAGAATTGCCGGTGAATGACATGCAAGCGTTTACCGACTTCATCAATACGGTGGTTTATCCGCCGAATCCTTACCGAACGCGCGACAACTTCTTTAAGGATCCGCAGGCCGACGCGGGGCGCACGTTGTTTATGAACAGTTGTCATGCATGCCATATGCTCGATCACGACGGCGCCATGCAGCTAGCATGTGTGCCGGATGGTGACGATGTGGCGTTTAATCTGGGCGGGTTGTTCGCGCAGATTCAGTTGGTTCCGCAACTGCGTCAATTGCATAAGAAGGCGCGTAGCGATTTGTACAACGGCTTCGGGCTCTTGCATGACGGTCGAGAAGAGCGCGAGCAAAACGACCATCCTTTGGAAACGTTCTTACAGCAGTTCTTCCCCGGCATTAGTCAGCCGCCATTTAGCGATCAGATCATCGGCTTCCTGACGGCTTGGCAATCGAATGTTATGCCGGTGGTCGGATGGCAATTCGTTTGGGATGTCGCCGCTCCCGACAGTCAGGATCTTACGGACTTGATGACCATGATCGATCAGCACGATTTACAACCTTCGCGTTGCGATGTCGTGTTGAAAGGCTCGGTCGCGGGCGACATGAGAGGGTTCGTGTTGGCACAAGCCGGTCCGGTGCTGTTCGAGTCTGATGAGCATCAGTTCTTCACACTCGCGCAGATGCAGGCGCTGGTGGCCGCGGGAAATTCGTTGGTAGCGACGGCAGTACCGCCGGGTTCGGGGTATCGCATCGGTGTCGATCAGGATTTGGATGGCATCGGCGACGGTCTCGATCCGATGCTGCAGTTCAATAACGACGGCGATGTGAACCTCGATGGAACGATCGATGGGTTGGACATTCAGGCATTCGTCACGGTCGCGCTCGATCCGAACGCGGCGCCGATTGCAGCGTTTCATGCCGCGGATATCGACAACAACGACGATGCGGATGTGAATGACGCGGCAGAATTGGTCTTGCTGTTGCTCGGCTCGATCAACTGAGATTGCCTCAATTGAAATCGACGATTGGCCCGATCGAATGCCTACGGTGGAGTGGGGTTCTTCGGGCTTGTCGTCGTATTTGCGTTTGGAGTGTCGCAGAGACTTCATGGCCGCGATGAGGCTGCGATGGGACTTTCGATTGAATCGCCTTGCGAAGCATTATCCTTGGTTTGTCTCAGGCTATTTGGTTAGAATGTGAGCCGTTTCGGGTCGAGCGGGTAAAAGGTGAGTACAGGTAGAAGATGCGCTGGCGGCTTATCATCGCGTTGATCATAGCAACGGCCCACGTTGCGGTTGGCCAAACGCGCGTCGCCGTCGATTCCGTTGGTGAAGCTTGGCCGCGGCGTACGGATTTTGGCGCAGATGGAATCATCGACGAGACGCAGCATCTGACGCCCGACCTGATTGGATATCAAATTGGTCGGTGGCAGCCGCTGGATGTCACGGAAAGCATCTACGTTGGCGACTGGTCTGCGACGGGTGGTTTTTTGCGGTTCGATTTCGCCTTCCTTGGTCTCATCAATCCTCCCGGTCCGCTCGCGTTAGTTGAGGACGATTACCAACCTTACATGTACGGGCCGAATCCATTCGTCGGTTATGTCGAGTTCGATGTGGACGCCAGTGCGCAAACTGGTGGTGAGGTCGACTTCCCTGAGTTTCGATTCCTTGGCAATCTGGGGCGCTTTGGCGGTCGCGTGAATGATCCCGTATGGGGCGATCGCATGGCGGTTTGTGGAAGCGATATCGACAATCAGTTGGCTACGACACCTTGGGTGGAACGCAGCGGTGAAGAGTTTCATCTGGCATGTACGGGCGATGGTATCGAAGGGATTACTGAGTTAAACGGCGACGGCGACAGCACGTTCGAATGGGGTGAGCTTTGGATGGTTCACACGACGTGGTTGCATCGCGCTCACGTATTCGAACGGTTTAGCGGTGCAGGTGGCGATGGCGTTTACGAGCCGCCCGTCGATGTGTTGTTTGATCATCGGCTCGACCTCAACTGGACGATCGTCACGGTCGTGTTTCCCCTAACGAACATCGCCTCGGCCGCCGCAAGACAGGAAATCGAACAGCCGCATAACGGTAACGATGGCGATCAGGCATCGATCCTGGAAGGATTGGTCGATCTGCGTAATAGCGTGATGGCGATACCTGCTGGCGACGCGATTCGGTTTGAGCCCGACTTCGATGTGGTGCGCGATTGGGAAACGACCACGCCTGGCCTACAACTGAATCCGAATCTATGGCGCGTCAATCTTATCGTCGGTATGCCGTATGCGATCGAGGATGTCTCCGGTGCGTTTTTCGCGCCGACGGATGTGCAGCCCGAGCCGTTGTTGGGCGACTTCGATGGCGACGGCGTGGTGAAGGCTGAGGACTTTACGCTGTTCGACACGTTCCTGACGGATCATGACGGCGTGTTCCCCGACGATGCCGACGGCGAAGTAGACGGAGCGATTCATATCGATGCGTTCGGCATCGGTTTTTGTATGTACGACTTGAATTACGATGGAGTCATCGATGATATCGATCGCGATTTGATTCAGATCATGGGTGATTTGGATTTCGATCTCGATGTTGACTTTAACGACCTTAGCATCTTTGTTACGCTGTTGATTAACCCGGATATGGTACCGGTTCCGGTGCCGCCGGGTGATTTGGCTGCTTTGATGGATCGTGCCGATTTTGACCGCAATGGCGTGGTCAACGGTCGCGATATTCAGGGCTTCACGTCGCGCTTGCTGGCGGAATAGGGCTCGCGCATGGATACGACATTTCGCGAAAGAGTTGGTCGTGCCAATTCCCCGTCAATGACTAAGCAGGCATCATTGCGCGCAGCGTTTAGCTTGCTGGAGATGCTCGTCGTATTGAGCGTGATTGCGTTACTGTTGGCGTTGATGTTGCCGGCGCTGACCAAGGCACGCCGCGCGGGGCGTAATTTGAAATGCGTGGCCAACCTGCGACAGGTTGGCGAACGATTTATCGTGTTTGCAGATGACTGGGCTTACACATCGCGTGGCGACCGTAACGGCCGTTCGAATTTCTATATTGAGGACTTTCAAGAATCGGTCTATCTCGTTGATGAGTTTTGGCAGAACCCGAGTGCCATACGTGAAACGATGGACGCGTCGACGCAGCCGTTGATGTGCCCGGAGGGACCGATCGAATTGAAACGACGGGCGAATCGACCTTGCAGTGATGGTGCGGTGTATCCGAAAGAAAATGTATCGGTCGGCTTCAATCGCCGCTTGCATCGACCGGAGGCCACGGCAGCCCAAACGCTGTTGACCAGTCGAATTCTCAATTATTCGAATGTTCCGCTGGCGTTGGATGTCGATGGTCTTGGAATCAGCCCGCCGGATGGCAACGCGTATTATGTCGCGCCGCCACAGGCAACGGCCGATGGTTACGATAATGGTGCGTATTGGATTCCCGCCATGCGGCATGAGGGGAAGCTCAACGTCGCTTTTGTCGGCGGTCATGTGGCAGCGTCGCGTATGCCATTAGATCAGCCGGGCTGGCAATGGTCTTTTTATCCCGACTCATGATTAACCGCGCGATGAGTTTTAGCTACGGGATCCCCGGAAAGCGTCCTTATAGTTTGGGGTTTTGCATTCTTGCGAATCGGCTAAATCCTTCGCCCCGGCCCCACCGCGAATTGGAAGTCGGGCGATGCATCATTCACCTTCTTAGAGTGGATGGTGTTGTCGTTTGGGCTTTTCATCGTAAGGGCTTACCCATACGGCGTTGCCGATGAGTCTACGCCTCAAGTGTGCCATTTTGATCATCGCTTTTGAGTTGACGCTCGCCGTTACGCTGTTTGTTACGGTAGGTGTTATTCGCCAATACTTTGAGGACGCGGCGCAGTCGATTTCAAACTCGAGTCAATCGAGCGTGAAGATTCGTCGTTTGCGACGTCTGTTGCGCGATGAATTCACGCAGATAAAACTTTTTCCGCAAGTGGAAACGAGTCCGGATGAACGTGCGCGGATGGTGCGCGATATCGACTATATCGCGGCCGAAGTTTTGGCTGACGAAACGTTGGCCAATTTGATTGATGCGTATGATTCGCCTGAAGCGGCCAACGAAATACTCGAGAAGTTACTCGCACAACGACAGGTTGAGATAAAAACGACTCAGACGTCTGTGGATGCGACGGGCGATAGTCGGTTACCTATTGTCGGTTCGGCGCATTTGGAGTTGGATCAATTGCTCGGACAGTGGGAAGCCCTCGTGTTCGATCATTTATCAGCCACGGCCCGCGGATCGTTCGATGCCTTCTATCGGTCGGTGCTGGTGCTGTCAGTAAACATGGTCGTCGGCGCGCTGCTCGGCGTGATCGGTTTGGTGTTGGTGCGTCGTTGGGTGCTGCTGCCTGTTATCGAGTTGACCGAGGCGGCGGACGAGATCGGTCGCGGACATCTCGACCATCGCGCGCGGGTACGCACTGCGGGCGAACTCGGGCAGTTGGCGATGGCGTTCAATGGTATGGCGGCCGATATTGAGCGTCTTAATCGCCAGATGGTGTATCGCGAGCGCGCCGCCGTCATGGGCGAGTTGATTTCTTACATCGCGCATAACATCCGCAATCCGCTGGCCGGTATTCGAAGCTTGGCCGAATCCTGTAGGCGCACAGTCGATGGTGACGATGCGCTGGCGCGGCAGCACGACGAGATCGTCGGCTCCGTGGAACGGCTGCAGTCCTGGTTACGCGAAGTCGAGCATGTCTGTCGGCCAATGGAGATGAAGGTTCAATCGGTCGACGCGGCGCAGGTGATCGGTGGTGTGGTTCAGGCATTTCGCCCCATGGCGATGCGGCGCGAGATCGACTTGCATGTGACGTCGTCCAATGAATCTGGTGTTATGCTGTCGGTTGATCCGACACATTTTGAGCAGGCGTTAGCAGCCATCGTAGGTAATGCGATCGAAGCGTGCGATAAGAACGGAGCCGTGACGATTGTGGTTGAAAGCCGACATGCAAAGCGTCAAACCGTCGTGAGCGTGAAGGACAGCGGTCCCGGAATATCGGAAGCGTTGAAGGAGAAAGTCTTTCAACCATCGATCAGTTCTAAGCACGATGGAACGGGCTTGGGGTTGACGATGGCGCGGCGCGTGGCGGCGTTGCACGGTGGTGAGCTGACCTACGAATGCCCGCCGGAAGGTGGCACGATTTTCAAATTTACGCTACCCATGGTGGAAGGTCTGGAACACGCGGATGGCTGAGATCCTAATTATCGAAGATGAAGAAACGTTGCTGGCGACGCTCGGTCTTGAGTTACAGCGAGCCGGCCACACAGTAGTTGCCGCGCACGATGGCGAGACCGGGCTTAAGGCAGTCGAAACATTCGAACCGAGTATCGCGCTCGTCGATATCAAACTTCCCGATATCGATGGAGTCGAGATCATCGAGAGATTTCGCAAGACCGGCCACGACTTTCCGATCGTGGTGATGACGGCTTACGGCACGGTGGGCGGGGCCGTTGAAGCCATGCGTCGCGGTGCGACCGATTATCTGCAAAAGCCGGTCGGAATCGATGAGTTGGAAATCGTCATCGAACGAGCGTTGAAGCATCGACAATTATTTGACCGGCTCAAAGTGTTTGAGCGCGAACGCGAACGGCACGGTGCCGAACGTTCCATCATCGGCAGCAGCTCGGCGATTACGCGCACGTTGGCGTTGGCCGATCGCATGGCTACCGTTCCGGTCGATGAGCGCGGTAGGCTGCCGACGGTATTGCTTACCGGCGAAACGGGAACCGGCAAGGACCTGTTGGCACACCGGATTCACGATTTGGGGTCGCATCGTGAGTCGCCGTTCGTTCAAATCAATTGTTCGGCCCTGCCGGGGCAATTGGTCGAGGCGGAATTATTCGGTCACGAACGCGGCGCTTTCACAGGAGCCGACGAAACGCGCAAGGGGCTGTTCGAAGCCGCCGACGATGGGACGGTGTTTCTTGATGAGATTGGCGAGATGCCGATGGAGTTACAGGCCAAGCTGCTGCTCGTCTTGGAGAATCGCACGATGCGCCGTATTGGCGACACGCGCGAACGCAGCTTACGCGCGCGGGTGATTGCCGCGACGAATGTAAACTTGCAACAACGGGTAGACGACGGGCGCTTTCGTAGCGATTTGATGTTTCGCCTGCAAACGCTTGCGATTGAATTGCCGCCACTTCGCGAACGCGATGACGACGTGATAATGATTGCCGAGCATCTGATCGCACAGCAGGCGAGAAGGCTTCATCGCGAAGCGCCACCGTTGAGTGTTGAGGCAAAAGACCGCATGCGTCGATACGCGTGGCCGGGGAACATTCGCGAGTTGGACAACGTCATTCAGCGGGCGGTGTTGTTGTCTGATGGAGATGAGATTGGTGAAGCGGATCTCAATCTCTCAGGTAGGAATGGCACACCGCCAACGGCGCTGAGCGATATTCGATTTCCGTTCGGCGCGCAGCCGTTTACGTTGATGGATATCGAGCAGTTAGCGGCGCGACAGGCGGTTGAGGCGTGTGACGGAAATGTGTCGCAGGCCGCGCGGTTGCTGGGTATCAGCCGTGGGGCGCTGCGTCATCGATTAGAAAACGAATCGAAGTGAACGTAAATCGCGACACGGGAATAACTCTTTGAATCCCAATTAGCCCTTCGACAACAACGTTTTCGCTACTTTCAAAACGCCATCCGCCGTCATATTGAAGTGGTTCATCACGGCGTCGCCCGGTGCCGACAAGCCGAACGATGACATTGTGACGGTCGCGCCGTGAGGGCCGACGTACTTATCCCAACCTTGCTCAACGCCTGCTTCGATGGCGACACGCATCGTCACGGCAGGTGGTAAGACGTCGTTGCGATATTTTTCATCTTGTCGGTCGAATAGTTCCCAACATGGAAGTGAGACGACGCGGACAGCCACACCGTCATTTGCGAGTGTTTCTGCCGCGGAGATGCAATGTTGCAGCTCAGAACCTGTGCCGATCAGGATGATTTCCGGCGTTTGGTCGCAATCACGGACGACGTAACCACCCTTCAGTGCACCTTCGGCGGCGGCGAATTTGCTTCGATCGAGGGTGGGCACATTTTGACGGGTTAGCGCCAAGAGCACCGGTCGATCAGTTGTTTGCAAGGCATGCTTCCACGCCATGGCGGCTTCGTTGGCGTCGCCGGGGCGGAAGACATCGAGATTGGGAATCGCGCGCAGCGCTGCGATATGTTCGATGGGTTGGTGCGTCGGCCCGTCTTCACCGACGCCGATGCTGTCGTGCGTAAAGACGTACGTCACCGGCTGTTGCATCAACGCCGACAAGCGAATCGATGGTCGGGCATAGTCGGTGAACACCAAAAAGCTCGCGCCGAACGGTCGCAAGCCAGAGAGGGCCATGCCGTTACAAGCCGCGGCCATTGCATGTTCGCGAATGCCGAAGCGCAGGTTGCGGCCTTCATACGCGCCCGCTTGGAAATCAACCGTGTCTTCGAGCAGCGTTTTTGTCGACGGTGCCAAGTCAGCAGAACCGCCGATCAACCAAGGGATGCGCTTGGCTGCCTCGACCAATACCTTGCCTCCGGATGCGCGGGTCGCCATGCCCTTGGCGTCGGCGTCGAACGTCGGCCAGTTCGCGTCCCAGCCTTCGGGCAATTTACCCTGTTGAATCATTTGCCATTCTTTGGCGAGCTCGGGAAACGCAGCCTTATACTTCGCAGAGGCGTCGTTCCATTGCGTTTCGAGATCTGCGCCGCGTGCTTGGCTTGATTTCGTCCAGGACGATTTCACTTCTTCCGGAACGAAGAACGGCTCGTCTGACGGCCAATCGTAGAAATCTTTGGCGGCGCGAATTTCATCTTCGCCGAGGGGCTCGCCGTGGGCCTTGGCAGTGTTTTGCTTGTTTGGCGCACCGCGTGCGATGATGCTGTGTACGACGATCAAGCTCGGCTTGCCAGAAGTGGCGTGCGCGTCATCGATGGCATTGCACAACGCCGCGCGATCCTCCACATCGGCCACCGTCTGCACGTGCCAACCGTAAGCTTCGAAGCGGGCGACGACGTCTTCGCTGATGGCGAGGTTGGTCTTGCCTTCGATGGTGATGTCGTTGCTGTCGTAGAACCAAATGAGATTGTCGAGCGCCAAGTGGCCCGCCCATGAGGCAGCTTCGGCTGTAACGCCTTCCATCATGCAGCCGTCACCGAGGATGGCGTACACGCGATGGTCGACGATGTTATGACCCGATTGATTGAAGCGAGCGGCCAGCCATTTTTCTGCGACGGCCATGCCCACGCTATTGGCGGCACCCTGCCCGAGCGGGCCGGTCGTCGTTTCGACGCCGGGCGTGTGACCGAGCTCAGGGTGGCCGGGCGTGCGGCTATTGAGTTGGCGGAAATTTTTGATGTCGTCGAGCGTGACGTCGTAACCAGCCAAATGAAGCGTCGCATATTGCAGCATTGAGGCATGGCCGGCGGAGAGGACGAAGCGGTCGCGATTGGCCCAGCGCGGGTTGGCCGGGTTGTGCCGCATGTATTTCGTGTAGAGCAAATGCGCGAGGGGCGCCAGCGCCATCGCCGCCCCAGGGTGCCCGGAGTTGGCCTTCTGAACGGCATCCATGGCCAGCGTGCGAATCGTGTTGATGCTGAGCGTATCGGCGGAAACGTCGGTCTTCATAGCGGGTTCCGGATTCGGGGTTATCGTGGCCACTTACGGCGTAAATCACGTGGTACACGGGCGTGCCGGACTGGTCAAGAGCGGGCGGGGAAAGCGAGAAATTGGCGGTGCAGCGGCACCATTTTTGTTGATGGTGGTTTAGTATTTCGGGCACCGTGTAAGGGCGAATGGGGTGCGTTTGAGAGGCTGGGGTGTTGTGTAGTGCCACTGCCAAACGCGGGTTACGACGGTGGGGTGAAATTGGATGTCTGAAAGCGATTTGTCATCGGGCATGGTCATTCGCGCGTTGAATGAATCCGACCAAAAAGCTTGGGTTGCGGCGCGTTGCAGCCTGTGGTCGGATTGTTCGCCGGAACAGGCAGCGGCCGAGGTTGTGCGCATTCTTGATGACAACGATCAATTGGCCATCGGCGCGTTCGAGCAAGTGGCGCTCGTTGGTTTCGCGGAATACTCGCTGCATCCGCACGCCATCGGCTGCACGACGGGGCCGGTCGCGTACCTAGAAGCGTGGTGGGTCGCGGACAGCCATCGACGCGTCGGTGTCGGTCGCATGTTGATCGATGCGGGCGTGTCATGGGGCCAATCCAAAGGCTGTAGCGAACTCGCGTCCGACACGTGGATCGACAACGCCATCAGCGATGCCGCCCATCGGTCGCTCGGGTTCGAAGCTGTCGACCGATTGATTCACTACCGACGCACGATTTAGCGATGCCATTATGAAATCGATGTTTCTTTGGAACGGCGAATGTTGACCGCTGTCGAAATAAACCAGCATTACATTTTAATTCGTTAACGGCTGTCGTGCCTTGCGTTTAGCAAAGCTGGTGTTCGAGACCAACGTGTTTTTGCCTGCAAAACCAACCCGAAAAGTGAGCCCTTATCCGTGCTGGTAATTGATTCCATCAGAAAACAATTCGGCGATCTCGTCGCAGTCGATAGCGTGTCACTATCAATTGCCGCTGGCGAGATATTCGGCTTGCTCGGCCCCAACGGCGCGGGCAAAACGACAACTGTCAATATGTGTGTCGGCCTGCTCCGCCCCGAGCGCGGTTCAATCGCAATCGGTGGGGCGGGCGATCCGACGAATAAGGATGTGCGTCGCCTCGTCGGCGTTGCGCCACAGTCGTTGGCCATCTACGATGAAATGAGTGGTCGCGAAAACGTGACGTTCTTCGGCAAGATGCAAGGCCTGCGCGGCAGCGAGTTGAAAGATCGCGTTGCCTGGGCGCTTGAGTTCGTCGGGCTCGCCGATCGACAGAAAGACAAGGCGTCGGAGTATTCCGGCGGTATGAAGCGGCGGCTCAATCTTGCCATCGCCGTCGTGCACAAGCCGAAGCTGCTGTTGCTCGACGAACCGACCGTCGGCGTCGATCCGCAATCGCGCAACGCCATCTTCGAACACATTCTCGCCCTGCGCGAAATGGATACCACCATCATCTACACGACGCACTACATGGAAGAAGCTCAGCGATTGTGCGACCGTGTGGGGATTATGGACCGCGGTAACTTGCTTGCGATCGACTCGGTGGACGGCTTGATCAACACGCACGGCGGTGCCAGCCGCGTGATCGCGACGCGCCCGGATGGTGAAGAGGTCGAGATGCAGACCGACGATCCGTTGGCCGAGTTGCAGCGTCTGCAAAACAACGGCGGGCTGCAAACGTTTCATGTGGAGCGGGCGAATCTCGAAACGGTCTTTTTGAATTTGACGGGGAGGGCGCTGCGCGATGAATGAGATTATTGCATTGGCCGCCAAAGATTTGCGCATGTTGCTGCGCGACAAGGCTGGCTTTTTCTTTGCGTTCGTATTCCCGGTCGTGTACGCCAGTTTCTTCGGCATGATCATGTCGGGCATGGGCGGCGGCGGTAGCAGCGGTATTTACGTCGTGGTCGTCGATGAAGACCAAACCGAAAGCTCGGCGGCGTTTGTTCAGCAGCTCAGCGATCTCGATGCGTTAAATGTGATCACGACGGGGCGCGACGAAGCGCAGGATTTGGTGCGGCGCGGCAAGCGCGCGGCGATGTTGGTATTGCCGACGGGTTTCGGCAAAGCACGCGAACAGATCTTCGGCAATCCGCCCAAGGTAGGCCTCGGTATCGACCCGGCCCGCGCGGCCGAGACAGGCATGTTGCAAGGCATCTTGATGGGCGAACTGTTCGGCGATTTGCAGCGCGTATTCACCGACCCGACGGCGATGGCGGGGCAACTCGACAGCACGATCGACGAGGTGCGCAACGCCGAGGATATCGACCCGCTCACCAGAACGACCTTGCTGACGTTCCTGCCGGCGCTGAAGACCTTCATGACGAAGATGCCGGACATGCAGAGTGATGATTCAAGCACCGACGGTGAAGGCACGAACAATGCCGCCGGTTTCATGCAGCCCAAGATCGAAAAGATCGACATTCTCCCTCAGCGCGACGGTCCGCAAAGCGCATACGAAATTACCCTCGCTCAAGGTGCCGTGTGGGGAATCATGGGCTGCGCCGCGGGCTTCGGTATCTCGCTGGTCGTCGAGCGCACAAGGGGCACGTTAGTACGGTTGCGCATGGCGCCGATCAGTTTGTGGCAGGTATTGGCCGGCAAGGGCGTTGCCTGTTTCTTCACGACGATGACAGTCGGTATCGGCCTGTTTGTCTTTGCGGCGATCGTGTTCGGCGTGCGGCCGCATTCGTATGTGATGTTGGCGATCGCGCTCGTCTGTGTTTCGTTTGCGTTCGTCGGCATCATGATGTTGCTCGCCGTGATGGGGAAGACCGAGCAAGCGGCGGGCGGCATCGGTTGGGCGATTCTGGTCGTGTTGGCCATGATCGGCGGCGGAATGATGCCGCTGGCGTTTATGCCAGCGTGGATGCAGGATGTCGCCGTGATCAGCCCAATCAAATGGTCGATCCTCGCGATGGAAGGTGCCATGTGGCGCGCCTTCTCACCGACGGAAATGCTGACGCCGTGTTTGGTGTTGATCGGAATCGGTATCGGGTCCTTCGGCGTTGGTGCGCGCGTGTTTAAGGCGACGGTGTAGCGTACGAATGTTTGAACGCTCATTTCTTGCGATTTGTATGACGCGTGACACTGTTAATGTCGACGGTGCGTCATTCGCCCGCAGCAAGTGAAGCCGACGATCCCAAGCAATTCATAGTTGCGTGTGGTTTGTATATTTTTTCGCGGTAGTATGTTCGCGGTAATGCTGAAAGGAAGTCTTTTGTCCCGATAGGGACAATTTGAAAATAGCCCAGCAGGTCACTGCTGGGTGATCGTGCGATTTGCTATTTCATCCAGGAGGGATGATGGGAACCCGCCTCGATCGCACGCAAACTCCCATCGTACCTACGGCACGATTAAGACATCTTTGCGAATCGACAAGACCCAGGAGTGAACTCCTGGGCTATTTTCGCGCTGCCCCTGTCGGGGCGTTTTTAGGGACAGTGTTTGACTCGTCGATGGTTGTTCCGCATTCGGGGCAGGTGCCGGATTGATTGCCGGTGAGGTCGTAGTGGCAATTTCGGCACGGGATCATTGCTTGAGATGCACGTTTCATTCGGCAGACGAGTTTAACTATGAAAATGAATGGATACAGGCCGGTTATCAATGCGATTAACCAATATGACGCAACAACAACTAGGAATGCTCTGCCTTCGGCGGGCTGGGTTGTTGAATACCGCGATTTTGATTCGTTATAAAGAATACCTGCACAGTCCAGTCCGCAGTCAAAGAGGGTGTTTCCATTCGTTATTGCGGGTCGATCGATCAACCAGCCGCACTTCAGAAATAGAAATTGTCCATCTGCAATATACGACACGTTGAAAGAATCGCCCTCGGTATAGAAATCAATAAATCCCGGATGGACGCTATAGAGTTGAGCTCGGAGATTTGATAATGGATTCCATATCTCCAGCCAGCAACATATGGCTAGCACGCTTGTTAAAGCGAGCAAAACGACAACGATTCGATGGAGTATCTTCAACACCGGCCCGCCTCACGATCTCCCCATCCCATCAATGCAACGTATAAATAAACGGTGCCGCTCCCGGCGCGACGGCGGCGAGAATCACGAGGCCGATCAATCCGGCGAAGCAGATCAGAATTGGCAGCATCCACCATTTCTTGTTGTCTTTGAGGAATTCCCACAACTCGGTGAACAGGCCGACGCGCTCGGCGTTGGCTTCGTCGGTGAATGCGTTGTTGTCGTGCTGTTGTTGATCTTGTGTGTCTGTCATCGTGTTCGGCCGGTTTGTTTTTTTGATACGTTGCTGGGTTGGGCTAAGTCCCTCAGCCCCAGAGGGGCAGGGGCACCCAGCATGCTCATATTATTAATCATACTACGCCCAACGGCGGTTGTCCGACAAATCAATGTGTCAATACTGCCGAAAGTACCGCTTCACATCCTTTGGGGCCTTGTGGGGCGTCCAATAGCTCGTTGCCGATTTGTCAATTTTTCGATGCAAGGCGTCGCGACCGACGATGCGGAAGAGGATCGCTGTCGGCGTAACGATTAAGAAAAAGATCAACGTCAGTAGCGTGTACGTTAGCACAAACCCGATCGGCACAGCGATTAGTGAGAGCCCAAGAAACAACGGTTTGAGTAGCAGCGGCGCGGCAACGGCGAGAATGCCGCACAACGCGCCGAAGCCGAACAACACATACGCCATCGGTTGCGTGGCGCCATCGGGCAACGGTGCAAACGCGAGCCATTGATTCCAGGCCATTAAGCCTAATAGCGGAAACGCCACCAAACCCGTCCACCCGAAGGTGCGGAGCGTTGATGAATCGGGTTGCCAGTCTATTTTGATCATTTGTCAAACATCGAAACATCGAAAAGTCAATACGACGAAACATTCACATGGTAAACTTCGGGTAGAACACTGCCGTAGGGTCCGCACTGCGGACCACGGCGTAACGCGAATCGCGAAATGTCCGTGTGCGTTGAATCAACCATCACGTCGATGAATCAATCCTCGTCTCCCGTAGGGTCCGCTGTGCGGACCATCCCATTTCGCGAATGAAATATTAGTGAGCACATCGCAATAACCATCTCTCCGAAAAATTCATTGCCGCGCGTTGCGCCCGCGAATTGGTCCGCAATGCGGACCCTACCGAGACACTATCGCGACGAATCCGTTATCGCGCGATACGTCCACGAATTGGTCCGCACAGCGGACCCTACCTAATCTAACTGAAACTGCGCGAGATACTCATCCACGTCGTGTTCCTTCGCTTCGGGTTGCTCATTTTTGTACAACACGAATTCGTCAATCACGAGCACATCCATGTTCGTCCCCATGAAACACCGATACGCATCTTCGGGCGTGCAGACGATCGGCTCACCGCGCACGTTGAAGCTGGTGTTGATAATGACCGGGCAACCCGTGCGCTCGTGAAACGCGCTCATGATCGCATGCATGCGCGGGTGGCGTTCGGCGTCGACCGTTTGAACCCGCGCCGAATTATCCACGTGCGTGATCGCGGGCACCACGCTGCGGATCTGCTTGAGCTTGTCGAGGCCGGTCACGGCGGCATCTTGGCTGTTCGTTAGCTTATCTTCGCGCACGTTGGCAACGAGCAGCATGTACGGGCTATCTTCGTTGTCGCGCATGTCGAAATACTCACTGACGTGCTCGCGCAACACGCACGGTGCGAACGGTCGAAACGACTCGCGAAACTTGATTTTCAGGTTCATTACCGACTGCATCTTGGGGCTGCGTGCGTCGCCGATGATCGACCGATTACCCAGTGCTCGCGGTCCGAATTCCATTCGGCCCTGCATGTGACCGACGACTTGCTCGTTTTCCAATGCGTCGGCGACGCGGCGTACCAACTCGGCTTCGTCGGCGCAGTGATGATATTTCGCGTTTAGGCGGTCGAGCGCTTTGGCGATGTCGCGATCTGTAAACGCCGGCCCCAACAATGACGCACGCTGGCCATCGGGCGATTCAACTTTGCGCGGCTTGTCCATCAGTTGATACCAAACGAACAATGCCGCGCCCAAGGCACCACCGGCATCACCCGCTGCGGGTTGGATCCAAATATTCTCAAACGGCCCCTCGCGCAGGATGCGACCATTGCCGACACAGTTCAATGCGACGCCGCCAGCAAGCACGAGATTGTTTAGCCCTGTTATTTGATGCAAGTGGCGCGCCGACCGCAACATTGCTTCTTCCGTCACAACCTGTACGGACGCGGCAAGGTCCATGTCTTTCTGCGACATCTGCGTTTCGGGTGAGCGCGGCGGGCCGCCGAAAAGGGCGTGAAACTTGGGGCTCGTCATGGTCATGCCTTCGCAATAGTTGAAGTAAGACATGTCCATGCGCAGCGAGCCATCGTCTTTGAGGTCGACGACCTTATCTAGGATTGTGTCGACGTATTTCGGCTCGCCGTAAGGGGCGAGGCCCATGAGTTTGTACTCTCCGGAGTTGACCTTGAAGCCGCAGTAGTAGGTGAATGCGGAATACAGTAGGCCCAATGAGTGTGGGAATCGCAATTCGTGCGTGATTTCAATTTTGTTACCGCGACCGACGCCGAGGCTGGCCGTAGCCCATTCGCCGACGCCGTCGATCGTCATGATGGCGGCTTCTTCGTAGGGCGACGGAAAGAACGCGCTGGCCGCGTGCGATTCGTGATGCTCGGGAAAGATATAGCGGCCCTTGTATTGCTTGCCGAGGCCCTTATCCATCTCGCGCGGCAGGTGCAACTTATCGCGTAGCCATAATGGCATCGCGTGCAGAAAACTGCGTAAGCCCAATGGCGCGTAGGCGACATACGTTTCGAGCAGACGCTCGAATTTCATCAAAGGTTTGTCGTAAAAGGCGACGTGGTCGAGTTGAGCGGCATCAATGCCCGCTTCAGACAAACAATACTCAATTGCGTTCGTCGGAAACCGAAAGTCGTGCTTCTTTCGTGTGAAACGCTCTTCCTGGGCAGCGGCCACCAGCCGACCATCCTGCACCAAGCAGGCGGCGCTATCGTGATAGAAGGCGGAGATGCCGAGGATGTTCATGGGCGTGCGGGTTCCAAGTTGGGGTAGCAACAAACGCAGTGGGTCTAATTGTATCAAATTCAATGAAACGCGATCAGGTGCGGGGCGACTCCGGCTGATAACGCCGCGCTCGCGTTCATCTTGGTCGGCGGATTGTGAAGCGGCCCCACAGGTGGCGGCTCGGATGGTCCGCTACTGTGGGGCCGTATCATTATGGGCGTAATCGATCGCCGCGACTTACTTGGTGCTGAACAGGATTTGCATCGACTCGCTGCGATCGCCGGCCACGGTGAAGACTAGCATGTAATCCATACCGGCCTTGAGCGTGACGCCGCTGACCTTCTGACGTTCGAAGTTCATGCATTCCATACCAGCCGGCATCGAACCCAGGTTGTACGTCTTGCCCGCTTCCAGCAGATTGTCGGAGTTGCCACCGGCGGGGTAGATCGTGAATTCGGCCTGATTGGAATAGTTGTTTTCGAAGGCCTGATGAATCTGAATGTTTGTGCTGGTGATGCGGCCGAAGTTCTTATCGTCCGCAAACTCAAACTTGAAGCTGGGCGACGTGCTGCACGTGCCTTCAACTTTGAACTCAGCGTAGCCCATTGCGCCCTTCTTCAGCTTGTTCTGCTTAGCGGGCGTGCCGTCGATATAGACCGTCAGATGACTGTCTTTGCGTGCGATGTTCTTGCCGATCCCCACGGCGCTCATCATGCTGCATCCACTCGAGAGTAGCACCAGCGTCGGCATGGCCCATAACACGCGCGAATTCTTCCACATCGCCAAAGCTCCTTCTTTTTTGCTGTGCGTTTGCACCGCACACGTCCGAATACCGCGCACCGTCATGACCGCGACCGTACGCCTCAGGGCCTGAGTGTATCGCTGGTTATCGACCCGGCAAGCGAAATCGGACGACCGCTAGGTCCGACCATTGCGTTCGGACCGCGCCTTTTTTCGGCGGAGCCCGATAGCTCGATGCCCGGCGGGGCGCTGAATCGTACTTTTCACTTCGGGAAGTCGGTCGAGCCGCGCCACGGACGCAGCCGCCAGAGTTTGGGGATGAGAAGACCACTCGTTCACGACGGGGGCCGGGCGTGGGTATTTCAATCGATCAATTCAGGGTTCGTGGCTATTTGGCCGCTGCGATTTTGCTGTCGACGCTGTCGTCTTCGGCGGCGGAACTGGCCAATCAGCACCACGAGCCGGTGCAAACCGTGCAACCGGGCGTGGGCGTGATTTCGCTTCAATACGAGGGCGACGCCTATGTGAATTGGTACGTCGATTCGGAAGGTTATACCGTGCTGCACAAGGCGGGACGGTATTACTTCGCCGATCTCGATGATGCGGGCGTGTTGGCACCGACGGAACATTTGGTCGGTGCG
>JAUIHO010000281.1 GCA_030432035.1 Phycisphaerae bacterium
CCGCAGAAGGTGAAACTCGACGGCACCGAGATCGAATTCGACGCCGGCGAGTCCATCCACACGGAGAATTCGCACAAGTTCACCGAAGAAAGCTTCGCCGAACTTGCGGGCAAGGCAGGTTTCAAGCTTGTCAAAGTTTGGAAAGACCCGCGTGCCTATTTCAGTGTGATGTATTTGGAGGTAGCGTAACCGACCGGACCGTTGCGCTGATTATCAAAATCGCCACAATTTGTAATATGCTTGGCGGCAGCGTAGCCCTATCCTCCGACGAAGTGATTCAACACGCCGGAGATAGACATGAACTGCCTGAATTGCAAAACCACACACTTACAATCGGAACACATTGCGGGTATCGAGATCGATCGGTGCCCCACGTGCAGCGGCACTTGGCTCGACATGCTTGAGCTGGAGAAACTGCTCGGCCCCGCCGGTGACGCGTTGCGCCTTCGCGACCGCGCTGTCGAATCGGATTCTCCAAAAACACCTGACGACAAGCGCCATGCCTGCCCGCGCTGCAAAGGCACTTATTTGATCAAGCTGAACCACCTTGCAGGGAAGAATGTCATCATCGACAGCTGCACCGTTTGCTTCGGTAATTGGTTGGATGGCGGGGAATTCGGCAAGTTGCGCAGGCGGGTAACCTGACTGAGGCACGCCCGATCAATGCAGATGTGAAAAAAACGGAGAGGGGGGGATTCGAACCCCCGGTACGTTTGACCGTACACATGCATTCCAAGCATGCACCTTAAACCACTCGGACACCTCTCCAAGATCGATGTCGAACCCTCAATTCTCGCCCCAAAACCGCCCCCGTCAAGGTTGGTAAGCCGTCCCCGCCGGGCTATATTCCGGACGGGGGATGGGGCTCGCCCGGCACGCCCCATGCAAGAAATAAACCAGCAGGAGCGGCACCATGGTTACCATCGGCATGAATTACAAAGTGATCAGCGGCAAGGAAGAGACTTTCGAAAACGGCTTCCGCAAAGTCATCAAGGCGATGGCCGATATCGACGGCCACACGCAAACCCGCATGTGCCGCGACATCGACGACCCTCAGATGTATGTCATCCTCTCCGAATGGAGCAGCCGCGACGCTTTCGATCAATTTGTAGCGTCGGATACGTTCCGCAAAGTGACCGACTGGGGCAAGGAAGAACTGCTCGCCGGCCGACCGTCGCACACGTATTACGATCATTGATCGCAGTCTTACTCTGAAGGGTTGTGGGAATTCATCAGCACGGTTCGGTTACGGTGAAGGCTAATTCCGGTGGGCGTTAGTTTTCTCAAAGACTTTTTCAGATGATCCGGATGTCTAGCGAGTTAACCGGATTTCGAATAACTCGTTCTGATCCCCCCCGTCGCAGGGAAGGATTAATAAAGGGTTACCCTTCAGACGATTCAAACCATCCGCATCGTTAAACCGCAAGCTACTATGAATACCATTGCCAACCAGCAACAAATCCACCGCCACAGCTGGCCTTTCTTCCGCGCCCCCCTGCCGATCTTTTTGTTTGTGATGCTGCCCGTCAACGGTCTAATGCTGTTCGTATTGCTGTGGCGCTCGGAGGAATGGCAGAAATGGTCCGCTGGGCTGGTACACGCCCTGTCGCTTTATGCGTTGTATCGTGGCTATGTTGTGCGACTCATTATTACCAACACGGGCGTGCGATTGCGTCGCTTGTTTGGATCGATCGAACTGAAGTGGAACGACGTTAAGCAAGTCGGCGAATACATCCCCGGCGGCGGCCTCGGCGCGACCGAGTATGTATACATTACCAAACGCGACCAACCACCTGCTGGCAAATGGGATATCGACGAGAACACCATTCAGGTGCAGGCTCAAATCGGCTTATTAGAAAGCTTGGAACAGGCCCGCGCCGAGGCAGCAAACGACACGGAACGCGCTGCTTAAACCGAATTCGTAATAAGGCTATTTTTCATTCCAGTCTAGCGTTGCAATCGTATCTCATAGCCCCGGATGGGGCACAGGTTGAAAGCCATGGATGGAGCGGCGCTAGCCGCGCAATCCATGGTCCATATTGATTCGCGCATAAAACCGCGGCAGCGGTGTAGGTGCCTGCGCCCCTTGCCGGGGCTAGATATTTTCGCCCAATGACCCCGGATTACGCTCCGACACCGCTATCGCGGTCTGCGCTCCATCCGGGGCTGTCAACCAATCAGCCCTGCCGGGCTTTGGGATTCAGAGAACTAAACGCGCGACCCAAAAACCCCTCGACGACCAAACCGGACCTTCGGGAAGCACCACGATCAAAAAATGTGCCGGAGGCACTATCGGAAAATAGCCCAGCGTTTCAACGCTGGTGAAACAACACAAATAGATAAATCATGCCGTCAGATATGATGGGAACTAGCCCGGCAACACCGCGTGGCAACAGAATTAAATCAAACCAAAGGTCAACCCTTTTCCGACCCACCAACTTCAAACACTTTCCCATCTTTCGGTTGCGGCGTGTAACTCAACTTTGACGGGTCGTACCCGTTCTCACACAACCGTCGCAAGATGCCGTCGAGCACATTCGGCGCGAGCGTCGGCGTGCGCGACAATATCCACAAATACCCGCGCTTCGGTTGCCCCACCACCGCGTATTCGTAATCGTCGCCCAGATCGATCACCCAATAATCCGCCTTGAGCGGCCAGATGAACTGCACCTTCCATTGCGTATTCTTCGTGCCTTCGACCACCCAGGCTTTTGCCGTGCTATCCGTCGGGTCGCCGCTAAGCGTTTCTTCAAACCCCGTATTGCGCACCCGGATGATGTCGCCATCGAACTCGTAATGCGCCACGACGCCCACAATCCCGCGCTGAAACGTGCTGTCGTAACGGGCGATCTCATACCACTTGCCCATATACCGATCGATATCAACCGACGGCACGGTCCGCAACGGTCCGTCTGCAATTGGCGGTAACGGATTGCGCTTCACTTCTGTTGCCGTCTTCTTAGTCGCAGACGCACCGTCATCTACCACCCACGTCACTGCCGAATCCGATCCCGACGTCGTGCGCTGAGGCGAACTCGCTTCACCCGTATCGCTAATCAGCAACGGCCCGTCATCCTTCGATGCGTCCTTTGCCGCGCTGCCGTCACGACTCCCACTCGCATCCACACGGTCGGTCGTCGCCGCGACGCTTCCGCGCTGCTCCGCTGCCAGGTCGTCGTCTTTTCGATCGGCGTATTCGCAACCGCTAACGCAACCCATGACAAGCATCAGCGCAAGCGCATACGAGACCAATCGTTGTTCAAAACCAATACTCATGGGTAGTTAATTCCTTGCAACTCAGCCGCGCGAATCACCGCCGCTACAACTGGCTCAAAACTTCATTCGTCTCGGGAAAGCGGCCGGTTTCATGCTTGCTGTAGATGCGTTTGCCGTCGACCACGACATCGAAGATGCCGCCGCCGCCGGCGATTAGCTCCGCATCGACACCTTTCGCCTTCTTGATCTCAGCAGCCAAACTGGCCGCCTTGGGTCGATAGTTTCACTCGTTGCAATAGGTGATCGAAATATGCATGGCGTTCCTTTCGTCGTATCGGGCTAATTTTGCATTCGCCTAGGGGCATTCTAGCCTGTAATTCTTATTTCGGATGAAATTCGACTGATCCGCCGCAGACGGATTAAACCCGCGTAAACGCGTGATAACAAGTTCGATTTCCGCACTTGCAAGTCGCACACGCCTCAGCGGAATATACCCGCACCGTCCGTTATCAACGATAAACCGAACGATGTGCCGATCTCAACGTACGCAGTATCTGATCGTAATCAACGGAGCAAGCAACGAGACATGCAAGACGCATCCCCACAGCCCAGTTCAATAACCCCCGCGGCGCCGAGACAAACGCAAGCGCCCCGCCGCCCACGCTTCGGATTCGCCGCGCGCCTGTTCATCATGGCCGCGCTGCTCGGTGGCGTATGGCTTGCCACGACGGTCATGGGGCAGCCCGCATTCGAGTGGCGCACATCATTCGACGCCGCCCGTACCGAAGCGACCGACCGCAATGTGCCGATCCTGCTCGACTTCTGGGGTGCCTACTGCCCGCCCTGCCGCATACTCGACATTCGCATCTTCGCCGATGAAGACGTCGCAGCCGCCATCGCCAAGCACTGCGTGCCGTACAAGGTCGACGTCACGCACGCCGGCCCCACGAGTGACGCGGCAACGCTGGCGGCAAAATTCAACGTGCAGGTCACGCCGACCGTCATGCTGGTGGATGCTGAATCGTTAGAGTTGATCGCGAAAGCAACCCCGGAAGACATGGCGAATGTTGCGGCGTTTAAGCAGTTCCTACAAAGATAACGCCGCCCGCTCAACGATTCATCTTGGTCCCGCATTCGCTACAGAACTTGACCAAGTCGCTCATTACCTCCCCGCAACTCGGGCAAGCCAATACCTTTATCATCGCCGGCGATTCCACATGATGACCGACGATCCGCCATGTGCCGGTGCTGCTGGTAAGCGAGTATTTCACCTGTCCCTGACCCTTTTCGAATGTACAGTTATAGATAATGTACGCCGTGCCGCCGCTCGTTGCCTCATTTACGTTAAACGAAAACATCGTTTTGCTTTGCAGCTTGCCAAGTTGCGAAAAGATCGTCGATTCAAGCTCCGTAAAATCTGCCTGCGAGTTGATGAGCTTCCATTCGGGGCCGATCGCCTGATACGCTGCGGCGTAATTCTCGGCGTCGAGCTGCGTTTGAAACGCGTTCACCACCTGCTCGACCTCGGCCTGGCTGCTCGTATAAAACCAGTAGAGCCCGCCGCCACATAACAACACGAGCACAAACAGCCCCGTCCCGCCGATGAACAGCCATCGCACGCCGCTCGATGATCGGCCGGTGTTGTCATCCGCCATTGCAGAAGGCGCAGTCGGTACCATCGGTGGCGGTGCTGGTCGTGCCTCATCTTGCATATCGCGGTCCCATCCATGTTCGTTCGCACCGCCAATCGAGCGCAAACACTAAGCGGTATCTACGGTTGGCTCTACACGGTGATCGCACTCTGGACACCGACCCGATTCGTTGCCCGTCAGATTATAACCGCATTGCTGACAATGACCCTTAGGGGGCTTTCGGCTCCGACGCCATAGCAGAAAGAACATTGACCACGCGATGAGGTTGGTCAGCCAATGGGGGATTAAAAGGAACACGTACTTCGCGACGGTTTGCGCCGGACCTAAATAAATAATCCTCCCTGTTTGAGGATCGGCCGACACGCTCGTTGCACCGGTTTGATTCTCGAAAATGGGTAATCTCCAACAATCCTCAAACCAATACCCCGGCAGCTTAAATGATGTTACGACGCCTTCGTCGACAACTTTGGAGGGTTGTTCATCCCAACGTAGGTTTACGCCCTCCGAATTCACGAAGATTGAAAAGTGTGAGAATGCCACGCCAGTAATGTAAC
>JAUIHO010000037.1 GCA_030432035.1 Phycisphaerae bacterium
AAAGCACGTCAACCATCGTGCGGCCCGTGCGAGTTTCTATGAGCCGGGTCTACAAGTTGCGCGCATCGGAGCCGACGGTTGCGCATCGGGAATACCCTTATCAGCCGACACCGTCATCACGGCGGCACATGTGCTCGATTACCTCGGCCCACACGCGTCGGTCGATGGCTACCCGATGCAGTCGACAAACTTTCACTATTCGAATGCAGACCATCATCGCCTTGCAGTCGATGATTGGGCAATCTTGCAATCGGAACGGCCGCGGTTCGCGACCAATACGATCGACCTCGCGCCGGCGTTACGCGCGGGAGATGTCGTTGTGTTTGGCGGTTATCGCGGGTCGGATGCGCCGAGGAATATCGATGCACTGATCGACTTTCACCCGCTGATCGAAACCGGCGTCGTGCTTGAAGGGAAAGACAACTGCGGATGCGACAAAGGCACGGTTCCGATTGCCATCGACATTGCGGACTTCATCGGTTTCTCAGGCGGACCGGTCGCGAGTTGGAGCGCGGACGAAGGCTATCGCGTGTGGGGCATCATCGTTGCGGGCATCATCATCCATCCGCTGAACAGACCTTGGACAAAGGATCGATTGTGTGTGTTGCCGCTATCTGAGGTAACTGATGTTGTTGAGACAATACAATCGCTCGATCAATTCGCTGTAAACCCATTCAATATTGGGCACCTTCGCAATATCATCATCGGCGATCAGCCCAAATTAGCACATTCACGTCGCTGACTGGACCGATTTAGCAGCCTGTTTGTATTACAGTAACATGGCATGCCCGGTTGCCTCTAGGTGACACACCGCGCCTTCAATCGGTTGTAAATGCCCGCTCGAAGCCCATACGGCGTCTCGGACTAACAGACTGCACCTTCTAGACGATCACTTGTTCTTTTCATTCGAACCCATCGGTGCTTCGTCGGAGGGCGTAACGCCTTCGACCGGCTCGAATTCGCGGTCGACATTCGGGGCGGTCGGCGTTCGGATTGCTTGCGCGGCGTTTTGGGCTTGGCGGGCGTAATCGATTGCCTCGGCCAGAATCCGCGCGGATTCCTGATCGGCGTGGAAGCCCTCGGAGTTTTCGCTGCTGATAAAATCGAGACGCCACTGACTTTTTCGTTGCAACACGTATATCGGGGCGAGTTGTTCCTCGGTCGCGCCGGCAGCTTTCGCCTCATTGATGGCGTCGAGCATATCGACGAGCGCGGCCGCGCTGCGATCGATCAAGCCCCGCGTTCGGTTCTGAATAGCTTCAACTTTGCCGCGCAATTCATCTTCGCTCACTCGATGGCACGTCTGGCACGATGTGTTCAAACTCATCAATGGGCTTTTCACCCAGTGGCTGCTGACTTTCATCGCACCTTCGCGCTGGTATGGCATGTGACAATCGGCACAACCGACACCGCTGGCAGCATGAATGCCCTGGCTCCATAACTCAAACTCGGGATGTTGCGCCTTATAGACCGGCGCGCCGGTTTCGCCATGAAGGTAATCGTAAAACGCCTTGCCATCCGGGAAGGTGTGATCTTCGTAAACCGCTTCGATATCTTCGACCTTGAGCCCTTTTTCCCAAGGGAAGAAAAGCGTTTCCTTGGGGCCGCAGTAATATTCGACATGACATTGGGCGCAGACGAAGGTGCGCATTTCTTGGCGCGATGCATCCCGATTGGGATCGTAGGGTTGTGACCGCGACCCGTTACGCCAGCGATCGATGCTAGGCAGGTGGGGTACAGGCGCATCGCCAGAAGCTAACGCGGCGATCCCACGCACAAAGCCGGGGCGCGTCACGCGGGTCTTCATGGACTGCGGATCGTGACAGTCGACGCAACTGACCGGGTGCGGTTGATCGGTGCCAGTGCCGTCTGGCGTCTGGGCTAGTTCTTCGTACGCCTCGGCGTAACTCATCGCACACAGTTTATCGAAGCCATCTTGAACGGCGGGCCAATTAAATTCCGCCGCCAGTACTTTCGCATCGTTCGACTTATTCTGGGCCGCGAGACCGACGCGACGATAGGTCGGTATGACGCTCGCGTGACAGTGCAGACATGCGCCAGGCTGCGGACGCTCGGTGACGCGCTGCGTGTGCAGTTGATCGGAAAGCATGTATGCATGGCCGCGCGCTTCGCGATAGTCGAGCGAAAATGCATACCCCGCATACAGCCGGCGCAACCACGGGTCGTCGTCCAGCTTCTGAGCAGGCATTGCGCTGGAGCCGCCGTACTGCGTAAATTCGGTATCGACCGTTCGCAGATAGCCGTCGTACTGATGCGGCCAGTTGTCGCCCCAAGGTTTCGGGTTGGTGGTTAGCTCGTCCACTTCCACCACCCGTACGAACGGCGTGCGGGCCTCTTGTTTATGACCGAAGATATCGATCAACAACGCCGTAACACCGACGGTGGCAACGATCGTAACGACCAGCAACACCGAAAGGCCGAGAAGCGATCGCGTTTTCTTCGGGGCGGTGGCCTGTTCGTCAGTTTGCGTCATAACACTCCTCTAATTCGACATTCAACAAACGGCGTTAGAGCGGGCCGTGACCGACACCGGCGTGGCATTTGATACACAATTGCATCTCGCCGCCTGTCGATTCAGGTAGCATCGCGTGCACCGTTTGCGTATGGCAATCGATGCAACTTTCCTGCGTCACCCGCCGGTTGCGCTCTTTAATCTGAATCGGCTCGTGAAAATTCTCCAGCGTAAACGCCAACGAATGAAAAAAACCATTGTCGGCCTTGGTGATATATTTTCGCACACCATCGCTGGGCAAGTGGCAGTCATTACAAACGGCAACGTGATGGTGGCTGCTCTTCTGCCACGAATCGAAATGCCCCTGCATGACGTGACAATTGGCGCAAGCCGTCGGATCGTTACTGAAATAGCTATGGCCCTCGGCATACCCGAACGTGAATCCACCGATTCCAATCAACACGCCGCAAACGATGACGATGGCACCGTTAATGGAAAAGAGAATGCCGAGCGTGCGATGGCGGCGGCGATGACTTGGTGTTTTGGATGAGGACATGATTACATCATGATTACTGCGATGACAGGTGGTAGCACGTCGAGATGCCCAAACAACTCCTTCTCAGAAATAACGATAACGCTATTGGGGACTGTAATCAAATCGACGAGAACCGAATGAAACTAGTTGGCCAACGAAAAGACCGCCGCCCGATCGGTAAAAATCGGGCGGCGGCAAATTTAGTCATTCAACAGAATCAACCGAAATGGAAACGTTTTCTAGGAACCACCGGACTCACAATTGGGTGTCTTGCAACAATCTTCCACCGGGTCTTTTTCCTTCAACAACGGATTCCGAAGTGCTTTGCATTGCTCCAAGCTTACCATATCCGGATTATTGGTGGGGCAGTTCGGTGGATTGCCCCCCGGCGTCATCACGCATCCGCTTTCATGCTTAAGGCCCATCACGTGCCCTATCTCGTGGGCGCAAACGCGCGACGCGTCGGGGTCGCAATCGTCGATTGCCGCGTCGGAAACCCAGACCTTTGAGTGCTTTGCGCCGCCGGATCTGCAAATCCCATCACCGGAAGCATGGGCGTCACCATTTGCCTTATTCATTTGTTCGACAAAAAAGATCTCGATGCAGTCGTTATCTCCATCTTGGTCGACTTCATCTCCAAGCATGGCCAACTCCGCCAATCCACTCTCTTGGTCCATGTTCTCGATTATTTGGAAGGCGGTCGAATCAACAAACACCGGGGCTTGCCATTCGAATTCGACACAGCACCGCGCCCACACATCGTTCGCCGCCGCTTGAAATACTGCGAAGCTACTGCCGGACGCATTCATGCCATTGTCGTCACGAATGAAAACTGGCTGTAAGCATAAAACGCGCTTCTTGCATTGCCGGTTTTTAGGACATGAAGACCCATCGTCTTCGATGACCTTCAACTCGACATTTTCCACAGTGATGTCGACAGCGGATACACGACCGGAAATAGAATTCAAGACGGTTAACATCAAATCGCCGTCAAACTCAACCACCTGCTGGCCTTGAACCTGCGCAACCGTTCCGTTCACCAACATCTGCCAAAGCTCTCGTTCATTGTTGAAAGTATCTGAGTCGTCATCCGACAACGGTGGATCGGGAATCGCCAAGTCGGCTAGCGGGTAAGCGCCATCCATATCCGCACCAAACGAAAACTGTCCGGTTTGGGTGTTCCAAGTGCCCACACCGGTACCCGGACGATATAGGAATGACATTCCGCCTGAATTGCCGCCGAGCGTTGAAACCGATGCAGTTCCGATTAGGAACTCGTCGATCGTTACCAAACGAATCCCGTTCGCGCCGGCACTGAGTTTCAACTGGGCATCCATACTCGCCGGTTGCCCCCCCCGCATCGGTAGTGATCGTTCCAACCACTGGTCCAAATGACGCGGTATAGCGATTATCTTTTTCAAGTAACGCTGCGACGAAGAGTAGCGTGTCGTTGTTGTCTGCGACACCATCGAACGTCATATCAGCACATTCGCAATCCGTCGTACTTGAGTTAGTAATACAGTCCACATAGGGCTGTATATCTTTTCCGTTAATAACTCCATCGCCATTCAAATCGCCCGGTTGGATGCACCCGCCACTTGTGGCGACTGTCAATCGAAAGAATCCTTCTAGGTCGTCGGTCGTCGAGCTGGTACCGTTGAAATCGATATCGGCAGTGAAGTAGATATCGACATCGCCGTTGACGTCACGGGCGCCGACCGTCAGCGCACTAATACCCGTGAAGTTAGCGACGACGCCGTTATTGTCGAGGCCGTCGATCGCGCCGTCGTTGTTCCAGTCCACGGCCTCGCCTTCGAGCAATAGCACGTCGCCATTGTAGATCAACGCTTCAACATTACCGCCAAGGGTATCGATATCCCAAATGACGGCCCAGTCACCGCTCGAGTTGAGGTAACCGCCTTCCATCGCGCCGCTGACGGTGCCTTCGGGCAAGACGTCGCCTTCGCGCAACACGATGACATCGCTTACGAGCACGAACTCATCCTGTGCGCTCGCGGCATCGGTGTCGCCAGTGACCATGTAATTACCGGATTCGTTGATACCGAAGAAGTCGAAGTTATCCCACAATTCACCGGTCAGACCACCAGCCGACGCAGCAACGGGAGAGCCTTCAAGCAAAGGCAAGCCATCAATCATCACGGCGTTGTCGCTTAACACGACCAAACCGTCGTTTGCCGTGCTGCCCGTATTGAGGTTGGCCAAACCAATATAGCGCGAACCGCCTTCAGAGAGACGCCAATCAAAATCGAAGGTGCTCATACTGAGCGGATCGATAAAGCCGGGAATGAAATCGCCACCCGTAATCAACGGCATTGGCGGATTGCCGGAGACGAGCGAACGATTGGCGGTGTTGCCCCCGAAACCACTGGTGAAACCGGCGGTCCAATAGGGTACACCGTTGCCGCTGATGCCGGGGCGACTGTTGAATGTTGACAGCTCACCAAAGAAGGCCGCGACCGGATCGCCTTCTTGTAGTAGCGGCATGCCGTCGAGATAAACCGAATCGAGGCCGGTCGTCATGGTGACATTATTCGTGTCAGTCGTGCCGTAACAGAGCGCTCCGCTATCGGCCATACCGAAAAAGCTTTCGAATGAGCCCTGAGTGAAATCGCCGATCGTACTTTCGGTGCGCAGGATGGCTCCCGCGCCCGCCGTGGCGCTACCCCAGATATGACTGAGCGTCGTGCCCGAGCCGCTGGTATTCGTCGTGATGGCAAAGCCGCCGGCATTGTTGACGGCGGTGTTACTGAGCGAGTCGATATTCTCCGTCGGCATTCCGGGCAGCGGGCTATCTTCCTGTAACAGGGCCGATGCAATCTGCGCCTGGGCCACCGTCGCTGCCGTCATTAGCCCTAGTGCCGCCATTACGGCGACGACACGTCCGGTCGGATTTGCATTCAACATCCAACTTCCTCCTCGTTTTTGTTAGCAAAGCAAAAGAACACACATGCAACCACTCACGCGCTCGGGCACGATCGCCGAGGCGTTCAAAAGACAATTATCTAAATCCATCCGACTGCAGAGATACGGCAGTTGAGATAGGCTGGGCCCAACGATGCAAAGCGGGCGATGAGGGTAGCTTTTACGGCGTCGAACCAGAGAAACCCGAATCCTACTGAGACCTACCCGTAAACTCAATCATTTTTTCAACTTATTGCTGCGCGCTGTGACATCGAACGCTACGGTTAATAGCAGTAAAGACTTACGTGCAACCATGGCCATCGCCGGACGGTACGAAAGGCCCCCTTGCCTAAGGTTCTATAGATCAGTTTAATTTGTTGCGTCCGGCACGGCGGCCTGTCATTATCAACGCGGGCCGCCGACTGCGCCGCGCGCTCACGACGACGCACGGCTCGAAGTACCCTTCTTTCGCCACTATCTAAGGAGCAACATCATGGGAATGGTCAAAGAATTTCGCGAATTCGCCTTCAAGGGCAACATGGTCGACATGGCCGTCGGTATCATCATCGGTGCCGCGTTTGGCGGGTTGGTGAAGTCGATCGTCGACAAGATCATCATGCCGCCGCTGGGTTTGTTGATGGGCAACATGGACTTCAGCGACTATGCATACACGCTTAAAGAAAAGACTGTCAACGACGCGGGCAAGGAAATCCCGGCCGTCGTACTGCAATACGGCGCGTTCGCGACGGAAATGCTGAACTTCATCATCATCGCGTTCGCCGTCTTTATCGTGGTGAAGTCGATCAACACGGCACGCAAGCGCTTTGAAGAAGAAAAGCCGGAAGCGCCGAAGGGGCCATCGCAGGAAGAGTTGCTGGCGGACATTCGGGATATCTTGAAGGCGAAGGCGTAATGGCCTGAGATCGCGAGTTAATGTCTACTATCGAGGGCGGCCAGACGACGTTGCGCGTATCGAGCCGCCCTTTCTTTTTCTATATCGCGATTGGTGTCAAGCCGACCCGAACCACGTACCGTCGTATGCGTTGCGGCGTAGGGTGGGTCGTACTCGACTCACCGAAACACCGGCGAGATTCGGTGATTTTTGGGTGCCATGCCGACCCAAACGGATAAATGTTGAAGGTCATAACGAGGCAAACTTGCGCGAGACCATCAAATTGCGCGACCAACGTATAGGTCGGCATGTCCAAACCGCGCGACGACGCCAAGCACCATTCGCACCCCAATCCGACACTGTTACATCAACCCAATGAATTAATTTGTGAAAGATATGCAGTTCGCTCGCGAAGTATGCCGACCTTCGTCTTTGTTTCGCATTCGGGTGATATCCCGCAAGGTGAACGTTGCTTCGGCTTATCCGCGTCCCGCGGTTGGGTCGGCATGGCACCCCACGCCTGGCGCTACTGACCATTCGCCGGACCCATTGAACACCCCGTCGCGCTTAACCATCCGCTTCCAAATACGTGTACCCCTTCAACCCCTCTTCGTACTTGCGCAGTAGCTCGGCCGATTCTTTGAACGTGATGCGGCCTTCGCGGAGGCCGCGTTCGACCGTGCGGCGCAGGCGGTTGAGGAGTTCTTCCGGGTTGTATTGCACGTATTGCAATACTTCTTCGACCGTGTCGCCGTCGACGATGTGATCGACGAAGTACTGGCCGTTTTCGCGGACCGTGACGTGCACGGCGTTGGTATCGCCGAAGAGGTTGTGCATGTCGCCGAGGATTTCCTGATAGGCGCCGGTCATGAACACGCCCATCACGTAATCGTCGCCGTTGAACGGGTGGACTTCGAGCGTGTTCTTAAAGTCGCGCCGGTCGATAAAGCTATCGAGCTTGCCGTCGCTATCGCAGGTGATATCGGCGAGCACGGCGCGCTCGGTCGGTTCTTCGTCGAGCCGGTGAATCGGCATCACGGGCAGTAGCTGATCGACGGCCCAGCAATCGGGGATCGACTGGAAGATCGAGAAGTTGCACGCGTAGATCGATGCGAGTTGACCGTCGAGGCCTTGCAGTTCCTCCGGCACGTAATCGGCGGCGGCCATCAGCTTATGAATCTTGCGGCACGCGGCCCAGAAGATCGCCTCCATGCGGCCGCAATCTTCGATCGTGAGATAGCCCAGCTTGAACAGGCTCATCGCTTCGTCGCGATGGTGCAGGATATCGTGATACGCTTCCTGATAGTTCTTGGCACTGAGCGTTTCGTATGATTCGAGCAGCGAATGCATCACGTTGTGCGCGTCGTCGGGCAGTTCCTTCGGCACAGTCTGTTCGACCGGTCGCGTAACGCCGAGGACTTCGAAGATCAGCGCCGATTGGTGCGCGACCAGCGCGCGGCCGTTTTCCGTCACGATGGTCGGGTGGGGTGTGTCGGTTTCTTCGCAGACGGTGGTGAGCGCATCGACGATGTCGCCGACGTATTCGGCGATCGTGTAGTTCGCGCTGGAGGCGTAGGTGCTGCTGCTGCCGTCGTAGTCGACCGCCATGCCGCCGCCGACGTCGAAATACTTTACGCCCGCGCCGAGACGACGCAGTTCGCTATACAACCGTACGGCTTCGGAGAGCGCGTCTTTGATCGAGCGGATGTTGGTGATCTGGCTGCCGAGGTGGAAGTGCGTGAGTTGCAAACAATCGAGCATCTCTTGGTCGCGCAGTTGTTCGACGCCGCTGAGCATCTCGGTAATCGTGAGACCGAACTTGCTTTTCACGCCGCCCGATTCCTGCCATCGACCCGAGCCGCGCGTCGAAAGCTTCATGCGGAAGCCGATCTGCGGTCGTACGCCCAGTTGCTTCGAACGCTCGATGATGCGCCCGAGTTCGTGATAGTCTTCGACCACGATAACGATCGTTTTGCCGAGCTTTGTGCCCATCAGCGCGAGGTCGATGTATTCGACGTCTTTGTAACCGTTGCAGATGATGAGCGGCTCGTTGGATTCGAGCATGGCCAAGACGGCGAGCAGCTCGGGCTTGCTTCCGGCTTCGAGGCCAAATTTGTGGGGATCGCCGAACTGCACGATCTCTTCGACGATGTGGCGCTGCTGGTTCACCTTGATCGGGAACACGCCCATGTATTGGCCGGTGTAGTCGTGCGACTCGAAGGCGGCTTGAAACGCGGCGTTGAGTTCGTCGAGGCGCGACTTGATGATGTCGCTAAAGCGCACCAACAACGGCAAGCCCAAGCCGCGCTCGCGCAACTCGTCGATCAGTTCCTTCAGGTCGAAGCTGGGTCCAGCTGGGCCTTGGGGACTGACCTGTACCGTACCGCGGTCGTTGATGCCGAAGTAACCGGCTCCCCAGGCGCGAATGCCGTATAGGTCGCTGGAATCTTCGACAGACCAGGCGCGGCCGGTTTTGGAAACGGGACGGTTGGATGTGGTGGTGGGTTCGGACATTTGCGGTGGCTTTCAATAGTGGCCGATTGTTCGACGTCGAACTAGGACAGTCGTCTTATAGAGGCCGAAGCGCGTATTATCGTGAGCCTGATGAGATTTCGCCAGTAGATGTTTTATAGGTTAGCGGTCTGTCTACCTGAATTCAGAATGAATCGGGTCTAGAAAGTCGATGGGCGCGCACCAGCGGAGGTATCAGAACATGCGACGTAAACGACGACCGCCGCCGGACATTCGGCGAATCGATCGAATAGGGTCGCTACTGGCGAGTCTCGGCAGTTTGGGGTTGGCTTATCTTGGCTGGTTTGCCCCGACCCCATCGTCACTGACGGTCGCCCTGCTGATGACGTTCGGCCTATTTGCGGTAGCGTTTACAGGGTGTGGACTTATCTTTTGGTCCGCGTGGAAAACTCGCCAACTTGGAGACCAGCCTTACTGCGAGCATTGCGGCTACTCGCTCGTGAAAAATGAAAGCGGTGTTTGCCCAGAGTGTGGTCAGGTCGCCGAATTGATGGATGAAACGGCCGTTGAAGACGCCGTGTGTTAAAGTACCCGTTAATCCGCTAACGAGCCGATCAAAAGCAAACGTCAAGCCGCTTCAATGGCGGCCGAATCCGATCCTTACGGCGTCGATACCTTTTTTCCCACAGCAATTGCATTTCTGAATCCCATAGTGCTGTACGTCATGTCGCTTGGTTGACGCATCGCCCCGCACATCTAAACTGACGCTACTTAGGAGGTTAGGCGCGCCGATGGGCGGCGGGGCCTTGCGACGGCGCGGTCGCGAGTGCCGCAGCCATCGGAACCAGTCGTAAATCGCGCGTCCACTCGCCGTTGCACCATTATGCGAACGCTGAACCGCTATTTCGGGCGCGAACTCTTGCGCGGCTTTGTACTGACCGCCATCGCGCTGACCATGCTGGTCGTGATGGGCGGCGGCGTGTCGAGCCTGTTCAAATCTCAGGGCATCGGTGCCGGCGAAATCCTCAACATCTTCCTCTATCTCATTCCGATCGCGCTGATCTTTATGCTGCCGCTGGCGGCGCTCTTTGCGGCGACGATCACCTACGGTCGCGCGGCGGCGGATAACGAAATCCTCGCGTGCCGGGCAGCGGGCGTGAACATCCATCGTTTGATGGCACCACCGGCTGCAATCGGCTTGCTCATCACCGGCGTGTGGTTGTGGGGGCTGAACTTCTTTATCCCCAAGATGCTGTGGAGCGTGGAAGACATCACGCGGCGCGACGTGCCCGCCGTGGTGGCCGGTCGCTTCCTGCGCGGTAAGCCGCTGAACTACGGCAAGTACACCATCTCGGCGCGCAAGTGCGACAAGATCGAAGCCGCCGACGTCATCGACGCCGATGGCGAGCGAAATGCCGAGGATTACGTCTTTCTGCATCTGACCGGCGTGTCGTTTATGGAATCGAACAACGGTCAGTTGGTGCGCATGGGCACGGCCGATGAGACGATCATCCAATTCGACAACAGCAAGTCGATGCCGGAAATCAAAGTCAAGATGCAATCCGGCCGCAGCTTCGACGCCGAACGCAATCAGTATTTCGAGTTCGAAGAGCAGGTGCTGGGACCGATTGAAATCCCGCTGAAGATTCGCCGTAAGATTCGCTTCGAGAACCTGTGGACGCTGTTCGACTTCCGGAGCGACCCGCTGCAAATCCCCGAGATCGAAGATTTGATGAACGGGATGCGTAAGGAACTCAAAATCTACTTCCTCGCGCGCAAAACGGACGAAATCGTCAAAGCCAACCAAGGCGACATCGAGTTTTATGACAAGGCCAACGACCGCCGCGTGAAGCTGTCGGCCTACGGCATATTCGTCAACGAAGACGACGGTCGCATCACGCTGAACGATGTTGAAGCAACGGTCTGGGAATCGGGTGCGGTCGAGGGCACACGCTATCAGGCCGAGAGCGCTCGCATCCGGCTCGAAAGCGGCGCGGTTGAGAACGAGCCGGATATCGTCATCACGCTGGAAAACGACGTGCGCATCACGCCGGCGAGTGAGGGCAGCAGCGCCCGCATCATTCGCAAACCAAGCGAAACGTTGCCGCGCGTGCCGTTCAAAGATCAGGACAAAATCCACTCGGCCTATCAGGATTTCATGGACACGCGCGTGCGGTCGATCTTCGATCGCGATTACGACGCGCGACCCGATGCGTTGAAGCTTTTCGCCAAGCAAAAACGCGTGCAGCAACGGCTGGCGCGTAAAGAAGCCGAATATCGCTCGGAAGTACGCGGCGAAATTCACTTTCGTTTGTCGATCTCGCTGGCGTGGCTGGCGGTGATCGTGATCGGCGCGTTGTTGGGCACGATCATTCGCAGTGGGCAGGCGCTGGTCGCCTTCTTTATTAGCTGCATCCCGTGTTTGTTTATTACCGTAACGGCGCTGACGGCGCGAAACCTGGCGGACCGACCGGACTACAGCATCGCGGGCATCGCTTTGTTGTGGGGCTCGACGGCGTTGTTGTACGTGGCCGTCGCCGTCATTGGCACGCGTTTCTTACGGCGTTAGGAAAGCGATATGAAGATCATCGATCGCTACATTCTCAAATCGTTCCTCGTGAACTATGCCATCGCGCTGACGGTGATGATCGGCATTTACGTGGTGCTCGATCTGTTCGTGAATCTCGACGAATTCACCGAAGTGCCCAATCAAACGCTCGGCCAAATTCTGGGCCGCATTGCCGACTATTACGGTCACAACCTGTTTCTGTATTTCGCACAGTTGGCGGGCGTGATCACATTGATGGCCGGTTGCTTTACGTTGGTGCGCTTGCATCGATCGAATGAGATGACGGCGATACTCGCCGCGGGAACGTCGCTTTATCGCGTCGCGGCGCCGTTGCTGATTGCCGGTTTGGCTATGAACGCGCTCTGGTTCGTCGATCAGGAACTGATCATCCCCAGCATTGCACCAAAGTTGGCCCGCGCCCACGGCGATGTCGAAGGCCGACAGACGTTTGCGGTTCATTTCTTGCCCGACCCGAAGAACGGCAACGCGTTGCTGTCGGCCAGTCGTTTTAGCCCCGCCGTGAGCGTGATGCGCGGCGTGGTGATCTTGCTTCGTGACGACGACTTGCGGCTAACGGAAATCATTGAGGCCGACGAAGCGAACTGGGATGCGGAAAAGGGCTGCTGGATCTTTCGCAACGGCGTGGCCACGGTGTTGGCTGCCGATCCGGACGACCCGTCGGCGAGCGTGGGCCGTTATGCGGTGCGCGAGTATCCGTCGCTGTTAACGCCGAAAGAAATCACGCTGCAACAATCGGCACAGTGGACGCAGTTCCTGTCGCTGCGCGAGTTGGATCGGTTGCAGGAATTTTTTGCGGCCACCGGCTCGGGTGAGTTCATTCGCATGAAGCACTCGCGGCTCACGACGGTCTTTATGAACATGACGCTGCTTTGCATCGGCCTGCCGTTCTTTTTGAATCGCGAACGACCGCCGATCGTGGTGTTGGGCGGTAAGTGTTTGCTGGCCGCCGGTCTGTGTTATGCGTCGATGTTTATGATGAACACGGTCGATTTCTCGTCGATCGACATCAGCCCCGCCCTGCCGCCGTGGTTACCGTTCATTGTGTTCGCGCCGATCTCGGTCGTGATGCTCGAAGGCATACGCACGTAGCGGCGACTACACATCTAACGGTTGCACCGGTTCATCGAAATAACGACGCAGTGCCGACGGTAATGCCTTCACGTCGATTTCCGTCGGCGGTGCCGCGCAATAGGTGTACCACAGTAGGTGATTCTTACCTTGTAAGCCCCGGCGCTCGATGAAGTTCAACATGCCGTCGAGCGTTTTGGCCATATACGTACCGTCGAACGGTAAGCCTTCGGCGGCTTTAAATTGCACGGCGCGACGCATGGCCGAGTCGGTGAACTGCGCGTAACCGCGACCGAGTGCGTCTTCGATCAGGGGCGGCTGCAACAAGCCGAGATCGTCCGAGACGCGCGGCTTTGCGGTTCCCATCGCTGTCGTAAACGCCCACGACGCCTTACGCGTCATCTTCCGCAACCGGCGTGCTGTGCAATACCAACGATGCGAAACGATCGCACCGACGACCTTCGTATCGATCCGCGCGTGATGCAAGCCAGCCGCTAACCCGCACGCAGTGCCGAGGCTACCCAATGCCACGTAGATATAGTCGGGCTTGGGAACGAGACCGGCGTCGATTTGATCTTTGAGTTCAAACGCGGCGCGGACGTGGCCATACATGGAGCGCGGGGATGTACCGCCGGGCGGAATGAACATCACCGACCCATTGCCGCGAAGTCGTTCGCGAAGGTAACACGCGATAGTTTTGGGTAAGACCGTGGCGTAGTTGGCGGGGACGTAGCGAGCGCCAGCGGCCAGGGCCGCTGCGATATTAGCGCGAACGTAATGTGCGTTGGGCTGTGGCACGAACACGGCGACCGTGTTCATGCCAAGTTGCCGTGCGTGCCAAGCCGTTTTGCTGAGATGGTGGCTGCCCGCGCTGCTGAAAGAGACGAGCGTTTTCACATTCCTTTCAATGGCGCGACCGAGCAGGTATTCGAGCCCGCGCACTTTGTTACCGCCGCAGACGGCATGCGATTGGTCTTCGCGCTTCACCCACAGCGAGCGCAGTTGATGCTCGGCAGCGAAACGTGGGGCTTCTTGCACCGGCGTGGGCCACGTGCCGATCGAGACGCGGGGGATGTCGAGCGTGCTCGCGTTTGTAGTCATTAAATGTTCTTGCGACAAATTGTTCATCTAGTGTTTAGTGGCCCTGTTCTAACATCTTTGCCATCGCGCGTTCGGCGCAGGCCGCGATTGTCATCGACGGTGGCGAACCCAGTTGTCGCGGAATGGCGGCGCCGTCGAGCACATACAAACCCGGATAGCCGAATACCTGCTGATGGCTGTCGACAACACCATCGCGCGGCCCGTTTGCCATTCGCGCACCGCCCAGCGGATGCACGGTAACCGGTCGACGATTGAACACAGTAGCAGGGACGACGAGCGAGCGTGCATCGATGGCCTGCGCGGCTCTCTTCATCAATATTGATACGCGACGATGAAATACGCTAACGGATTCGCGCTCGCAACGATGTCGCAGTCGCCCTTTTTCAAACGTAATCGCACCATCAATCGGCGGATCGCCCATAACGCCAAAGAGCCACGGCGCGCGGTCGCTTGCGTTCACAATCGGAAACCGCCCCGTCTCCATAAGGAACATTCGCTCGTGTTGCCAAAGATCGACCCACGCCGTCACCAAAGGGCCGTTATCTGCTTGTGGCAAACCTGCGCCGCGCCACAGCGCCGCCCCCATGTCGCCGTTCGTGAAAAAGTGCCGCCCCAAGGCGGGCGAGAGATTAGGCAAACCGTCGACAGCGGCGCGACAACGAAACAACAATCGCAACGTGTTGAGCGTACCTGCGGCGATGACGACCTTATCCGCGCGAATTGAATCATCGATGCATGCACCGTTGCTTCGATATCGATAATGCACACGATAGCCGGATGGTAACGATTCGATAAATGTCACCTCCGCCTCGCAGCGAACCTCCGCCCCCTCTTCTTCCGCGCGCTTCAGATATGTCTGCGTTAAGGGTCGCTTACCGCCGCCTGCCTGCCAGGTTTGCCATTGACCGTGCAGGTCGGTTGCCGTGATGTTTGACTGTTGCGTTTGCGACGGCGGTGACCATGCCAGTGGTAACGCCTCGACGTGCCCGTTTAAGGCATTCGCGATGGCCGCCAACTTGCGTTGCCGGTCGAAGGGTTGGGCAACTGTCTGCGGTTGGATGACGTCGCGGACGCGCTCAAACCAAGGCTGCATGGATTGCCAGTTGATATCGCCGGGCCATTGGTCATCGAATATCTCCGGCTTGGGCGGCATTTTGACGGCGGTATAGATTTGCGAGCCGCCGCCAAGTGCGTTACCCGTTAGCGCCAATAGCCCCGGCATCGAATGCACTTGCGCCGGGCCGCTCGTAAATCGCGACAGCAACACGTCGCGTCGTTCGCGCTCGGACTGCAAATCGAGACGGCGACCACGCTCAAACACGACGGTTCGCAACCCCGCTTCGGCAGCGCGCAGCGCCGCCACCGAGCCGCCGAAGCCCGAGCCGATGATCGCGATATCCGCATCCGCGTGAATCATTTGCTATCAGGTTATACTCGCCCCGTGCGACGGTTGCACAAAACCGACCGGTATCGCGCGTTTGAATTGGCGAAGCACCGTGATCATCGACGTCCATTGTCATCTCGGCTATAGCGACCTGCTCCGGCAGCCGGATATCGAGCGTTTTGCGTTCGAAGACGATTACCGCGGTGCCGATGGGCGCGACAGTTATTTTTCGACACGCATGCTGCGCCGCCCCGGTTGGTTTTTTATTAAGCGGCAATTGGGCGTCGATCCACGATTGCCGCCCGGCCCGGCCTTGGACGAACAAATCCGCACGATCAACGAGAAGCATTTCGCGGCGGCCACAAGCGTGGACCGCCTATGTTTGTTAGCATTCGATGCCTATCACGATGACGACGGCAACGCCATCGGGCCGGTCGAACGCAAGGGTCAACGCGGTAGCGACCTTTATACATCGAACTCGTTGGTGCGTTCGGTGTGTCAAGCCAATCCGGAAAAGCTACTCTTCGGCGCGTCGATTCATCCGTATCGGGCGGATGCAGTCGATGCGTTACACGCCGTCGCCGATGCCGGCGCCGCGCTAGTTAAGTGGTTGCCGGTGCATCAGAATATCGACGCACGCGATGCGCGAACCGTTGCATTTCTTGAAGTCGCCGCCGATTTGGAGATTCCGATTCTCGTGCATTACGGCGGCGAGATGTCGCTTACCACGCAACATTCCGATCAGGAACATCCGGGGGCGATATTGGAAACGTTGCGCGACCTTAAGGCGCGGCGACGCATGCCGAGGATGATCGTCGCACACGCGGCGACGCCGTCGATGCCGTGGCAAAATGCCGATGGTCATCGGCAATTGGTCGATGCGTTGACGGGCGAGTTTGCCGAGGCACCGCTCTATGCGGATAGCTCGGCGCTGGCGGCGTTTGGTCGGACGACATGGTTGAAGCGGTTGCGGAAGGCACACGATTTGCAGCGAAAGTTGGTGTTTGGAACGGACTTTCCGATACCGGTCATGCTGCCGGCGTTTGTGCGGTTGATCGGTATTCGACGGTATCGAGAGATTGCGCGATTGCCGTCGTGGATTGAGCGGGCGTATCAGTTGAAACGGTCGCTGGGTTTTCGGGATGAGGTGTTTACGAATGCGGCGCGGGTGCTTCGGGTTGAGGGTTAGCACTGGGTGCCCCATCCTTCGCGGTAGATAAGGGTGGGGAATTGCGAATCGAATAGATCATTGTCGTGCTTCACAGAATTCCCCACCCTTTTCTGCGAAAAGGATTGGGCGCCCGTCGTCGCGCGGTAAGTCCCCCAGCCCCAGAGGGGCAGGGGCACCCGGCCCAACCTTTACTACGAAAAGGATGGGGCACCCAACTCTTCGTTTCATTTACATATCAGGCGTGGGTGTGGGCGTTTGATTATTCATGTTTATTTCGATGACGCTCGGGTGCCAGGCGCGGGTTTGTTGGGATGGGCTGACCAACAACAGGCCCCATGCATGAATCAGGATTGAAGCGATCAATAATCCTCGCGTAAAACTGAGACGCGTCACGCTAGCACCCATGAACGCAAGCAACAACAGCAGCGGCAGATAATCCATACTGAAACGATGACCGAACTGCGCGAAGCCGGTGTTAAAATACATCAGCAACGGCATCAAACAGAGCGCAATCCCCACCAATGACGACCACACGATTCGCTGCCGCCCCTGTCGCCAAAGCGATACCGCAACCAACAAGAACATTGGCGACGCGATCAGTACACTTAGACCGTGCGGGTCGTAGCTTAAGTATGGAAACGCGCCGTCGCTCGTTGGCGCGGGCGGTGCGAAAAAGAACCAATATAAATTGCGAGGCACGTAAATCGGGTTGAATTGACCGTACGCGTTCATGAGGGCCAAGCCCTCGCCACGTAGCGTCATTCGGTCGTATCCAAAATCGAGCGGGTCACCGAAGCGCAGCGCGTTGTAGGCTGCCAGTAGCGCCACAGCGAGTAACGGTCCGACGATTAACAACACGCGCGAGCGTAGCAGTTGCTTCGAGATCGGCATTTCAAACGCGGCGAGCAGAAAGAATGCGCCGGTGAATGCAACCGTCGGGCGCGCCATCATGGCCAAACCGATAAACACACCAATCGACCACCAACGCCGTAGGCCGAAGTATTCCTGCAGCGCCGCCAAAAAAAAGGAGACCGCAACGGCATGGGCGTAGTGCCAATCGCCGGCCCAAGTCGCGCTATCCCAGACGGCAGTGCCGAGGCCGAGCGCAAATACCCACAAGTACCAATCCAGCTTACTTAGTGTCGGCCCGATGTTGCGCTGCACCAGACGGGCCAATACGCCCCCGAAGATCAGCACCGCCAAGATGCAAAAACATCGGCACGCTGCGCGCGAACCGAACGACGCGCCGAACGCAGCGCGCAACGGAACCAACATCACCGCAGGCAAGGGCGGATATGCAACGAAGTAGCGACCGTCCTCGCGGGCGGGGATCAACTCGTCGGGAAAGCCCTGCACCGCGACGGTCCATTCGCCTTGCACCCACGCATCGGCGAGCCATGCGAATCGATCGGGGAAGGCGATCGCCGGGCCGAGTCCGAAATACACGACCGCCAAGATCAGGGCGATGGCGACGTAATCGCCGCGCTGCGGCTGAAACGATTGACCTGCTGCGTCTGTCATTGCGGCCCATCGCAAGCGCCGCCTGCGGGATTGTCAACTTGTGCGGAGCGGTCCCAGACGCACAGTACCCAAGCCGATAAGCCCAAACGTGCAGCGACTTGAACAAGCACAGCGGCAGATGTTAAATGCACGGTTCGATGATTGAGCAAGTAGCCATTCTGGGTGACGGGCAGATGGGAACCGTCTGCGCCGCGATGTTGGCCGATCGCGGATTGCATGTGCGATTGTGGGGCCGCAACGAGCAAAACATTCAGGCGCTGCGCGAGTTTCGCGAAAACAAGAAACACTTGCCGGGTTTGCGCATACCGGAGCGCGTGTCGTTTACCACCGACGCGGCGGCAGCGCTGATGCACGCCGAGATGGTCGTCGTCGCCGTGCCCTGTCAGCACATTCGACCGGTGCTGATTCGCATGGCGGTGCATCTCAATCGGGATGTGCCGTTGGTGAGCGTGGCCAAGGGCATCGAAAACGGCACGCTGCTGCGCCCAACGCAGATTATCACCGACGTCTTGGGGCCGATCCCGGTTGCCACTCTCAGCGGGCCAAGTATTGCCAAGGAATTGGCTCACTGTTTGCCCGCGACCTTGGTGACGGCGAGCGACGACGATGCGCTGGCCGTGTTGGTGCAACAGGCATTCTCGTCACAATGGCTGCGCGTGTACACGAATGAAGACTTGCTCGGCGTTGAGTTGGCAGGCGCGACCAAGAACGTGATCGCGATTGCGGCAGGGATCGTCGATGGCTTGAAGGCCGGCGACAACGCCAAGGCGGCGCTGCTCACGCGCGGGCTGGCGGAAATTCAACGGCTCGGCGTCGCCATGGGGGCAAAGCCGGACACGTTCGCCGGGCTGGCGGGCTTGGGCGACTTGGTGACAACATGCATCTCGCCGGTCGGTCGCAATCGCAGCGCGGGCGAGCGCATCGGCTGCGGCGTGCCGGTTAAGCAGTTGTTGGAAGAGGCGACGTCCGTGATTGAAGGCGTGCCAACAACGCGCAGCGTGAACGAGTTAGCGCTGCATAACAACGTGTCGATGCCGATTACGCACGCGATCTACGGCGTGTTGTTTGAAGAACGCGATGTGTTGCAAACCATCAGCGACTTAATGACGCGCGAACTCAAGCCGGAGCATCCGTGAGCGCGAACGCTCAATACGGTTGGGGCGTGATCGGCTGCGGGCGAATGGTTGAGAAGCGCATGGCACCGGCACTTGTCGCTGCCGACGATGTGTCGACCATTGCATTGTGTTCGCGCGACGCCGAGCGAGCTAAGCAGTTCGCCGGTCAATTCGGTAATGGCAACGCCTATGCCGATATCGACGCGCTCCTCGCCGACGATCAAATCGACATCGTTTACATCGCCCTGCCGCACACGCTGCACGCAAAGACAGCGATTCAATGTCTAAATGCCGGTAAGCATGTGCTGGTCGATAAACCGGCAGCGACGTATGCCAAAGATATCGTCTCGATGATTCAGACGGCGGCGGCGAATGACCGCAAGCTGCGCGTGTTGCATCAGCAACGCTTTCATCGCGGGAACCAACGCCTGTTGGAGATCGTCGCGAACGATGAACTCGGGCGCGTGCATCTGGTACGGCTGCAAATCGGCATGTGGATGCGTGGTTATTCGGCGTGGCGCTTCGACCCGAAACTGGCGGGCGGTGGCGCGCTGATGGACCTTGGACCGCATGCGCTCGATTTGATATTGAGGCTGTTGGGTACGCCCATCGCTGTGACGGCGCGCACAACGGACTTGGCGTTACACGAGAAGGTCGAAGACTTCTGCGCCGTTACCATCGAATTCGACGATGGTCGCATGGCCGTTGCCGATTTCTCATATAGCAGTTATGCCTACGGCGGGCAGGTCGATGTGTTTGGCAGCGACGGCAGCGTGGTTATTCGCGGATCGATGCAGCAAGCCGCGGAATGGTCGATGTTGAAGCGCATCGGCAGCGACGAAAAGCCGTGGGAAACGTCCGACGATGTTGGTGATTGCTTCGGCGACGCGATTGCAGCCATGCACGGCGAAATCGCGGGCAGCGTGGCGAGCGAGGCGTATCACTACGTGAACATTGGGCTTGTGATTGACGCTGCATACGAATCGGCGGCAACGGGGCGACGCGTTTCGTTGGGACGGTAATGCCGTTATTTAATCGCCATCCAACACATCATCGATAAACGACATGAGTTTGTCTTCGTACGTCGGGTCGGCCGTGACACTGGCGATGTGTCCGCCGACCAGTTCTTCAAATTGTTTTTGTGCCGGGACCAAATCGAAGAGCGCGCGGGCGCCGCTGATCGGTGTCGTTCGATCGTCGCGCGAGTGCAGGAACAAGGTCGGCATTTGCACCTGCGGAGCATTGAGAAGCGGATCGAGTTCGTCGGGTATCAGCGAAAACGAGATCGGGTCGGGTTGTAGGCCCAGCAGGATGTAGGCGATGGCCGGCAACGACTGATTGAAACTGCCTTCCACGATCAGCGCCACCACGTTGTCAGGCATATCGGCCGCTTGCGCGAACGCCGGCATCGTGCCCATCGACGAACCAAAGACGATAATTTTATCCGTGCCCTCGCCTGTGCGCGATTGCGCCGTTACCAAGGCCGTATTGGCATCTTCCAAAATCGTTTCAAGCCGAGCCACGAGCGAGAAGCTTTCGCCGAACCCTTCGTAATCGTGAATTAATACATTAAGCCCGTTGGCATTGAGCAGGCGATACGTGTCGTGCATCGCGCTGCGGTTGATCACGGCGCCGTGATGAAACACGACGGTCGCGCGGGCGTTCTCTGCCGGAATAAACCACGCGAAATTGACCGTGCCGCGCGGCGTTTCTAACTCGAGCATCTCGTAATCAAGCCCGAAGAAATCGGGCGTGGGGAAAACGATGCGAACCGTCGGCAACGGATAAATCCCGCTGTCGGTGGCGAACGCACCGCAGCCGGTCAGCAATGGCAAAGCGAACAACGCGACGACTCGCCAGGCCGCAGTCGAACGATTTCTTTTCGTTCGTGCTGGTCGGCTCGCTACTTGGCTAATTCTGCGTCGTACGTGATTTGAGATTGGCATCTTAGGCGTGAAGGTGCGGTTGACGGCTCTTCGTTATGGGAGTCTGCGCGGCGAGTACTGCATCGCATCTCTCTTTTTTATAGTGTCAGCCGCAAGAATATCAACGGCGGAATTGCATTCGTGCTTCGGCGACGCGATGAAGATCCGTCGTTGCCGTGCGCGTGATTGAATTGCCCGCCCTTCCCAGCTACATTATCGACCTGATCCGCAAACGGATATTGAATCATGCGCCCCATATGGGCCGCCCCGAGCGATTTCATTATGAGCGACCGCGAACAACTGCGCGACTATGTCTTCGGCGAATTACTGCCGCTGTCCAACGCCAATCGACCGGCGGACGATGCGAGCCTGTTCGATCACGGCCTCGATTCGCTGCGATTGATGCAACTGCTTGTGTTTGTGGAAGAGAAGATGCGCATCACGCTGCCGGATCATGAAGTGACGCCTGAGCGCGTTGAGACGATCGACTCGATTGTGGGTTGGATTGAGAGCCATCGATAGTGAGAGCGCGAGCCGATTGTCTTGTTCGGCTGCGTATACTTCGTTTCTAGATTTGAATCCGCTTGCTAGAGCAACCCTTCCCTAACCCCTCCCTGCAAGGGACGGGAATGAAGAAGCAGCACCTCGTACTGTTGGTTTGCGCTTCCACATCGGTGCAACCGTCGACGGCGGACTGTCGTTTTTCGATCTGTGGACGCATAATTGCCTCACGATGGCATCAGTTGAAACAGATCAACGCGAATCGATCTTTGCGCTGCTCATTCGCGCGGCCGATGCGCATGGCGCGCGGCCTGCCGTTGAATTTGCAGATCAAACGATCACCTACCACGACTTGCTCGACCGCAGCCTGCGGTTGGCGGCGGCGCTAACCGAAGCCGGCGCGGCACCCGGTGCGTTTGTTGCGTTTAGCTTTAAGAAATCGATTGATGCCATCGTCGCGATGTTTGCCATTGCGCGTACCGGTGCGACATACGTTCCGCTCGACCCGACATGGCCCGTGGCAAGGTTTCAAGCCATTCGCGCGGCGGCCCCCTTCGACATATGGACGGGCACCGTCGCGCCGCCAACCGAGCTCGGCAAGACATCTGCTATCTTCGCGACAACTACGACTAACGAAACGACGCGCACGTTCGCTTCGATTCAAGAAATCCGCGAACCATTGACCATTGATATCGTGCCGCCGGCAGACGATATCGCCAATGTGTTGTTTACATCCGGTTCGACCGGAATCCCCAAAGGTGTGCAGATCACCTCACGCAGCTTGTTGCACTTTGCAAAATGGGGCGTCGAGACGTTCGGCCTTACGTCGGAGGACCGTCTCGCAAATCATGCGCCGTATAACTTCGATCTAAGTACGTTCGATATCTTCGCCGCCGTGGCTGCCGGTGCATGTATGTGCCCAATCGCCGAGCAACTGCGCATGTTTCCGTATCGGCTGGCACAAGACATTGCCGCGCGCGGCATCACGACGTGGTACTCGGTGCCTTCCGCGTTGGCATTGTTAGTGCAACGCGGCAAACTCGCGGACCACGACCTGAGCAAAATGCGGCGCATCCTTTTCGCCGGTGAGGTGATGCCGAAGCCCCTGTTGCGCGATATTGCCGCGGCGTTGCCAAATGCCGAACTCGCAAATCTCTACGGCCCGACGGAAACAAACGTTTGCACGTGGCATCGCGTAACTGCGCGCGATCTTGAAGATGACGGGCCATTACCAATCGGTATCCCAATTGATAACACGCTCGCTTGGTTAATACCCGAGTCCTCGAACGCGTCTGACGTTGATACCAACGAAACGGGTGAGCTGCTCATTGCCGGTCCGACCGTGACGCCGGGCTATTTGAACGATGCGGCGCTAACGAATGACAAGCTCATTGCCGCGCCGGATGGTGACGGGTTTGCCTATCGCACCGGCGACCGCTGTCGACGCGACGAAGACGGCGTACTGCATTTTCTGGGCCGCATCGATCGCATGATCAAAGCGCGCGGTCATCGCATCGAACCGGGTGAGATCGAAGCCGCGTTGGAAACGTGCAACGGAATAAAGGAAGTCGCCGTGATTGCCGTGGCCGATGAGACGTTCGGCAATCGCATCAAGGCGTGCGTTAGTTTTGACACGAATGCAGCCATCGATCAAAACGACCGGCAAACTTCTCTGATTCAATTCGCCCGGCAACGCCTGCCGAGCTATATGGTGCCCGATCTGTGGGAGATTTGGGAATATCTCCCACGTACCGAGCGCGGCAAGGTCGATTACCGAGCGCTGAGTACGGGTGCGCCCCTTAGCAAGCGCCAGCAAACATGATTGCACCATAGGTGAGCAATATCGGGCGAATCTACCCACTCGATTCGTTACTCAACTGGGCTGCTCCATTCGGTAACCACTCAGCCATCATTCTCACAAAATAAACCGCGAACGTGCGCGGCTGGCACGCCCGTTGCCCAACTCCGCCACTCGAACGACGGCACCTGCGAAACCGTGGCGCCGCTCGCGAGATGGGGTGAACAGTATGGCGACAAATGTCTATATCGCACGCTCTTTCGAGCATCTGCCCCCTTCGCAACGCCCGTACCGCGCAACTGCCGTCGTGGAACGGTTCTTTTTCCGCTCCTCGCTGAATGGGAGGCCGATTATGTGCACCAAACTCTCACAACGCAGTCAGACAACTGAATATCGACAATCGAATACACAACAAATTTCCGGCGCTATGCGCCGCACTGTATCGACGGCACTCGCGCTGGCAGTCGTCGCGTGCCTAACGCTGTCGGCGCGGGCCGACTTTGTCGCGGAGAACGAGCCGAACAACGCTCCCGCCACTGCCGACCCGCTGTTTAACGGCGATGTCGGGCTGGGGAACATCTCGCCTGTTGGGGAAGGTGATATCTGGAAGCAAGAAGGGCCGTTCGCCGTTGGCGATCTGGTGTTTGCCTATGTGGATACCCAGGATTCGACGGGCAGCACCAACTCGAGCCTGGCGCTGTTCGATTCGATCTTTGCTCCCTTTGCCGGTGACCTTGACGATGGTCCCGGGCTTTCCTCGGCCATCGGTGGTGCCGAACTGACCACACCGGGTCGCATCTTCATAGTGGTGCGCGAGGCCTTTAACGCCGCCATGATTACGCCGTACTCACTGTATCAGGTCGTCGCCACGCCCGACCAAGCGGCCGACGAAGTCGAACCCAACAACTCGCCCGGTGAATCGAAAACCCCCAGCGGCATCGTCACCAACGGCGAAAGCTCCGGCGGTCTCGATCTCGATTACTACCGTATCGATGCGCTCGCTGGTGAAGAACTGGTGGTGATCATGGATAACGATCCGGATAAGGATGGCATGTTTTCCAGCACGGTCATGGTTCTACTCGATACCGATGGCACGACGCCGTTGGTGACGATTCCGTCCTTCGCGCAGGATTCCAGCGCACTAGGCGCGTTCGTCTTCCCTAGCGACGGCACGTATTTCCTGTTGGTGAATATCGGCGGTGCCTCACCGGATAACGACTATCGCTTTGTCACGCTCATCGATGGCTTGCCGCTTTGTGCCGATGACGATGCCGACGGCATCTGCAACGGTGCCGACCTTTGCGACGGTAACGACGCCAGCGGCGACAGCGATGGCGACGGCGTGTGCGATGACATCGACAACTGTCCGTCTGATGCCAACGCAGCACAAACTGATAGCGATGGCGATGGTACGGGCGATGCTTGCGATATCGACGACGGCGGTATTCTCGGTGATCCGGGGGCCGGCGGCCCAGTTGGTGCACCTTGCGGTGCCGGCGTACCGATGCTGATGCCGTTGATGGCCGTCGGCGCGGCGGCCGGGATGCGACGGCGCAAGCGCGGGCAGGCCGCACGCTAAGACCAGTTAAAACCAATCATTCGCGACGATACGAGGCGCGCGGGTGTTCTTCCAGCGCGATCGCCCTTCACCGGGCGGTCGCGCTGTTTTGTTTTTACGCATGTCAGTGGACGACGCCACATCGCGCCTTTTGACACGTACGGTCGATGCGACGGGACTAATCGGAGTGATAGGGGTAATGAAAATTATTAGAGTGATGGGTGCCCCATCCTTCGCGACAGCGAAGGGTGGGGAATCGACGATGTTGTCCTGCAAATAGATCGTGACTCTATATTCGGTTCCGATTCCCCACCCTTTCCTCGCGGAAAGGATGGGGCACCCGCATGCACCTGCACTCTTGCACCGGATCAATCAAGAAACCGAGGGATACTCGTCAAATTCGCGGACCGATACGACCGATTTCAATTTTTCGTTGCCATAGATCGTCACCTGCGCAGACTGTATTTCCTACGTGCTTTCCTTGGCGAATTGGTATGCCATAATGGGCACGACATCCGTTCACTCACCTTCACGGCCCGGAGGAGGCATTCGTGTCGATCATTGCGCGCTATACCCACTGGCTGCATACCCGCTGGCCCGCCGGCAAACCCGAGAAACTCCCCGAGGTTAACGAAGACGGCACCACGGCCGTGCCCGGTTTGCGCGTGGTCGGTGATTTGACGGGCATCCCATTGCTTAAGTTTGCCGTCGACAGCGGCGCGAAGGCCGTCCATCGCATTCTCGACGAGCCCGACTTCGAACCCGGTGGCGACGACGCGAACCTTCTCGATATTGCCATCATCGGCGGCGGTCTATCCGGCATTGCCGCGGCGATTGAAGCCAAAAAGAAAAACCTACGGTTTACCGTGTTCGAGGCGGCTCGCAGCTTTGCCACGATTAAGGACTTTCCTAAAGGTAAGCCCATCTACACCTATCCGACGAACATGAAAACGGCCGGCGATATTACGTTGAACGCCGACGTCAAAGAAAAGCTCGTCGAAGAATTGGAAATTCAACGCGCCAACCATGGCATCGAACCGCGCACGCTGCGCATCGAACGCGTCGAGCGCAAGGGCGGCGAATTTATTTTGCATCATGCCGAGGGCAAGACGCGCGCAAAGCGCGTGATCGTCGCCATCGGTCGCAGCGGCAACTTCCGCAAACTGGGCGTACCCGGTGAAGAAACGGATAAGGTTTTTAACCGGTTGCACGATCCGAAGGAATTCAAGGGCAAGTGCGTACTGGTAGTCGGCGGCGGCGATTCGGCGATGGAAGCGTCGATCGCGTTGGCGCTGGCCGGCGCCAAGGTGACGCACAGCTATCGCAAGTCGTCATTCTCACGACCCAAGCCCGACAACGTTGAGAAGCTCAAGCAATTGCAGGCCGATCCCGATGCCGATGTTGCCGTCGATCAACCCAGTTCCGAGCGCGTGACGACGTCCTATTCAAAGGCGATGTGCGGTGACGACGCGGGGCAGGGCAGCGTCAGCATGGCGATGGAGACGAACGTCACCGAGATTCGCGACGGCGAAGTCGACATCAAAACCAAGGACGGTAAGAAGGTCACGATACCGAACGACTTGGTCTTCACCATGATCGGTCGCGAACCGCCGTTGGACTTTTTCCGCAAGGCGGGCGTGCCGATTCGCGGCGAATGGCGCGCGAAGCAATACGTGACGTTCGGATTGTTCCTGCTCTTTTGTTTGTGGATGTACCACTGGAAGAAAGGCGATTGGATCTTTGGCGGTGAAAACCCCATTCATCACTACTGGGCTAAGAATGGGTGGTTTCCGCTGGGTGTGCTGGATTGGTTCGGCAACCTAGCCCGCGACCACAGCAGCTTTCTTTATACCCTCAAGCATTCGATGCTAAGCCCCAGCTTTTATTACACCCTCGCCTACTGTACCTGCGTTACTGTCTTCGGTATCAAGCGCATCAAGCGGCGGCGCACGCCTTACGTCAAACAGCAAACGATGTTGCTGATTGCCATTCAATGCGTGCCGCTATTTATCCTGCCGGAACTGCTCTTGCCTTACCTTGGTCGCAACGGCTTCTTCGACGAAGGCACACGCACCGCCAAGGTTATGGATGTGTTCTTTGAACCCACCGGGCCATCGGGGGCGCAGTTAAAGGACGCCGGTCTGGGTCGGGCGGAGTATTGGCCGCACCCCAAGGGGCAGGAGCGCGCTTATTGGCGGTCGTACGGGCTCATCCTTGCGTGGCCGCTGTTTATTTACAACTGGTTTACCAACGACCCCATGTGGGGTTGGCTGCTGTTGGGTGGGTTGCAAACGTTCGTCCTGATACCGCTCATGATACGGCGCTGGGGCAAGGGCTCTTACTGCGGCTGGATCTGTTCGTGCGGGGCGCTGGCCGAAACGATGGGCGATCAACATCGCCACAAAATGCCGCACGGTCCGTTCTGGAATCGCATGAACATGGCCGGGCAGGTGATTCTCGTGTTTGCCACGCTGCTGATGTTGATTCGTATTCTCGGTTGGCTCGGGCTCGGATTTGCGAACACGGCCTTCGAGTATCTCCTGAGGAAAGCACCGCTGATCAACTACGCCTGGTCGGTCGATTTGATGTTGGCCGGTGTGTTGGGCGTAGCGTGCTACTTCTGGTTTTCGGGCCGCGTGTGGTGTCGCTTTGCTTGTCCGCTGGCGTCGCTGATGCATATCTACACGCGATTTAGTCGCTTTCGCATCTTCGCGGAAAAGGAAAAGTGCATCTCGTGCAACGTATGCACCAGCGTTTGCCATCAGGGCATCGACGTGATGAACTTTGCCAACAAGGGCCGACCGATGGAAGACCCCGAGTGCGTGCGCTGCTCGGCTTGCGTGCAAAGCTGCCCGACGGGTGTGTTGTACTTTGGGCGGTACGATAAAGATGGAAAGGTTCATCCTGATCGATTACCGGCATCGTTGATTCGTGTGGAAGAAGTCGGCCTACCGGCGAGGAAATAGACGCCCGTCAACGTCCGCTTAGGCATACACAGCACACGCCGGGAGCAATAACGTTGTTATCGCGTAACACGTTTTCACGCGACCCAAATATAGATACAGCCACACGGGTATAGAACCGTTAGTTCCCTTAGCGATCGGCCTTCATCATTTAATTGCGGACGTCGCATCACGTCGTCCCGCAATGTCAAAACATTATCGATGCAAGGCCCGATATGCAGTTGCCGCCGTCATGTGCGTATTGCATTGTGATGTTGAAGGAAACTGCAAACCTCGCTTTGGATGAGGTTGCTGGAGGAAAGAAGTAAAATGCTAACTGGTGATCATCGAAAAGACTGGGCACTTCCTGATACCGACTGTTGGGTTGCAGACGAGAACGGCGATTGGCTCAAGGGCAAAGTGATGTCCTTCGCCCCCGGCGGTTATCTCGTCATGTTGATGGGACAACACAGCAGCGTTCGCAAGGTCCGCGAATACGAAATTCGCCCGCGCGACATGTACAGCTATGACAAAGACAAGCCGAACAACGGCCCCATGGAAAAGCGCAAGTAAGCTGGCGGGGTTGTCTAAAAACCGCCGACAAACGCGACGACATCGAGACCGTCGCGCGAACCGTCTTCATTCACGTCGGCAAGGTCCAGCGAGCAACCGTTAAACGCGGCTTCGTTTAATAAAGCCTGCACCAACAGGGGAACATCGTCGATGTCGATGTTCCCCGAACAATTCATATCGCCCGGTTCTACCTGCGTACCACTCGCGACCACCGTGCTATCGACAGTCGTCTCCGTCGTTACGCCGAGTTCCATGTCGGTCTCGGAAATCGTGGCGTTGATTTGAACCGTGAGTTGCAACACGCCCATCGACTCGGAAAGATCGCCGCCAAAATCACCGACCGTCATACCGTCGAGCAGGAACATCCCTTCCGGGATTTGCCCGTCAGCCAGACCGGTGCCGTCGACGTTTATCATGCCGGTAACGCCGACTTCGTTATTGGTTTGCGTGAAGCTGCCCGCCGTGACCGTCGCGGCAGCACCCGGCGTAATAAGATCGACTTGAATATCGCCGGGGCCGGCGTCGACTTCGGCAGCCGCCAAACAACCGATGAACTCGACTACGCAAATGCTAAAGTCAACAGCTTGCGTGTTCGTTAGTGACAAATCGAGCACGCGTGCGGTTCCGAATGGTGCGGCGGCAGTACCCGTTTCGATCAACACGTAACCGCTTAACGGCGATGTGTCGCTATCCGATCCGTTGCCGACCGGCGTGAACAAGTCGATATCGACCGCCGCAGACGACTGTGCGGGTTGCACGTTGAGCAGATACACCGCTGCGTTTGACGCCGTAACTGTTATCAACATGGCACAGATAGCCGCCGAAAGCGCGAAAGCATTGCGTTGCATAGCCAGTCCTCGATCTTGGATTCGTGATATTGGGTTTACCGGTTGCGGCGAAGCAATGAAAGCCGCTGCGCCTGATGAACGAAACCGATTGTATACAGGTCAAAGCCGCATTGCGACTGTCGGAGCGATGCCGCAGGTGGCCGCTTCGTCAGCCGCCGCAACTAACCCCGCTTACTGTTGATGCCAACCGAAGTTACCCGCTTGGCGACGTCTAAATTCGGTCGCCCGCGTTATCGAGCGCCATTTGCAGCCAGCCAATCAGGAATTCGATCAGTAGGGAGAGCATTTCGTTTATCGCACCGGCTAGGTCAAAGCCATCCATCGTTTTTCTCCTTAGCATTATCAACCGTGTTGGAATTCAAATCGGCCCTTAGGCGACTGTGGTGCAGGTTATATCGTGCATAGGGAGTTATCAGACGCGATTACAACGAGTTGGGCATTGAACCCTAGTCGGTCGAGAAGATTTTCCAACGGCCCTACCAAGGCGCCGGGAATTTGACCGGGATTCGTCGTATTCCTAGACTTTTTAATGGACTCGCGCAAGTTACCGGTCGATTTTTAGCTAACTGAAGTGTCGAAAACCGACATTTGAGTATCCTACGTCGCTCCCCGTCTGATGAATTCAAACGGGCGGCAGGCATTTTCGCTGGGAAATTAGCATCGCCGTCGATCGGGTCTGACCGGCGCTTCTGGGAATATCGTGGCAACATTGATGGTGCTTCAGGGCCCCGACAAGGGCCAGCGGTTTCGTATCGGTGACGCCGAGGAGTTGCTTCTCGGTCGCGCCAGCCCTACGACCCCGTTGACCGATTACACCGTCTCACGGCGGCATGCCCAACTGCATCGAGCCGGTCGCTCTTGGCTCATCGAAGACTTGCGTAGCGCCAACGGCACTTACTTAAATGACAAGCGACTCGAACGCCGTATCCGTTTGAAAGACGGCGACCTCATACGCATGGGCGGGACCGTTCTCGTGTGGGATGCGTCGCAGGAATCCACGCTCGACGATCACGGCATCAGTCCTGCGTCGGATTTGGTCGATCTCGAATCCGATTCGCGCGAGGCCGCGTCGATCATTGGCTCTATCGGTGCCGGTGACGACAGCATGATCTTGGCCACGCCTGCCGCTGCCGAAGCCGTTCGCTCGTGGCGCGTTATTTCAACGTTGCTCGACGCCGTCGGTGCAGGGCTAACGCCCCATCGAATGGTGCAGCGCGTGCTCGATATTGTGTTTGAAGAAGTGCCCGCCAAACGCGGCTTCATCTTGCTCAAGCAAGACAAGACGGGCCGCTATGAAACCGAAGGCGCGCGGTCGGAAGATGGCGAAACCGACAAGGTGCGTGCGTCGCGTTCGATCGTCGATCACGTGATCGACAAGCGCGAAGGCGTTCTTTGTTCGAACGCGATGAACGACGAGCGTTTCAACCGCCCCGGCGATACCGCGATTCAGGCGATCGGGCTGAGTTCGATTATTTGCGTGCCGATGATCGCGCACGAAGATATCGTCGGCGTGTTGTATATCGATTGCCCGATGGCGCGGCATATCTATTCCGAAGAACAACTACGGTTGGTCGCAACGATCGGACAGATGGCGGCGATCGCGATTGAAAATTCCCGTCTCGTTACCGAGCGCATGCGCACAGAACGTTTGGCGGCGGCCGGCGAAACCGTGGCGGCGCTGTCGCATTACATTAAAAACATCTTGCAGGGCCTGCGAGGCGGTAGCGACATCGTTGAGATAGGCCTACGCGAAGATAAGGTCGAGACTGTCGAGCAGGGTTGGGAGATCGTGCGGCGTAATCTCGATAACATCTTCGGCCTCACGATGAACATGCTGGCCTTTGCCAAGCAACGCGAACCACGCCGCGAGCCGGTGCAGCTCAACGCATTACTTGAGGATG
>JAUIHO010000282.1 GCA_030432035.1 Phycisphaerae bacterium
TTCGACGCCGGGCGGGTTCATCAATTCCTGACCGGCATCGCGCAGATCGTCGCGCAGTCGGTTAAGGATAAAGCCCTGCGAATCTTCCGATTCCATGTGCATATCGAGCGTGCGGGCGAACATCAGGAAGTGTTCGACCGGCGTGGCGACGTGCGAATGGCGGGCCTCGTCGGAGAAGAACGCTTCCGACATTAACAACGTCCGCACGATCGGCGCGATCTCGAAGTCGGCTGCCACGAACTGATCCGCCAACTCGCGAACCGTGCGTTCCGATGGATTAGGGTGAACGAAAAAGACGAATAGGTTGCGCGCCACGTATTCGGCGGCTTCGGGTTGGGCCAACGTCAAGTCGATCACCGACTCAAAGTTGTAGTTCGCCGGTTGGGCGCGGCCCGGAAAGATGTTCTTATCCGTTTCGTCGTGATTGAAGAGATCGAATACGGGGCGCAATGGGTCGTTATCGTTGCGAATCAGGAGCGTACCGGTAAAGGCGCGAGCACCTTCTTTAATGTCATCTTCGGTGTAAAGCACGTCGCGACCGAGGGTGAAGAGTTCCCAAAATTCGCGGGTGTAGTTTTCGTTGGGGTTGTCCTTGGGGCTGTCGCCGCCGTCGAGCCAAACGAGCATCAGCGGATCGAGCGTGAGTTCCTGCAGGAATACGCGGTAGTTACCCATCGAATTGTCGCGCAACATTTCCAAGTGCAAAACAGCGAGCGGATCATCACGACCGCTAACGACGCGACGTGAGGTTGCGAATCGGTCGTGCCAGAACATGGTCATGCGTTCGTGAAGCGGGTTTGGGCCTTCGAGCAGTTCGACCAGCCAGCGTTTGGGCATGTCATTCTCGAACGACTCGGCCAAGTCGAGAACGCGCGTGGGCACGTCACGGCGCGTCATCAAACGATCGACTGTAGCAGTAAGGCCATCATTGACGGCGCGTTGCACATCATCGGGTTTGCCGGTAAGGGCCGCGCGGCGCAGCAGGTGATATGCGTCGTCTGTGTTGAGCGCATCGGCCGCCGGCGCTAAGGATTGCGATACCGGAACCGGTTCACCACCGCCGCCGTTATCGCCGCCGTCGCCACCACCATCGCCGCCGTTCATGCCCCCCATCGGGTCCATGCCGCCGTCGCAACCGCCATCAACACCGCAACCGGTTGCCAATGCGATGCATGTAAAACACGTGAGAAGCCGCCATTTGCGCAAGTCGCCAAACATGGTTGACCATCCTTTTGTCTAACCAGTCGGTAAAGGAAGCGTGATGACGTCACGAACTGCGCTCGCAGTTGGAGCGATTCGTTTCGCCGTGCTTCGGCAGGTGCGCGCGATCCATACGTCGCAGCGCGATCGTTACTGGTATGACGCACCGAACGTGCGTCGCAAGGCTGGCCTCTTTGCAGAATCCCTAATTGACCGGCACCGAGAGAATCGGGCGGACAGTTAAGATTTACGAAACAGCATCGTGATGGGCAAATAAATTTCGCAGATTGCCGAGGCGTTACAGAAAGACGGGGTCGAAAATCTTAGTGCAGATTAATAAGTTGCCCCCAAAAATATCAAAGCCCTGCACTGCAATCATCGGTCCCGCTCACGGAATATTGTGTATGTTCGTTGCGTGCGATAATCCACACCGCAAGCGGACCTACATGGCGGTCTGATCGCGATTCGTGATGTCTGAAAAACGCCGATTCACTCGACCCGCCATACCCGCATGAGTAAAATGGTGTGATGGAGGAGAATGGCCTACCGCAGTAGGTCTCATTCTTAACAGGGGTAATTCAATATGCCAGCTCGTTTTTTGCGGACGCTGTCCGTACTCGTGATCGCAACAGCTTTTTTTGCAACGACCGATGCACGCGGTCAATGCCCAGGCTCGGGTATTTGTCTATTTGAGAACGGTACGCCGGGATGCAACGATGCGGCTTGCTGCAACTTGGTATGTAGTCAGGATCCGTTTTGCTGCAACACCGAGTGGGATGATTTGTGCGGTCAACTGGCGGCGCAAATCTGCTTTGGCGGGAGCGGCGGGTGCGAACCTGGTTGTGGCGGTGCAAAGGATAACGTCGAGTGTGTATTCGGCACGCCGCAGTACGACAATCGCAGACCTGTCGGCCGCATCTTACGCTTCGGCGGTGAATGGTGTACTGCATGGATAGTGGCCAGCCCGAACATCGTGATGACAAATCAACACTGTGTGGCCGGCGGCATTCAAGGAATGACTGTCGAATTCAATTACGAATGCACGAGCTGCGGCGGCGGCAATGCAAAGCAGGTAGACTCCTTTAACGTCAACACGTTACTTACGTCTAATGCCGGGCTGGACTTTGCCCTATTGCAATTAAGTGGTAACCCCGCGGCCACATGGGGTGTGGCGACCGTCGATCCGACACCACCAATTATTGGTCAACCGCTATACGAAATTCACCACGCAGCTAACGCGGCGGGCAGTAACGGCAACGTGAAAGGGTATGGCGAAGGCAACGTGACGACGGTGAACATTCCCGGTGACTGCAACGTCAGCCCCCCCGTTGCGATTGGCGTCGATCTCATTGCAACCGGCGGTGCGTCGGGCTCACCGATCTTCGACGCCAACACCCATAGCGTAGTCGCGATTTGTCATTGTGGCCCGGATTGTGGCCCCGGCTTTGCCGTGCCGCTGTCGTCCATTATCCCGCTAGCGACGCCCGTTATCACCAACGCCGGCGGCACGTTGTCGATCTTCACGCCCTGCCCCGGTGCCACTGGCGATGTGAACGACGACGGCAACGTCGACGGCAAAGATATTCAGTTCTTTGTGAACGCCGCGCTGGGTTCGGGTAGCACGGACGAAGTGTGTGCCGCCGATTTCAGCAGCAACGGTTCCGTCGGCATCGAAGATGTGCCAGGCATGATCACGGCGCTGATGACAGGGCCGTAATCATCTCTTAACGTCGCGAGGCATGGCGACGTTTGTTATTGGTGATATTCACGGTTGCTGGACCGCGTTCGAAACGCTGATTCGGCGAATTCCAATACGAGATGACGATACGATCGTCACGCTCGGCGATTACGTCGATCGCGGACCAAATGTGCGCGCCGTGTTGTCCTGGCTGATCGAACGGCAGCAACGCCGGACGCTGCACGCGCTCATTGGCAATCACGAAGAGGTGATGCTACAGGCGTTTGACGACGAAGCCGTGTTTAACGACTGGCTCGGGTTCGGCGGTCGAGAAACGTTGGCGTCGTATGGCCTGCCGCCGGCGTTTGCGTCGATGCGTGCATTGCCTGCCGACCACGTTGCATTTCTTGAAAATCGCCTCGTTGATTATGTCGAGTTGGCGGATTTCATCTGCGTGCACGGCAATTTGGATCGGCCCGTGCCACTTGCGCAACAGTCTTCGCATGTCATGCGCTGGCGCAAATTTAACGGCGACGGACCACAGCACGTCTCGGGCAAAACGATACTCTGCGGCCACACGGCACAGCGCAGCGGCAAACCGTTGGTGACGGACCATACGATTTGCATCGATACGTGCGCGTATGGCGGTCATTGGTTAACAGCATTTGAGGTTGAGGCCGAACGGTATTGGCAGGCGAATGAGTCGGGAGCGTTTGTGGAGTGGCGTGGTGATTTGCGCGCATGAAAAGGGCGGGGATTACCCCCGCCCTACTGTACGCTCACCGTGATTCGCGGTTCATCGCGATCCAAAGCCGATTAACGCGAGAATGAAGTTACCCCGCAATACAATACAGATGCTTACGACCGCGCAGGAAAATCTCATCGCCAGCCAATGCCGGTGACGCGTCGAAGCCGTCGTCGAGTTTGTTGGTCGCTAAAACCTTGAACTCGCTGCCGTGCTTGATCACCACGGTGTTACCTTCGCGACCGACGAAGTAAATCTTGCCGTCGGCGGCAACCGGCGAGGCATACATGCCGGCCAAATCGCTCAGCCGCTGCGGATCAAAACGCGGTTTACCGTCGCGGGCGTTCATGCACGACAACACCAACGGTCTCGCCTTGGTGAAGTACAGGCTTCCATCGTAAAGTAACGGTGACGGCACGTACGGCGTGTTCTTGTCGTCGCTCCAGAGCACGCGGTCGCTGTCGGTGATATCACCCTTGGCACCGGCGTACCGAATCGCCATTGCCTTTTCGCCGCGGCGGCTGCTCATGCAATAAACCACGCCATCGGCGGCGACGGGTGACGAAATGATGTTGTTGGTCAGGCCGCCGCACTTCCAGATGAGTTCGCCCGTTTTGAGATCGTAACCGCGCACGAAGTTAGCGGCCGACGTGATGACGACGGCTTTCCCACCATCTTCAACGACGATCGGCGACGACCACGACGTCGGCTCGTCGCGATCGACCTTCCATTTTTCTTCGCCGGTTTTCTTATCGAGCGCGACGATGAACGAATCACCCTCATGATCCCAATTGACCACGACGGTATCGCCATGCAGCGTGGGCGAGCTTCCTTCGCCGAACTCATTGCGCGTATTCATCGTACCGAAGCGTTTCGACCAAACGAGCTTGCCGTTCCAATCGAGACAGTGCAAACCGCGCGTTCCGAAGTAGGCATACACATGCTTACCGTCGGTCACGGGTGAGTTGGAAGCCTGCGTGCTATCGCGGTGCAACGATTCGTGTGGTACTTCTTCGGCGCAGGTCGTTTGCCAGAGCGTTTTGCCGGTAGCGCGATCGAGCGCGAGGATATCAAACTTATACGTCGCCGTCGGTGCGGCGCGCCGACCTCGACCGCCTCGGCCACCGGGGCGACGACCACGCCCGCCGCGACCCCGTCGTCCGCGCGGTCGATCTTCGGGCTGCATTGAGGCAAAGACGGCGTCGCTCGACATGCCATTACCGCGGACCGATTGCGGCACTGCCTTCTCTTCGTTCTGCGCCTTCACTTCGATCGCGGTTTGAATGAAGACACGATCGCCCCAAATGATGGGCGTAGCGTGCGAACTGCCGGGGACGGCCACTTTCCACTTCACGTTCTTGGATTCGCTCCACTCGGTCGGTGGTTTGGCTTTGGGGGCCGTGCCCGTGTCGTGCGGCCCGCGCCAGCGCGGCCAGCTTTGTTCGGCTTCTTCGGCATGCACGACAGCCGTCGCAATAAAGGCGGTGCATAAACAAGTGATAATGCGTCGTCGCAATGACATCGATGATCTCCCGGTTGGACGTTTGATTTCGTTAGATTGCTCCGTCGGAAATCATAAGCCAAACGGTGGGATCGACGCGAATATTGCGGGTAGTGGGGATTAAAATTGGTTAAACAGCGGCATATGTTACGTCGTGCGGATACGTGTCGGCGGAGGCAGACACCGGTTGCAAACCGGTGCCACAGCGCAGAACACACGGGTTACCAACCAGTGGCACAGCCCGGCTTCCAGATCGCAA
>JAUIHO010000283.1 GCA_030432035.1 Phycisphaerae bacterium
CCCATGTTCAAAACGAATATGGGAAAGGCGTTTGTTTTTGTAACGAATGTGCTTGGTGCTTAGTCGTCGAAAATATCTTCGAGGTCGTCGAAGAAATCTTCCAAGTCGTCATCGTCGTAGTCGCGGAAATATAAGAAGTCGAAGATGAACGGTCGGACGTACGGATCGGGCGCGACGTCAAAGTCGAGGAAATACTCCTCACCCGGGCCGCCGACCACCACCGTCCCGCCACAGCCGGTGGACAATCCGGTGCCAGTGAGCAGGCCGACGAGTAACAACGCTGCGGTGAATCTTCGCTTCATATCTTGATCTCCCTCAAAGTCTCAGCGAAACGGGATTTTCAATTTCGTATCGTAACCATCGTCTGTCGCGCAGACGATTCCCACGCCTCATTCAGACACGCCACGGACAGCGTGGTTAGCTGACCAAGCCAGATTTTCCCGATGGGTCGCATAATCGCCCGGAATTCTCGCGCGGCGCGGCGAATATTGACGCCTCACCTCCCAATATCAGGTTGAAAACCGGTGTTTGAACGCGGCGTTGACCGTGCCTGAAACGTCGGAAGTCATTAAAATTAAAGAGCTTAGCTCGACGGGCGGCCCGGCAGTGGTTCGGTCCGCCGATTTCGGAGGTTGCTCTTCCCATGTTTGGTCGCTTGAACCAAGTTCGCATTCGTGCCGCTCAGGAGGCACTGGCCGAGGGTCGGCTCGACGACGCTTTCGAGGCGTTGCGGGCACCCGATTTGTCGGAAAACCGCCAGGTGCTCGACCTGCGCGAGCAACTGTCCGAGGCGTATCTCGATCGCGGCCAGGAACGCATGTTGGATCGCGCGTTCGAGGCGGCGCGGGGAGACTTCGCACGGGCAGGCATGCTCAATCCGACGGCCGACCGCCCGCAACAGTGGATCGAACGCGCCGAGGATGCCATGACACACGATCGCGTCGAAGCGGCTCGCACGAAAGAAGCCGCGGCCGAAGCTAGGCGACGAATGGAAGCCGGCAGTTTGCACGGCGCGGCGGCAGCCGTCGAAGCGTTGGATGTGCACTCGCCCGAACGCGAACACATCGAAGACGAAATCGACCGCCGCGGGTCACGGGCGACGCGCCTGATGGGCGCCGCGCGGGCATCGCTGAAGAAGGGCCGACCCACCGAAGCCGTGCGCGACCTACAAGAAGCAAAGCAACTCGACGCGCGGCTCGACGGTTTGAATGACCTGATCGACAAGACCGTGAGCGAAGTTGTGAAGATTGCGGAGAAGGATTTCGCCGCCGGGCGCGTGGACGATGCGGAAAGCGCCTTGGTCGAACTCGGCGAATTGGGCAAGTACGATGATCGCCGCGAAGCGCTGAGCGATGCGTTGCGTGTTGCACGCGAGATCGCCGACGCGCTGCGCAATGAAAATTTCGATAATGCAGACATCCTGCTCGGTCGTCTCGATGCGCTCGGCATCAAAACGCCGTGGGCCAAGACGATTCGCGATCAGGTGCGCACGATCGAAACACAACGCCGCGCCTTGCTGCAAGGTCCGCTGGGCATGTTGATCGGAAACTTTCGTCGCGAACGCACTCCCGAAGGGCGACGACCGATCGATGACACGCTCGACGCGGGGCAACGCAAGCAACGCATCAGCGACGGTCCGCCGCCGATTCTGCCGCGTTCGCCGGTCGATGCAAAGCCGAACAAAAAGGGCGTGCCGTCGCGACTGATCATGCGCGTGGACGGCGTCGGTAGCTTTCTATTGTTAACGAAGGATCGCATCGGCATCGGTCGCTCCGGCCCCGGTGCCACGGCCGATGTGCAGCTCGTTAGTGACCTGTCCGAACGACATGCCGAGGTCATTCGCGCCGGCGAAGATTATTTCATGGTCTCGCAGCGCGGTGTGGAACTCGGTAACGACAAGTCCGAGCATGCACTGTTGCAAGACGGCGACCGCCTGCGGTTGAGCAAGCGCATCCGCCTCACGTTCCGCAAGCCGAGTTTGAAGAGCCAAACGGCGCAACTTGAGTTGGGCGAAGGCGTGCGGCTCCCGACGGAATGTCGGTCGATTTTGCTGTGGGCGGGGCCGTTGTTGTTGGGTAACACCCGTGAGTGTCACGTGCGGCTGCCCGCGACAATGGGCGGCTGCGTGTTGGTGCAGCGCGAGGACGGATTGTTTATCAAGCCGATGCGCGGTGCCGGGCGGAAGATACAAATCGGCGAGCCGGTGCGAATCGGCGAGTTGAGCTTGCGCGTCAGCGAAGCGTAGGACGATACAAGTCGTTTGAGTAAATCGACAGTCGTCGATATGGGTGAGAACGAGCGAATCTAGCTTGAACTGAGGCAAACGATGTCTTTTCGATATCAACAAGGCGATCGACCCTTACCCGGGTACACGATTCAACGCGGCGTCGGTCGCGGCGGGTTCGGTGAGGTCTATTACGCCACCAGCGACGGCGGTAAGGAAGTCGCGCTGAAGCACCTGCGCGAGAACCCGCAGGTCGAACTGCGCGGCACGACGCCCGTGCTCAATTTGAAGAGCCCGCACCTCGTCGCGATTCATGACGTGAAAGAAACGCGCGAAGGCGAGTTCTTCGTGATTATGGAATTCGTAAACGGGCCGTCGTTGCGCGAGTTAATGACCGATTCTCCCGATGGGCTAGGGCCGCAGAAAGCCGCGTACTTCACGCGCGAAATCGCCAAGGGCCTCGCCTACTTACACGACCGCGGCATCGTGCATCGCGACGTCAAGCCGGGCAACATTTTCTATGAAGATGGCTACGTGAAGATCGGCGATTACGGTCTCGCCAAGATCATGGCGGCAAGCCAGCACTCGGGCCAAACCGTCTCTGTCGGCACGGTGCATTACATGGCCCCCGAAGTCGGCAGCGGCAACTACGATCGAACGATCGACGTCTATGCGCTGGGCGTGATTCTCTACGAAATGCTCATGGGCAAGGTGCCGTTTAGCGGCTCGTCGATGGGCGAAGTGCTGATGAAGCACCTGACGGCGCAACCCGAAGTGGACGAACTGCCCGCGCCGTTTCCCCACGTGATTCGCAAGGCGCTCGCCAAGGATCCGAAAGATCGCTACGCCACGGTTAACGATTTGGTCGCGGACTTGTTTAGCGAAGACGACATCAGTAAGTCGGTCGCGGCGTTTCAACCGCAGAGCCTGTCGGTCCGCGCCGAGCGCGCCGCGCAACGGTTGCAACCCGTCGGCCCAGCCGCGGAAACGATCGCGGCGTTCGGTACGGGCAGCAGCAACATCGGACAGCCTCCCGGCCCCGTGCCGCCGCCGCCACCGCCCGTGATTCGTGCGGACGATCGCGGCGTGGGTCGCGTCCCGCCGCAGATGCCGCCCGCAGCGAGTTCGCCGAAGTTGCCTGCCAAGGTCATGTTCCTCGGTTCGGGGATGGATATCTTCAGAGCGATCGGCCTGAGCGTGTTCGCTTGTGCCGGTTTCACGGTAACGGCGACGGCGTTGGCGGCTCCCGGAAACCCGGAGCATTTCGCGGGTTCGTTCGGCTTGTCGCTTCTTATGACGGCGGCGGTTTACGTGTGTTTTTGGCTCGTGTATCGCAAAGGCGCCGAACCGGGCAACTGGTGGCCGAAGTTTATGGCCGCAGGGGCCGTGGCGATGCCGTTGTTGATTTCACGCGCGCAACACCAGTACGAGTTTGAAAATGCGTTTCTCGTGTTGGCGGGATGTGCGATTCTCTGCGATTGGGGCAAACGTATACGCGAAGGTAAAGCCGGCGAAGTCTCTGTACAACTCGCGTTTACGTCCGGCCTGCTGGCGTTCATTCTCGGCAACATCTTTGATTTCTATGAACCGATTATCATCGCGTCGGTCGTTGCTGCCGCATCGGTCAGCGTGCAAATCCTTTCGCGCCTGTGGCCGGTCATGATTCCATTGGACGAAGGCGAAGAGCCGGATTCCACGGTCGCGGCGGCCTTCGGAACGGCGGGCGCATTCGATGATGATTCGTCCCACGTCGGCATCGAACGCGGGCCGGTAAACGCGGGCTATGACCGCGGTGCTAGCGATCGCGATCATCGACAGAATGCCTATCAGCCGCCTCGTTCGCAGCAAAATGGATCGCCATTGTACGAGCGCTCGCCGGCGGCGCGGTTTGCATGGTCGCTGGGCGCGTTCGGTTCGCTCGTCGCCATGTTGATTGCATTCATCGTGCCGAACCTCATGGATTGGGACTGGCGCGACAAGGACGATTGGGCCGGGGCAATGGTCGCGGGAGTGGTTTTTGCCAACCTGTTTCTGTTGTGCCTGACCTGTGCCATTCCGCGATACGAGCGTGGTCTATGGCGCGGTGTGTTTCGCAAAGCGATCTTCTTCGGGTCAACGGCCGTCTGCGGCGCGTGCGGAACGGCGTATGGATTGTCGGACGAATTCGACATGCCGGATGACGGTAAGGTCGCGTGCATCATTGCCATCATCATCGGCGGCTTAACGACTGTCGCCGTTTGGCTGATACCGGTGCCCGATTACCACCCGCCGGAGAGCAATGTGGATAAGGCCATCGGCAACGCCGAGCAGAATCGTCAAAAGCTGGCGAAAGACCTGATGACCGGCGCAAAGTGGTTGTTCGGTCTGACGATTGCCATGATTCCGATTCTGCTGATTTCGGTGAGCGAACACGATTACGACGAAGCGTTTCCCGCCGTCATGATTCCCATGGGCGTTACGACGATCGGTTTATTCATCGCATCGATCATTTATCGCAAGCGCAAAGTCGATCCGCGCGACCTAACAATTCCCATGACGCGCGAGTTGCGGCTCGATGACCGCATCGATCTGACTGGTTTGATCAAGCGCTTCGCCGCCATGTACGACTATTACCCGAAAGAAGCGGGGGATATGTACTGGCGATTCGTGCGCGGCGCATGGATGGGGCAGTTGTTTAACAGCGACGTGCGCCGTTGGCAGACGCGATTGAACGTCGCGGCGTTTCCCGATTCAAATGGCGGCGTGATGGTGCGATGCGTACTCGACTTGGAGATGTCGCTGAGCAAGCCGAACTCGAAGCAACGACGGCAACTCGCCGATGAGCTGGATGATCTCGAACGTATTTTGACGGGCAATCCGTCCGGCGTGGGGACGGCCGCCGCTGCAATGCAGGGAGTGTATTCATGACATTCATCGCACTCGGACCGATTCTTCTGCTATTGGTTGTTGTCGTTGTGGTGGTTGCCTTTTCTGCTGCAATGGGAGCCCGCAAACGTGGCGGCATAACGACCCTAATTGCGACAGTATTGGGCTTGCTTTTTCTCGGTGGCGTTCTGTTGGCGCTTGCCCCGGTTCAGCCTAGATCGTCTGCACCACAAGCCGTGGTCGTCTCGTCATCGTCGAGTTCCGATAGCGAAACCATCGTAGCCGT
>JAUIHO010000284.1 GCA_030432035.1 Phycisphaerae bacterium
GGCCGACTTCGCACGCAAGACCATCGTGATCGGCGGCACGGCCTATGCGGGTGAGATTAAGAAATCGATCTTCACGGTGATGAACTTCGCCCTGCCGGCAAAGGGCGTTTTTCCGATGCACTGTTCAGCCAACGTCGGCCCGCACGGCGACGTGGCGTTGTTCTTCGGTCTATCGGGTACGGGCAAGACGACGCTTAGCGCCGACCCGGATCGTCGGCTAATCGGCGACGACGAGCACGGTTGGTCGGATAAAGGCGTGTTTAACTTTGAGGGCGGTTGTTACGCCAAGTGCATTCGCCTCAGCGAAAAGAACGAGCCGCAGATTTATAAGGCGCTACGCTTTGGTTGCGTGGTGGAAAACGTCGAAGTCGATCCTGACACGCGCATTACCAATTTCGACAGCAGTCGATATACCGAAAACACACGCGCGGCCTATCCGCTCGATTTCATCGATAATGCTATCGAAGCCGGCCGCGCCGATGCGCACCCAACGGCCGTCGTGTTTCTGACGTGCGACGCCTTCGGTGTGTTGCCGCCGATTTCGTTGCTCACGCCGCAACAGGCGATGTATCACTTCCTCAGTGGGTACACCGCCAAGGTCGCCGGCACCGAAGCGGGCGTGACCGAGCCGCAGGCCACGTTTAGCACGGGCTTCGGCGAACCGTTCCTACCGCGCGACCCGATGGAATACGCCAACATGCTAGCCGCCAAGATCGAACAACACGGCTCGCAATGTTATCTGATTAACACGGGCTGGCAGGGCGGCGGCTTCGGGGTGGGTTCGCGCATCGACCTACCGTCGACGCGCGCCATGGTCTCGGCAGCCCTCGTCGGCGCGCTCCGCGGCGTCAACACCGAGACCGATCCGGTCTTCGGCCTGCGTATGCCCAAACGCGTAGCGGGCGTGGATGAGAAGTTGTTATTGCCCTGGCAAACGTGGAAAGATCGCGGTGCCTACGACAAGGCCGCCCAACACTTGGCGGGTTTGTTTAAAGAGAACTTCAAGAAGTTTGCAACGGCGACAGACGAAGTGAAAGCGGCGGGGCCACGGTAGGGCATTCGATCCCGGTAGGGATTGCTCTATCGAGTGAGCTGCGATGGCTCGAATCGAAACGGTAGGCTGAAATCCCAATAGGTGTGCCAGATCTCGATCGGCGTCTTGGGTGATTTGCCCGACTCATAGAACTTGATTCGCCGTCGAAGTGTTTCGATAAGGAAATCTTGCGCGTTTGTCGATGGCGAAAAATTTGCGATATCGCGAGTGTCTTCGCTTTCCACTTCAGCACGGTCGTCATGCAAATAGTCGTGAACACGATTCAGAATCAAGGGAGTCGGAAATGCCGGATGGCATAAAGCGTAATCGCGCCGCGTTCCGTCATCTTGGATGACCCATACACATCTAAAGTGATGTTTTAGGACCCGCCCAACTATGACGAGCGCGCCGCGTTGAAAGTTTAAATCTCCACAAGGGTCTACCGACACCACTCCTTCATACTGCAGCCAAGCAAGTGCCTCCAGAATCCTCAGATCATATCGATGTGGGATTTCCCATTTCTTCATCACGTAATGACGGTCGACAACTGCCATGCACTCGGCTTCCCAAGCATTTAGCTGGGCATCGTTCTCCTCGTCATGAACGATAAGCGTTATCGAGTCGGTTTTCATCGTTGGTATCTTACCGGTGATGAAACTAGATGCCTCGCTGGTCGGTCATTGTTTTATTTCGATGGCGCTGTTGTAGCGGTGGCGCAGGTGCATTCGATCCCGGTAGGGATCAATTGAAAATAGCCCACCCTTTTCAAGGGTGTGGCAACGATGGCGCGCGCGACCTATTCGTCCGGGACGGACGATGGGATACGTGTGCGAGCTTCTATCTACTCCCTCAATATGAAATGCGTTCGGTAAAGCCCGTATCCCCGACATGGTGGGGTGCAACGCCCCGTTGAATCCTATCGGGAAAAGTAAGCGTGGCCGCTCCACCGTGGAGCAAGGAAGCGACGATCAGCGACCAGCCAACACTACATCGATCGTTAGCCATCGAGTCCCCATCGCCAAGCCGATGAGCCACGCTGTTACCACTCCACCCCCATTGGGGGCAGGTTTGGAGACGGCGAGCAACAAGCCTGCCGCACCGTGAGTTTATTCCGGCGGATTGAGTCTCGATTGCATGTGGTGTGTAGATGTTTGTAAGGCGGCGTTATTAATGAGTAGAATCTATTAAATGAAATCCGCGCTGCGCAAGCCGTGGCGATTCAGTCGGGCTTCGGATATCAAACGCTCAAAAGGCAAGTGGCCAACGGCGCGGGCCTCGTTTCGAAACTTGTCGGCGTATCGATGAGCAAAATCTTCGCGCTCTTGGTGCGATGTTTGTTCAAAGCGTTCCGGGCCGAGGGATCGGTACTGCACCCAATGGCCGATTTCGTGTGGCACCGTGTGGTAAAGTTGCATCGCACGTACCGCACTAAGGGTGGGGTGAATCTCGAAGTCGCGTTTGGTTTGCCGAACATCGAAACCTAAATCTCGGTAGCGCTGCAATTCGCGCTGGTCGTCGGGCTTAAGATGATGGCTCCATTTCCATATTGAGCCCAAAGTGATGGCCTCTAACATCAACACCGGCCCGCGATAGTTGGGCATAATGCCGTCGAAGACGATGCGTCCCCAAACCGGTCGCAACATTTCTTCTCGACGCTTGGGTTGTCTTAATAAGAGTGTACCGATGCCGGTGATGTCGGCATTTGGCAGCCATCCCAGCACCCGCACTAAATCGTCAATCGTGACGGCATGAACCGCGTCGTCGCGCGTATGCTCTACGATCAATCGAAACTCGCGTCGGCCAACGGTGATGGCAACCTCGTCGGACGAGTCCAGCCGCTCAAAATAGCATGGCGTGGGGCCGTGCTTCGAGTGCGGTTCGGCGATGCGCTGGCGATTGTCCCCTCCATGCCCCTGCTTGGAAGTACCGATGTTGCGGTTACCCCTGGTTGGATTCCGGCCACTTTGCATAGGACGAATTTACCATAATGCGACGCTTCATTCGATGGTGCCTTATTTTTGGATCGCAATCCTATGCGGCCACAGGCCGCAGCTCTGTCGGTGTGGCCTCGCGGCACGTCATATCGAATCTTCGCCTTGCCGATCGATAACAAGCGAGCGTTTCGATCATTCGACGATCTGCGAATCGGATAGCGCAAAAAAAAGAGGCAAGTCGCTCTCGGGCGTCGTCACTTGCGCGCGACGCCCCAAAAGCTCTTGCCTCAAAAGGGAAGGTCGGATTATCTCAGTCAACGATCAATTGATCGAACCTACGGCAGTTCCGTCGTGAAGCTCCACACCACGCCCGTCGTGGTTCCGTTGGCATTCACCGTGTCGATGCGCCAGTAGTACGTCGTGTCTTCGGCCATCGTGCCAGGATCAAACGATACTGCCAGCTGGTTGCCCTGGAACTGTGGGTCGGCATCCGTGGCATTGGTAACAGCCGTTTGGTCAGTCCCAAAGTACACATCGTAGCTGACGGTATTCGCCGCAGATGACCAAGATAGGTTCATATCCACGCCTACGTTTATAGCGCCATTGATCGGTGACGGTCCCGACGCCTGTGTCGGTAGTACCGCCGACTGCGTAGTGAATCGCCAAATCGACCCGCGCGTTCGGGTTGCATCATCGCCGGCGACCGTGTCCACACGCCAGAAGTATGTCGTGTCGACGGACAGTCCCGGCGTGTCTGCTGTCGTTTCGTCGGTTTCGATGAGCGTCACGCCGCCGGGTACGCTGCCGATTTCAGCCGCACTCACGTTTGCCATGCTCGTGCCGAAGTATACCTCGAATCGCAACGCTTCCGCGTCACCGGTCCACATCAAGAGCGTCGTCACCAACACATCCGTGGCGAAGTTCGCCGGCATTGGGTTCGTCGCGCGACCGGGCCGCGTGCGGAACTGCCATACCTCACCTTGCGTGGTGCCGGTTGCCGTCACCGAGTCGATGCGCCAGAAGTGCGTCGTCGATCCGGGCAAGCGAACTGGTACGACGAAGTCTTCATCGCCGAGCAACTGCGTTGCCTGGAACTGCGGGCTACCGCGCGTCGCGCTCATCACGGCGTTCTCGTCGGTGCCGAGGTAAATGTCGTGCATCGCGGCACCATCGCCCGCCGTCCAAACCAGCGTCGGCATGAGAGCAGTGAGCGTTGCACCATCCACAGGGCTAACTTCGGTAGCCTGCCCCGCGCCGGTGGTGAAGGTCCAAATGGTGCCCTTGGTGACGCCGTCGTCATTGACTTCGTCGATACGCCAGAAGTATTGCGTGTTACCGGCGAGATCGTCCATCGGCATAAAGGTCGTGCCAACTTGGTTGATCTGGAACTCCGCATCGGCGTCGGTGGCGTTGGTGACAGTCAACATGTCGGTGCCGAGGTACACATCGTGCGACGTCGCCCCCGCGCCAGCAGTCCATGACAGCGACACGTCCAATCCAACGTTCAACGCGTTGTTTGCCGGCATCGGTGCCGTCGCCTTGGCCGGTGCAGTCGTGAAGTTCCACACGGTTCCGGTGGCAACGCCACCCGGTCCCTTCGCATCGATGCGCCAGAAGTACTGCGTGTTACCCAACAGTGTTGCGGGCACAAACATCGGTACGTTCACCGTGCCGCGGAACTGTGCGTTCTGCTGATTTGCGCCGGCGACGTTGCTCTGGTTGGTGCCGAGGTAAACGTCGTACGCTGTTGCGCCTGCAGATGCTTGCCAGCTCAATGTAGGTGTCAGCGCAACCCCCAGCTCGCCAATCGCCGGATTCGGTGCGTCAGCTTCTGCCGGCACGCTGCCGGTCGTGAAGCTCAGCACAGGGCCAGCGGTGGTGCCGCCGGGGCCATTGGCATCGACACGCCAGAAGTAGGTCGTGTTCGGATTGAGTGCCGTGTTGCTTTCGCCATCGACCATCGTGGAGCCGGCGTCTTGCGTTTGCAGCAATGCCGATGCTTGACCGTTGGTGACGGCGTTGACATTGGTGCTCAGGTAAATGGTGAACGTCGTGGTCAAGCCGCCGCCCGCGCTCCATACCAAGTCGGTTTCGATATCGACAGTCGTTGCGTTTTGAGCGGGCGTGAACGGGCCGGTGACCTGACCGGGCTGATCGTTCGTGGTAAAGCTGAACACATCGCCCTTGGTCGTGCCGCCGGGGCCGACGGTATCGATGCGCCAGAAGTATTCGGTTGCGCCAATCACGTTGGCCGGGTCAAACGTCGTGGTGGTCTGGTTGCCACGGAAGCTTCCGCTCGTATCTTCGGCGGACGTTACTTCAACCGGGTCGGTGCCGAAGTAAACATCGAAGCTTTCGATGCTCGGCGCGGCTGTCC
>JAUIHO010000285.1 GCA_030432035.1 Phycisphaerae bacterium
TTTCAAATTACCAGGCGCCCTGCCGCTCAGGGGATGGGGGATTAGGCCAATTCACGAATGACGACACGCCCCGAATGATTTGTCACCGTGCACCGGCTAATAGCCGGTGCCACAGCGCAACCCTCGCTCGCGACGGTCGCTCGCAACCGTAAGCAAGCCTAATTCACGCCCACGAGAACCAGCCCGCCCCTCACCAACAGTTCCGCCGCCCCCCATTTACACTTATTGACGTTGCACTATCCCCACTCTCTCGTTTGAACTCCTAGTGAACAAGCAAAAAGAAACATTGGCTAAAGCAACGTCTCGCATGACTTCACCAACGCGACGGTCCTGTATTCGCGAAAATGACGGCATTGCCGTAACGAATTCTCCGTCGAATCGGCGATGCCGCAAAGACTCGTTTTGCCAATGGACTTGTAAGAAGCGAACGAAACGCCCGGCGTTCGGATGTTTAGACGTTCTGGCTTTTTGACGTTTTGACTTTTCACCCCGCTCCCGTTTGCATATCGCCACCCATGAAGCCCGACGGTCCCGGAGCATTGGAAGCCCACTGCCATGCAAGACGCGCGCAAGCCAGCCAATCTGTTTGTTAACCGCAACTTCCTATTGCTATGGGCGGCGTACGGCATCTCGGCGCTGGGCGATCACCTTTCCGAGATCGGCCTGCTGAAGATGCAGGATGCATTGGAAGCCGACGATACGACGCGTCGCCAAGCGCTCATGGGCTTCGCGTTTATGGCACCGTTCTTTTTCTTTGGCCCCTTTGCCGGTTGGCTCGCCGACATACTCCCGCGTAAATGGGTCATGTTTAGCGTAGATGTTATCCGCGCGGGCATCATGATCGCGATGCTGTTCCTCTTGTACACATTGCAAGGGTGGTGGCATCCCGAAGCGAGCGCAGACGCCCCGATCGGCGTTCTCGTTGCAATTACACCGTTGTTTCTCATCGGCACCTTTGCCGCTATTTTTTCGCCAGCGCGCTTGTCACTGTTACCCACGCTGATTCGTGACGAACAATTCGTTTCCGCCAACGCGCTGACGGCCGGCCTCGGTATGATCGCGACAATTGCCTCGGCACTGCTTGGTGGCTGGCTCGTCGATCATGTGGTCGACGGGACCATCAAGATCAACACGATCTTTCAACTCGACGCGCTGACGTTCTTGCTGAGCGCCGCGCTCATTTTCTTTATCTTCCCGCCGCGCGATGCCTCACCTAAGAAAGCCCCTCACGGGCTTAGTGCCGTCGCCCAAGGCTTTAGTTACGTCAATCGACATCACCGCGTGTTAGAACTCATGTTGATGTCGGCCGTCTTCTGGGCCGCCGCCGCCGGTGTGCGCAGCATCATCCCCGCAGTTGTGAAAGACGTCTTCGGCGGCAGCTATGGCGACATCGGAATCTATCAGGGATTGATGGGTGTCGGCATGATCCTCGGCGCCGTTGCCCTCACCATTCTCGGCGAATCGCTACGCAGCAACATCGCCGTGTGCTGGTGTTTAAAGTTAACGGGCTTGGCCGGTCTTTTTATGACGGCGGCGATTGTCTTTCGCCTGCCCGAGTTCTTCGCCATGGCTGGCCTCGTGATGATCGGTTTCTTTGGCTCCGGCATACAAGTCAGCATCAATGCGCTATTGCAACATACGGTGCCCAACTATATCCGTGGGCGTGTCTTCGGCGTCAACGATTTGCTTTCCATCTTTGGCTTCCTACTCGCCACTGGCCTCCTTGGTATTCCCGATTGGCAAAACATCGACCGCTACGTGCCTGCCATCATGGCCGGCATCTCCGTCGGTCTCGTCGTCACCGGTCTGGTCGCGACGATCATCCGCCTACGTCGCGGACGGTTCGGAACGGCGCTCACGTTTTGGAAAAATCTCAACGACTTCTACGCGTGGTTCGTCGCGCGAACGAAGCGCAAGGGCCTCTGCACGCTTCCCGCTCACGGTCCGGCCATCGTCGTCGCCAATCACACGTCGTCGCTCGATCCGTTTGTGCTCACCTCGACCACGCCTAACCGCGTGATCGGTTTCATGATCGCCAAGGAGATGTACACCATCCCGATTTTCAATTGGCTCTGCCGATCGATCGATTGCATTCCCGTCACCCGCAGCGGGCAAGACACGGCCTCGGTTAAGACTGCGATGCGACATCTTAAAGATGGCAAGCTGCTCGGCATCTTTCCACAGGGCGGCATTCGCGACCCGGAAGGAGCCTCCGAAGCGCGCGGCGGGGCCGGTTTGCTCGCCCTGCGTAGCGGTGTGCCGGTCATTCCTGCCTACATTCACGGGCTGAAATACAGCGATAAGGTGATCGCCCCGTTTTTCTGGTTTACGCATCGAGCGACCGTGATTTGGGGGGAACCGATCGACCTTTCGCCGTGGAAAGGCCGAGAAAAGGACCGCGAGGCGGCCCGGGAAGTGGCCGATCATATATTGGACCGTATTATGGCACTTCGGCCCGACGACGCCGAAATTGCGCGCTGGCGTCGCAACGAAGCGGCGGATGATGGAGCGTCGGTGCCGGCAACGTAAGACGAGCCGATGCAAGATCGCCGTCGGCAATGCTGATAACGCGACGATGCGGGTACCATGCCGACCCTTTAAGGTCGGCATGTAGCCAAGGCGCGAAACGAATTGGATAGACGGAACGATAAACCCAACCTCGTCACTCAGCTCCACGCATGAAGGATCGACCATGAAGCTGATGATTCAAATCCCATGTTTGAATGAAGAAGGCACCTTGCCTGCGACGCTGCAGGATATCCCGCGCGATATCCCCGGCATCGATGTCGTCGAGGTCGTCATCATCGACGACGGCTGCACCGACCGCACAGTCGAAGTTGCCAAGGCCAACGGCGCCGACCACATCATCAGCTTCACCGGCAATCGCGGCCTCGGCCATGCCTTTGCGGCGGGGATGGATTACTGCCTGCGGCATGGTGCCGACATCATCATCAACACCGACGGCGACAATCAATACTTTGGCGGCGATATTCCCACGTTGTGTAAGCCGATTATCGAAGGCCGCGCCGACCTTGTGATTGGTGATCGCGAGCCGCATAAGGTCGCACACTTCTCACCTGTTAAGAAGCTGTTGCAGAAAACCGGCAGCCGCGTGGTGAGTCGGCTCGCCAATCTCGAAGTGCCTGACGTCGCCAGCGGTTTCAAAGCGTACACGCGCCAAGCCGCCATGAGCGTGGCGATTTCGACCGACTTTGACCATACCGTGGACCACGTGATTCAGGCCGGTCGCAAGCGCATCGTGACGGTCAGCGTTCCGATTCGCACGAATGAAAAGCTGCGCGAGTCGCGCTTGTTCTCGAACATCGGCGTGTTTATCACGCGTTCCATCGGCATCATGCTGCGCGTGTACTCGTCGTATCGCGCGATGAAGATCTTCAGCACGGCGGGCGCGATCACCTTCGGCGTGGGCTTTATCATCGGCCTGCGGTTTGTGTATCTATGGATCGCTGCCGGCAGCCTGCCCAACGAGCATGTGCAGTCGCTCATCCTCGCGGCGATTCTGTTGCTAGCGGGCTTTCAGATGTTCCTCACCGGCATCGTCGCCGACTTGATCAACGCCAACCGCGCGATCATGGAAGATATGTCGTATCGGCTGCGACGGATGGAGTTGGAAGATCGTTCGGACAAGTCGTAGCGTGACGCAAAGCGCAGGGTGTCGCGCACGCGGCGTTTTTCTTTGCATCCAACATCACCGTTTCAAACAAAAAAGTCGCAGTCTTATGGCCGCGACTTTTTCGTTTTACTTACTGCGATGGATCAAGGACGGACGGGCTCAGTCGTTTCGAATCACCCCAAAAAATCCGCCAATATGTCATTAAACACCGCAGGCGCTTCCACCGGCACCATATGGCCGGCGCCGGGCACGATCTCAAGTCGCGCGCCGTCGATCCCTGTCGCCATTTCCTTCGATAACTCCGGCGGCGTGATGGCGTCTTCTTCGCCAACGACGACAAGCGTCGGTACCCGAATATCGCCGAACGATTCGCGTGAATCCGGTCGTGCCGCCATCGCATGCAACGCAGCCGCCACACCGCGCGCTTCGGTCGCACTAAGTATTGCATGCCATCGGTCGAGCAACTCCGTATCTGCGTCCTTTGCAAACAGCTTCGGCAACATGCCGTCCGCAACGACGTAAACACCTTCGCTCAACACCTTCTGGGCAACCGTCGCGCGTTCCTGCTTCTTTTCATCGGCATCGGCACCTGCCTGGGTGTCGACCAATACCAGCTTCGACACGCGCTGCTGAAAGCGTCGCACAAACTCAAACGCCACGTAACCGCCCATCGATAGGCCCATGACCGTAACGGGGCCATCGATCTTCAATCGGTCGAGCAGCGCCGCTAAGTCTTCGGCATAGATCTGCATGCTCGCTTCGTCGGTCACGCCGCTTTGGCCCATGCCACGCAAATCGGGCATGATGAATCGATAGCGATCGCCCAACGATTCCGCCGCCGGCAGCCAGAGCGCGTGCGACAGTGGAAAGCCGTGGATACAGAGGATGGGATCGCCGCTACCGCGATCTTCGTAGGCGAGGTCGATACCGTTGATGCTTGCCTTATTCATGCCAACTCCAAGAGTAGTGTTTTATTTCAGGTTCATGTGTGCACAGCACGCGGCTCTGTTGCGTTACGCCGCAACGCCTGCGTCGATGTTTGCCGCCGAATCGCCTTCGTCCGACCAGCTTGCCGCGCTGCGCTTCTGCACGCAATACGCGTAACCAATCCAAATCAAAATCAAGCCAACGAACTCGCCGACGTAAAGCCCTTCGACCATGCCCGCCTTGGCCATGCTGCCGCCGATCGCGGGCAACAAAGCACCGACGGCTATGAACCAGTTTCCAATCGCACGATGCCGGGTCGCGGCATGTTTTCCGAAACGAATAGCAGAAAGAACCGCGCCGCCAAATAGAAAAAGCATCGCATAGATGTTAATCACCGGCGTAAACAGGCGCACGTTATACCACACCAACACATCGCCACCGGGGCGATGCGGTTCGAGCTTATCGAGGTTGACCGGCGACAAGATGACGAAAATCGCGACGACCACAATCACCGGCACGCTGATCATCGACAACACATTCGCCGTGCGCCGCCGCAATAACAAATACACCGTGCCCTGCGCCAACGGGTAGCCGCCCAACAGCGCTCCCGCGATATACCACGCCTTGTTCAGCAACACCGAGTTACCCGCCAGCGTGACCGTCGCTTCCAACGCCGTGCCGACACCGTAGAAAAACACGCCCGCCGCCCACCAAAGCAGGTGCGTGCCGCGTCCCTTCTTTTGATAGCGCCGCAGTAGGACGGTGCAGAAAAT
>JAUIHO010000286.1 GCA_030432035.1 Phycisphaerae bacterium
AGAAAGTACGAAGTTCAAAAACAGCGCAAAACTCACCCGCCGGCGTCTATGTCCGTGGGCCACCACCAAGTGCAGTTGGAGAAGTTGCGTTGCGTCATGTTGAAAGAGAATAGCGAGTACGTTACCGCCTTGTCAAACACATCGACAAAAAAATTCCAGGCAGCACACCAAGACAACTAACTTCGGAACAAAAAAAGAGGCCGCTCGCGTTGCGCGATGCGGCCTCTTTGCTTCTAATGCTTCTTTCCAGTTTTGCATGCCGACATATGCAGTCGGCGATTCAGAATCTGATTATCGGCGGCGACGCAACAATGCGACGGCACCGAGACCGAGCAAGCTCAACGTGGCCGGCTCAGGGATCACGCCGGGCGAACCGACGAGGGTAACCAAAAAGTCAGGGCTGGTGCCGAAATCATCGTTGAAGAACGGGTTTGATTCGTATGCACCGTTTACACCAACGACGGACAACGTTTCCGAGCCCGAGACGAAATCAATCGTCGCAAGTTGGCCGGCAAACGGGCCGGTGTAAGCAGCCGTACTGAGATTTGTGGAGAAGTCGCCTTCGCCGATATTGGCCGCGTCCGAACCACCGTTACCGAGACCGCCACCACCGTTGGTGAAGCCAACGGTAATGCCCGCGCCCCAAATGGCCGCGAACTCAGCCAATGCGCCGGCTTCGTCGTTCGAGTAGGTGACATCATCGACCGGAGCGTTGTCGAGCAAGAATACGGCGGATGCGCCGGCGGCAAGACTAAGGTCGGTCAACGTGCCCGCATCGCCGATGTCGGCGCTGACGTCGTCGTAAACGAGACCACCCGTTTGACCGGCCATGTCGCCGACGTTGGTGACTTCGATCCAGTCGGGTGTGCCATCCGGACCATCAAGGCCGACGAACACTTCGGTGATCTGGAACATCGGGGCAGCGACCGTCGCTTGGGCGGTGAATGCCAAGGCCGCGACGCACGATAGTGCAAGGGCGAACTTCTTCATGTGCTTCTTTCTCCTTCGAAATTGCTTCGTTTTAACCTTCCAATCGGACTGTAACAGTTTCAATCCGATGGCTTCTTCTCTGCGAGGGGAAGGTAACCGAGCACCCCGCTCATACAAGGCAATTTGTGTTAAGAGGTAATGAAGATTCGGCTTTGTTTCTTTATGTTAAATAATGATGAAGATTGATTTTCACATGTTCCCGAATCGAATACTCGTGGTTAAATGCCGTGCAAATGAATGGCTACGATTCTCGTCGTAACCGAACCAGCACCTACCTCGACAACGAGCCGAAGTGACGAACATGAATCGACCTCGCCTTCTTCGACCCGCTTTCACCCTTATAGAAATACTCGTCGTCATCGCGATAATCGCGCTGCTTATCTCCATCTTGTTACCGTCCCTTGCGTCTGCGCGCGAATACGGTCAGGAGACAAAGTGCCGCGCGAATCTGAGTCAGTTCGGGATCGGTGCGATTAGCTACGCCCAGAGCAACAACGACTTTCTCTGCAGCGGTGCGTTCGACCCTGAAGTCAGCAACGGTCGCGATGGCCCGGTCGATCAAGTCGGCTGGGTTGCGGATTTGGTTAACCTCCAGATTGCTTATCCCGGTGAAGCGCTCTGTCCTTCAAACCCGGCGCGTTACAACCAGAAACTGGGCAACAGCGGCAACACGTACAATGAAGATCAGGCCCGCGAATTGGTCCTTCAGGGTTACAACACGAACTACTCGCAGTCGTGGTATATGGGCCGCACGGAGTGGATTCCGGGCACCGGCAGCAATGTGAAAAACCTTGCGAACACCGTCGGCGCGCTCAACCTAAGTTCACTCAAAAACGTCGATACCGCACGCGTCCCGCTACTCGGTGATGGTCGCACAGATACCGACGATTTGGTACTCGGCGAGCGCTCGGTCAAGACGATGACTGACGGTCCGTTTGCCGGAACTTGCAGCACGCAGAATTATGCAGACTTCGGCCCGGCGCACGGTCGCGGCAGTTACGTGCCCTTTAAAGATCACGCAAAGGTTCGCGCGAATATCGTTTTCGCAGACGGACACGTCGGGTTCTTTAAGGACTTCGACCGTGATGGCGAGTTTGCTGTCGATCCGACCACGATGCCGGCCGGTCAAAAAGACTTGAGTAATGAAGTGTTCGACGGCGCCCTTCGATTGGGGCGTCGGTCGATTAACCGCTTCGCTTACGAATAAAACGCAACAAAAACGCAGTCGTCTTCGGCTGCGTTTTTTTGTAAGCGCACGAACGTAGATCAAGGATCATGCGCGTGGCATGACTCCGAAATAGAAGCCGATCGCGTTGTAGCGATCGGTTAGCAATCATCCGTATCCAGAAACTTGGGAGAGAAGCAGTATGAAGTCAACGTGGTATCGGTACGCCATCATTTTGATGGCAGGCGTCTGTTTTTCGACTGGCCAAGCCCAGGCGCAGGTCGTTATCAACGAAATTCATCAGAACCCCGAAGGTGGCGGCGACGAAACCAACGAGTACATCGAACTCTACGGTCGCCCCGGCATGGACCTTACCGGCTACGCCGTCGCGCTGATGTCCGGCGGTATCGATTCGAACGACAACGGTGTGATCGATCCCGGTGAACAGCCGCCGGAAATCGACGAAGCCTATAGCCTCGACGGGCTCACGCTCGGTGCCAACGGCTTTCTCGTAATTTACAACGACGCGTTTAGCTTTACCGATTTGACCATCGATCCGATGGCGAACTCGGTGGGCTTCTCGGCGGTGCACATCCCCACCATCGATACGGCGGGCAACTTGGAAAACGACGGCTCGCCGACGTTTGTCCTCGTTCGTCGCCGCCAAGACCACAGCATCATGGGCGGCATGAGCGTGTACGGCCCGAACTATGCTTTCCGCAAAGACGTTCGCCACGACGTCAACAGCGACGGCGAAGTCGACTTCGGCTTCGAGATGAATGTCATTCAAACCCCCGGCAATCAGGAACCGGCCATGATGGTCGAGCATTATCAAATGGTCGACGATGTGGCTTGGTCGAACAGCGGCGGCCTTGAATACACGCGTAATCGTGAAAACGAAATCAATGATACGCCCGGCTTCAACCCCGACGCCGTGAGCCGCCTCCGCTACTACTGCAACAACCCGCGCCGTGGTTACCGCACCGAAGGCAATTTGGGCAGCCCCTTCGATATCGAATCGACCAACATCGCCGACGAATCATTCATCTACGGCGAAATGCTCAGCTCGGTGCCGATCGATCCTAACTACAACACCTACAACACTACAATCAATACCGACGGATTGATTCAAACCAAGGCCCCCACCGACCTGAGCGCTTTGCAGTTCGACGGTAGCTGCGACCCGGAACCCGACGACGCAGGCAATGCCGGCTGCACCGGTGACACCGATGGCGTTTATCCGATGGCCGACCTCAATGTCGCCGGCTTTGCACTCACGCCGGGTACGTTTAACGACCTGCCCGCATCCAGCATTGCACAGTTCCGATTCATGACGGGTGACTTCAACGTCGATGGCTTCGTCAATCACATCGACGAGCGACTAATCCTCGACCGCATGGGCCGCAATCTCAACGATACGACCGAAACGGAGATCGAAGGTACGACCGGCACGTACGACCAGTACGACCAACAGGGCCCGGAACTCCAAAAGGTCTTGATGATGGCCGAGATGGACATGGTCGAGTCGGAAACCGTCACGACCGATGACTTGCTGGCGTTCCAAGCGTTGTGCTCGGTTTGCGGCGTTGCTTCAAACGCGGATATTCGCATCACCGAATACATGTACAGCGGCAACGGTGACGAGTTCATCGAATTCACCAACCTCGGCGCAACGCCTGTCGATATGACCGGCTTTAGCTACAGCGACAGCGGCGACATCTCCGGCGAGTTCGACCTAACGGCATTCGGCATCGTCGCTCCCGGTGAGTCCGTCATCGTAACGCAAGGTGATACGGCCCAGTTCAAGCTCGATTGGGATATCCCCGGCGTTAAGGTCATCGGCTACCTCGGTGAGCCCATCGGCGGCAACCTCGGTCGCGGCGACCAGATCAACCTCTACGACAATGGCGGCATCCTCGTCGATCGCCTGACCTACGACGATCGCGATATGAACGGCGCTCCGCGCACGCAGCAAGTCAGCGCTTGGCCTTGCGACACCGTCATCGGCATGGATATGCAGAGCGGATGGCGCGCGAGCCAGGCCGGTGCCGATCCGCAAGGTTCTTACGTTTCGGCGAACGGCGACACGGGTAACCCGGGCAGCTTCGTTATCGACGACTGTACGTCGCCGATGTTGCCGACCGGCGCTTGCTGTGCTCAAGGCGCATGTAGCGAAGGCGACCAGGTCACTGCAGCGTTCTGTGATGCCATCGGTGGTGTTTACCAAGGCGATGGTTCGGATTGTGGCACGGCCATGTGCCCGCAACCCAGTGGCGCAAACGTGCTCATTACCGAATACATCTACAGCGGTAGCGACGGTGAGTTTTTCGAAATCACCAACTTCGACGCAATGCCGGTGGACATCAGCAACTGGCGCGCGAACGACGATTCCAACTCGTTTGCAGGGGGTCTCGACTTCGGCGCAGCGGGTACGCTTGCTGTGGGTGAGTCGGCGATCGTAACGGAGGCGCTAGACGCCACCGCGTTCCGCACGGCATGGGGCATCGCCCCGACGGTGAAGGTCGTCACCGGCCTCGGCACGACCGGCGGTAACAACCTCGGTCGCAATGACCAGATCAATGTCTATGACGCATCGGGTACGTTGGTCGATCGCCTGACCTACGGCGATCAAAACTTCCCCGGCACCTTCCGCACGCAAGGCACCAGTGCTCGCCCCTGCCTAATCGCAGTGGGTAACGACGATGTCGAAAACTGGATCGCTTCGAGCGTCGGCGACTTGAACAATAGCGTCACCTCGACTGGCGGCGACGTCGGTAGCCCGGGCGAATACGTTGAAGACGCCTGCGTCGGCGACGATCCGACGGGCGCGTGCTGTCTTAGCGACGGTAGCTGCACTGAAGGCCTCACGCAGTCGATCTGCGAAGCCAGCGGCGGCACCTATCAAGGTGATGACACGCTCTGCGTAAACGCAGATTGCCCGCAGCCAGAAGATCAAATGATTCGCATCACCGAATGGGAATACTCCGGCAGCGGTGACAACGCCGAGTTCGTTGAGTTCACCAACGTCGGCATGACGGCCGTTAACATGGGCGGTTGGCGCTACGACGATAGCAGTGCCGACTTCAACGACCCGGAAGTGTTCATCTTCCCGAGCGTTGTGGTCAACCCCGGTCAATCCATTGTGATCTGTGAATGCGAAACCGGCACGGCTG
>JAUIHO010000038.1 GCA_030432035.1 Phycisphaerae bacterium
TCGTTTAATTCGCCACAGGGCATGTGCATGACCTGCGACGGTCTCGGCGAGCGATTCGACTTCGACCCCGAATTGCTGGTGCCCGACCTGAAGAAAACGTTCTGGGCACCTTGCGTCGCGCCGATGCGCACCAAGATCGGCAAGTGGCGGCGACATATCTATCAAGGTGTTGCGGATGCGCTGGGGATCGACCTGAGCAAGCCTTGGAAGGACGTGCCCGAAGAAGGACGTCACGCGATTTTGTTCGGTACGGGCGATCGGCACATTACATTCACCTGGCGCAGCTACGGCCAAGTTTATAAACACGGCGGCCCTTACGAAGGTGTAATCGCAGAGTTGCGCGAAAAGTATAAGAAATCCAACGCCGCATTTGTGCGCGAATACTACGAGAAGTTTATGCGGCGCGGCCCATGCCCCGATTGCGGTGGCGCGCGGATCAACAAGCAAGCCGCCGCCGTGCGATTGCCACTCGGAAAAAACAAGACAGGCCCCAACATTAACGAGATCGGCACGATGTCGATCGGCGAAGCACACGAGTTGCTCGCGAATCTCACGTTGACTGACGTGCAGCAGGTAATTGCCGAAGATGTGCTCAAAGAAGTGCGGACGCGGCTTGAGTTTCTGTTGAACGTCGGCCTGCATTACCTCGCGTTGGATCGCACTGCCCCCACTCTGAGCGGCGGTGAGTTGCAACGTATTCGCTTGGCCGGGCAGATCGGTTCGGGCTTGGTGGGCGTGATGTACATTCTCGACGAGCCGTCGATCGGCCTGCACCCGCGCGACAACTTGAAACTGCTCGAAAGCCTCGAACGTTTGCGCGACATGGGTAATACCGTGGTCGTCGTCGAACACGATGAAGACACGATGCGCGCGGCGGATTACATCGTGGATTTCGGCCCCGGCCCGGGCGTACGCGGTGGTGCCGTGGTTGCCGAAGGCCAGTACGACGACATCACCGGCGCGAGCGAATCGCTGACGGGGCAATACTTGTCGGGCAAACGCGAGATTGAAATACCCACACGACGAAAGGTCGATCCCAGTACTGCGGTCTTCAAAAAGTCGCGCCGCAAATCGGCGACTTCATCGAGCACAGCTGTCGCAAAACGAACCGTCGCTCGAAAAACGAAGACGAAGAAGAAATCCACGACCAAAACAACTAGTAAGAAGAAGCGGAGATAGATGCAAGTTCGCAAATCTCAAACATGTGTCGTTGTGCGGAGTATCTCTTGACTCGACGCCCACAGATGTAGGGTGCATCCCTCGATGCACCGCCCGAACCGAACCATGACCGACCCGGACACCATCAAACGCGCCAAGCGCACCATCGAGTTGATGAACGAACGGCTCAATGCGCTGACGGACGCCGAGCGCGATCGCCTGATTCAACAGTTCATGGCGGAAGCCATGACAACAGAAGAACGTGCCAAGGCGACGATGCGATTGATGAATATGAGTTTGGCGATGCAGCGGAGGAAGTTGCAACGCGAGAAAGAAAACGATGGATAAAGACTTTCTCAATGCTGCACGAGGGGTTATGTCGGCATTGGAAAAAGCCGGCGTGAACTATGCCGTTACCGGTTCGATTGCCAGCAGCATACATGGCGAGCCACTTTCGAGCTTGGATGTGGATATCTGTTGCAACGCGAACGAAGCGCAGATGCGGGAGGTAATCGATGCGCTGCCTCAGCACTATTACCGCAGCGACGACGCATTAATAGCAGCAAGCCGCGGCGGCGGCATGGCGAACCTGATAAGCATGGAAAACGCGCTGAAAGTCGATCTGACGGTATTGAAGAATACACCTTACTACCATCAGGTCTTACTGCGAAAGAAATCGACGATCGTTGATGATGACCAGAATACGATTTGGACGGTAAGCCCCGAGGATATCATTCTGATGAAACTGGAATGGCGGGTATCGACGCAATCGCAGAAGCAATGGGACAACGCCCTGTCCGTCGTTCGCACCCAACGAAAGAGCCTTGATTTTGAGTACATGCGGAGGTGGGCGACCGAACTGAAGATCGCGGACGATCTCGAACGGTTGCTAACCGAGGCAGGGATTTAGAACCCACCGCAGCCTAGCGTAAACGGAAGATAACCAGCGAAACCAAACTCAACACGCAAATGCCGACCACGAGCAAGAAAAAATCCAAGCGCAAGGCGACGAAGCGAAAGAAACGCACGACCGCGCAACCGGCCTCGCCATCTGCAAGCGTCACAGCGGCGGACGCGAATGCGTCAACGCCCCCACCCACATTAACCGACGCGTGGCTGCGCGTGCGCGGGGCAGCGCACAACAACCTAAAAAACATCGACGTCGACATGCCGCTCGGTCGTTTCGTCTGCGTCACTGGCGTGTCTGGCAGTGGCAAGAGCTCGCTCGTTAACGACATCCTGCGCGAAGCGTTGGCGCGCGACCCCAACGGTGCGGACAAGGCCGTTCCCGGCAAACACGAAGGAATCGACGGTATCGAACATCTCGACAAGGTCATCGATATCGATCAATCCCCCATCGGTCGCACGCCGCGTAGCAACCCCGCGACGTATATCAAGGTGTTCGACGAAATTCGCGACCTGTTTGCCAAGCTGCCCGACAGCAAGGTACGCGGTTACGCCAAATCGCGTTTTAGTTTCAACGTTGCGACCGGCGAGCGCGGTGGCGGTCGGTGTGAAGCCTGCGAAGGCAACGGCCAAAACAAAATCGAGATGGACTTTCTTGCCGACGTGTGGACGCGTTGCCCGGTTTGCGAGGGTCGCCGTTTCAATCACGAAACGCTGCAGATTCATTACCGCGGCAAGAACATCCACGACATTCTTGAGATGGATGTGCAGGAGGCGTTGCAACACTTCGACGCGATCCCACGCGTGAAGGGCATGCTCGAAACGCTGCACGATGTGGGGCTCGATTATCTCAAGTTGGGTCAAGCCAGCACCACCCTTTCCGGCGGCGAAGCGCAACGCATCAAGCTGGCACGCGAACTGGTCAAACGCAGCACCGGTCGCACGCTTTACTTGCTCGACGAACCGACGACGGGTTTGCACTTCGAGGATATTCGACGGTTGCTCGCCGTGTTGCACGGCTTCGTCGACGCGGGCAACAGCGTGATCGTGATCGAACACAATCTCGACGTCGTTAAAACGGCGGATTGGTTGATCGATCTCGGCCCCGAGGGCGGCGCGGGCGGCGGTGAAGTGATCGTCGCAGGCACGCCGGAGGATGTCGCCAAGAACAAGCAGTCGTTCACGGGCGCGGCGTTGCGAGAGCTGTTTGAAAAGCATGGGGCAGACGCTGCGTCGTCCCGCAATCGTAAACGCGATGCGGCGCCTGGCGGGCGATCAAAACGAAACGGCAGCGGGAAATCCAAGAGTGCGCCGGCGGCGTCATTTTCAACGTCGCAGGATTTACGCGTCATCGGGGCGCGCGAACACAACTTAAAAAACCTCGATGTGACCGTGCCGCGCGGCAAAATTTCCGTTTGTTCCGGACCGTCGGGCAGCGGCAAATCCAGCTTTGCGATGGACACGGTCTACGTTGAAGGCCAACGGCGTTACGTCGAATCGCTCTCGGCATACGCGCGGCAATTTCTCGGCCAATTCAACAAACCCAAGGTCGATCACGTGCATGGGCTTTCGCCGGCGATTGCGATCGAGCAAAAGTCGACCAGTAAGAGCCCGCGTTCAACAGTCGGCACCGTCACCGAAATATACGACTACATGCGCGTGCTATGGGCGCGCATCGGGCAACCCTATTGCCCCGATTGCGAACTGCCCGTCGGCACACAAACCAGCGAAGAGATCGTCGATAAGCTGATGGGCCTGCCGGACGGCACGAAGCTCTTGCTCTGCTCGCCGGTGACACCCACACCAGGTGAAACGTGGACCGCCCTGCTTGAGCGTTGCGCAACGCAAGGCTACGTGCGTGCGCGCATCGATGGTGAGATTCACGAACTGGCCGACATGCCGAAGATCGATGCGCGGCGGCATCATGTCGTCGAATTGGTGGTCGATCGCGCCGTCGCACGCAGCAAGAATCGCAGCCGCATCGCCGACTCGGTCGAGCATTGCTTGTCGTTGGGCAAAGGCGTGATGGTCGTGATCGCGTTGAACGACGACGGCAGCGAGCAACCGTCGGTGCGCTACTCGCAACATTTCTCCTGCCAGAACTGTCAGCGCAGCTTCGACGAACTCACGCCTCACCATTTCAGTTTCAACTCGCGCATCGGTTGGTGCGACGCGTGTGAAGGTCTCGGCGTGCAACGAGGTGCCAGTGCCGACGCGATCTTCGTCGATCCCTATGCATCGGTGCTTGAAGGCGGCGTGGCGGGTTGGGACAACTTCGAGATCAAGCCACTGCTCAAAGGCATGGTGTTGGCACTTGCCGAGGCAATCGGCTTCGATGCGAAAACGCCCGTGGGCGATCTCGATCAGTCGCATCGTGCCAAATTGCTGTTCGGTCTTGGCGACGAATGGCTCACACCACAACCTGCCAACAAATACAAAGGCATGCGTTTTCAATGGAAGGGTTTTTTCCCCGCCATCGACGAAGCGACGCGAAACTCGTGGCAATTTCGCACGTGGCTGCGCGATTTGGTGACCGACGTGCCGTGCCGCACATGTCGCGGCATCCGCATTCAATCGACGGCCGCATCGGTGCGACTGGGCAACCAAACGATCGGCAACGTTTGCGATATGTCGCTCGCTGATGCACAGGCGTTCTTCAAGAGTTTGAAACTCACCAAGCGCGACGCGCAAATCGCGGGTGAGTTGCTGCACGAAATCAAATCGCGCTTGCGTTTTCTGGTCGATGTGGGCCTTGGATACCTTTCGCTATTGCGCGGTGCCCCCACGCTCTCGGGTGGTGAAGCGCAACGCATTCGCCTCGCCTCGCAAATCGGTAGCGGCCTAACCGGCGTGTTGTATGTGTTGGATGAGCCGACCATCGGTCTGCACCCGCGCGACAATCAACGATTGATCGACGCCCTGCATCGCTTGCGCGACCTCGGCAACACGCTGCTCATGGTCGAACACGATGCCGAAGTGTTGAACAGCGCCGATCACTTGCTCGACTTCGGCCCGGCGGCGGGCGTGGGCGGCGGCCAACTCGTTGCCGAAGGTAAGCCCGCATTGGTGAAGAAAGCCAAGCAATCGCTAACCGGCAAGTACCTGAGCGGTCGCGAAGCCATTGCCGTGCCGACCAATCGCCGCCCCATTGACGAATTGCTTGAACCCGAAAAACAACCGGCCAAGTCGGATCACGAATTCCCCGCGCGTCCAACGTTGGTGGTTAAAGGCGCACGGCAAAATAATCTGAAAGGCGTCGACGCACGTTTCCCGCTCGGCAGGTTTGTTTGTGTGACAGGCGTATCAGGCAGCGGTAAGTCGTCGTTGATCAATGAGATTCTCTACCCCGCGCTGGCTGCGCGCTTGCATCGCGCCGATTTGCGACCGGGCTTACACAAGGCGATTCTCGGCATCGAGCAGGTCGACAAAGTCATCAACGTCGATCAGCAACCGATCGGCGTTACGCCATCTTCCAATGCCGCAACATACACGGGCATCTTCGATCTCGTGCGCGCTGTCTATGCGAAGCTTCCCGAAAGCAAGGTGCGGGGTTACACCGTCAATCGCTTTAGTTTCAATCGCCCCGGCGGTCGCTGCGACGATTGCGAAGGGCTGGGCCAAGTCTGTCACGAGATGCACTTCCTGCCCGACGTGTGGGTGCCCTGCGAAACGTGTGGCGGCCGGCGCTATCAGCGCGAAACACTTGAGGTGAAGTTCAAAGGCAAGAGCATCGCTGACGTGCTGGAGATGTCGGCCGATCAGGCGCTCGAACTCTTTGAGAACGTGCCGAAGGTGAAACGCTTATTGCAGATGCTCGTAGACGTTGGATTGGGCTATCTACCATTGGGCCAAAGTGCACCGACGCTCTCCGGCGGTGAAGCCCAACGCGTGAAACTCGCCAGCGAACTCGGTCGCCCCAGCACCGGCAAGACGGTTTACATTCTGGATGAGCCGACGACGGGACTGCACTTCGACGATTTGCGCAAACTGCTGGATGTCTTGCATCGCCTCGTCGATATGGGCAATACTGTCATCTGCATCGAGCACAATCTTGATGTGATCAAAACGGCCGATTGGGTGTTGGACATTGGCCCCGAAGCCGGCGCGGCGGGCGGCACCATAATCGCCGAGGGCCCGCCCGAGCAGATCGTAGCGCAAAAATCTTCACACACGGGTCGGTTGCTGAAGAAAACGCTCGACGCCGGACCACGTCGCGAGCGCGACGTATTCGATGCGAAAGCCGCTGCCAAGGCGGCGCTCGTGGCGCGGTCGGCACCGATACTACCAACTCAAGACGAAGACATCCGTATGCCGTGGGAGCGCGATGGCAAGCGTTGGCACACCGAGCGCAAGCTCAGCCGCGATAATCAGGATATCGAGTGGGATGCCGACGCTTTAATCTATGTGGTCGATCAAATCGAAGAGCTCGGCAAAGGAAAACTCAAACCGACGGACTGGAACGATCGAGCGCGCGTCGAGATCATTGCTGACGCACCCGACGGCTTGAACCAGTCGGCGACGCCTTGGTTCTTTCATGCGTTAACTGGTGGTCGTTGGCAGCTCGACCTAAACTTCCGTCTGCCCGACCGCACGTTTCAAAGCAAGAAACTACAAGCCACGCTGGGGTTGGGCACGCTAAACGATCGCGAAGATGTGCATGCGTATAGCAACGAACAGCGCGTCAAGGTGCGACGCGGTTTCGGTGGTTATCAAAACGTGCGCATACTCGTGCACGACAAACCCGAAGTGCAAAGTGCTGCGTTTAAGACGTTTCTCAAGGACGCTTGGGATAAGTATTGGAAGCACATCACCGATTTGGCGGGTGCAAAGAAAGATGCCGAGCCGTGGAAGACCGACGGCAAAGCGTGGCACTTGTCGCAGAAAATCATGAAGCCGGGCCGAAAGAAAAAGTGGGAGCCTTTGACGCTAACGTTGCTCGTGGGCCAACTGCAAAAGCTTATTCCCAACGCTAAGGTAGACTGGAACCGAAAGGTATTCGTTGAAATCAATGACGCCGGTGGCAATCGATTCTGCAAAATCATCACGCATCAGCCACAGTCGCTTCGTGTCGATTTCCACACGCCGCCGGGACGCATCACGCCTGCACAGGTTGAGAAACTCGGCTTCGAACAACAATTCGAACGCCCCGGAACCAGCGGCGCGGCGTTCTCGATTTGGCTGCGGGATATGAAGGAAATCGATTTATCACAGTTGCGCTCGGTAGCCAAAAGTATCGGCAGTTAAAACCGCCCCTGCCGACTTATACATATGTCGCGCAACTGGTGGCAAGCACTCGAATTAACTGCGTAAACCCTCGGTTTAACAAATATTTAGCACGCTCTATAAATTTGACCGATTCAGACTCGGGGCCTACATTCCCCTATTGCTAAAGGCAATTTTTTGCACGTTCAATCGATACGACAGGAGACGCCCACATGGCTTTTGAACTGCCCGATCTACCATACGCTTTTGACGCTCTCGAACCACACATCGATGCCCGAACGATGGAAATCCATCACGACAAGCACCATGCGGGTTACACGACCAAACTAAACAACGCCCTCGAAGGCCATGCCGACTTGGCTGGCAAGAGCGCCGAAGACATTCTTCGCAACATCAATGGTGTGCCGGAAACAATTCGCCAATCCGTCATCAACAACGGCGGCGGTTATGTGAATCACAATCTGTTTTGGCAGATCATGGGGCCCAACGCCGGCGGCGAGCCGTCGGGGTCGATTGGTGACGGCATCAAATCGACCTTTGGAGACTTCAACGCATTCAAGGAAAAGTTCGCAAATGCGGCAGCCACGCGTTTCGGTAGCGGCTGGGCTTGGCTGTGCGTCGAGAAAGACGGCAAGCTTGGCATATGCAGCACGGCCAATCAAGATTCGCCGCTAATGCAAGGCAATACGCCGATTCTCGGCCTCGACGTGTGGGAACATGCTTACTATTTGAACTACCAGAATCGTCGCCCCGACTACATCACGGCGTGGTGGAACGTCGTAAACTGGAGCAAGGTGGACGAACTCTACGGCGCCGCCAAGAAATAGCCGAGAACTTCGCTCAATATGAATGAGGCCGCGACGTCAAAGACGTTGCGGCCTTTTTTCTTTCTATTCGGTAACACTTTTTAGTGGGAGCCCAATGCTGGATAGGGAGGGTCAGGTGATAACCTGACATCTTCCACGCGACAATTTGTGTGCGCGCCGCCGCCTCATCTGTCGCGTACTCGGTGACCAGAGTGTCATTGAGGAATTCATGTCGCCGGTAGCATCGTCAGGCTTTCGCCTGACCTACCAACGGCGTCATACCTGCGACGCAATCATTGGCGGCCAAACTCCAAGTCAATTAACCCGTCACATCTAACTGACCGCCGACGGTGCCGCTTGCGCCGTTCACCGCAGTCGAGACCGAACTCGCAGACGAATTCAACGTCATGCTTTGGGTGCTTTGCAAATACTGCGAATCGATCTGTAGATATTGCGTTTGTTGCGATTGCTGCTGCAGTTGCCCCAACAGCGCCAGGCCGATCAACGCGCGAAGCGGATCCTTCTTCGACTCGTCGTCGTCCTGACCGAACAGCATCGCCGCCAGCGCCAGCGTGCCGAACTCCATCGGCGCCTGCGGACGCGTATTCTGGCTGATCATACTGAGCGAGGTCGACGAATACTGGTCCGTGCGCGACACGCTGCCAGTTACCTGTGCCGTGTCGAGGCCGGTCGCACCGCGACTGGTCAGCGCACCGACATTGGCTTGTGAAAGTTGAACAGATCCAACGGAATCCATGGCTCGTACCTTTGAGTTGAAGTCAAAGAGATTGCTGAGTCGGATTCAGATTCAATCAGCGTGCCGGGAATTGACGCATTGTTGGATACAACGCGAATACTCCGATTAGCTGATAAGAAACGGCGTTCTTAAAGGACCATCAACACGAATGAGGTCAGTATTACAAGTAACGCTTACACGCTCGTGTGGCGAATAAACAACACGATGACGCGCCGATGTTGTAAAATGTCAACATGGGGCTTGCAGAATGAGACGCAACCCTACTGCTGCGCCCACGTTTGATTTGTGGGTTCGTCGTGTTGGCCGTCTGGCTTAAACCTCACCCCGGCCCTCTCCTTGCGAGGGAAAGGGAGTAGCCGTCACCGACCTCTTAAACGCGGATGTAGTACTGCCGCAACGCCTACATAGACGGACGTTCGCGCGTCGCGCGGATCAGCGATCCGATTGTGATCGGTGCAGCCGTCGCCTTCGGCTCACGGCGTCGTTTGCGGGATTTGGTCGCAGTCTCCTTTTGCGCCTTCTTTACTCGCGCTTCGGATTCCGCAAGCTCTTCAGCTTCGGAGAGCAAGTGCGTCTTCGCAAGCTCGCGCTCGGTCACCACTTGAAGCGCAACCGTCAGACCGACCAATGCGAACATCAACTCGAGGTACTCTTCGTTGTGGAACGCACCGTGAATGGCGTAGCCCAACATGCTGAGCAGCAACGCACGACCGAGGCTATATGGCCAACCCAAGCCCGGCGGCAGTCGCTTGGCGCGCCGAATGAATCGCATCAAGCTAATCATTGTGCCGAAAATCAAGCACAACCAAAGCGGGTGGCCGAAGATACCCAACTCTGCAAGGTTGGATAGATAAATACTATGTGCCGCCTTGCGACCACCGAATACGGCATCCTTCGCCAACTCGAAGTTACCAAACCCAACACCGATCAACGGGTTCTGTTCGAATAAAACGCGTGCAACCGTCCACGTATAGAAACGCGAGTAAGCCGACTTATCTTCTCGATAGCCGATGATCGAATCGACACGCTCGATAATTTCGGGACCGAGGAAGGCCACGGCAATCAACGCGACGACGCCGACACCGATTAACGCGCGGAATCGATAACGACTCCCCCATGCCATCATGCACAACACAACCGCAAAGGCCACGAACCCGGCACGCGAACGCGAACCGATGATCCCCAAACAAATCAAACCGGCACAGATCAAGAAGACCGGTCGCCACTTGGTTTTGCGCACAAGTGAAGATCCGTAAAACACCAATGGCAATGCCATCACGCTGATCAACGCGAACAAGTTATTGTCGTAAGACTTCCCATACACTTGGTGCGGGCCGATCAACAAAATCTTGATACCACCCTTAATGGCCCAGAAACCGGCGGAGAAGGCAATAATGATGAAGAAGATTTTGAGGCGGCGATAATCCGATACCATGCCGGTCAGCAGCGCCGTAACCAACAAGATTTTGCACAGTCCTTTGAACTGATAGCTCGTGTGGATCGGCGGAATATCGACGAGATATCGCGTGCCCGCAATATAAATGACGAGCATAGCGAACACGCCAATAAGCCAATGAGGGGCGACCAACGGGTCGCGCTTGACTTGAGTTTGCAAACGACGCAGCCCGCCTGAATCGTCGTCGCGCTCGGCCTTAAGCTCGCGCCGCACCGTCCCGATCGCAATCGCCCCGATGACGAGCGGCACACCGACCAACAATGCGTCCTGAAAATCATCGCGCCAACACAACACCTTCGGCTGCAAAATCGACACGACGTAATAGACGCACAGCCCAAAGAAGGGTCGGTAGAAAACCAACGGCAGCACTGCGAACAGCACCGACGCATAGATAATAAATCGCATCGACATCCTCGCTCGGTCGACTCCGCAAGCAGGATTTACGTTCGTGCGGCATGTACAAGGCGCATGGCACCGCGTGTTGAAGCCGCGTTAGGATCCCAGAACGGGCAAGGTGGTACGTTGAACGCGCTTGCCCGTTCCTATAAATCGGCAGGCCAGACGCTCAACCAAATCATTAAACCGCGACTGTCCCCCGACCCAGGCAAATTCTGCGGCCGCCCGCGCTCGAGCTGCCTGCGCGAATTTTGCGCGACGATCGGTATCGCCCCGAAGCGACTGGATCGCATCGGCAAACGCCTCTGCCGAATTTGCTTTCACCAGAACGCCACAGTTCCCCTCATCGAGAATTTCGGCACTGGCGTTGCGTATGTTGCGCTCATCCGCTTGCAACGCGACACACGGCAGCGCTGTGCTCATCGCCTCAATCAACGACAGGCCCAAGGATTCCGAGATCGACGGAAACACAAATGCGTCCGCCGCCCACAAGGCAGGCCGCACGTCGGACATGGTCCCAGCCTGCAACACGCGCTCGCTCAAGCCAGCAGTTGAGACTTGCGAGCGTATGTCCCGTTCGGTCGGGCCGTCACCGACCAGCAGCAGCTTGACGTCGCTCGGCAATTTAGCCACTGCGTCGATTAACACGCTGAGATTTTTTTCCGGGCTCAGGCGCCCCGTCCATGCCAAGCAGAAGTCGCTCTCGGAAAGACCGAATCGCTGTCGCGCGGTCGCTCGTTCGCTCTCCGAAGGCGGTCGAAACTGCTCGCTATCAATCGCCGCGTATATTGCATGGCCTTTGGCAGGATCGAGCCCGTATTCCGCAATTACGCGTCCGCGCGTGGACTGACTGTCGAAGACAACGGCGTCCGCAGATTGAAAAGCGGTACGTTCGTTGCGACGTTTCAGCGTTCGATCCAGTTGAAACGCGAGTCGCGTGGCGATGCTCGCACCGTCACGCCGCTGCGCATCCGCGCCGTCGTGAAGAATCGTCACGCCCCCACACACAAACAAGGGTGGAATGGACGGCCACATAGCCTTCGCAATCGTGATCGCCTCGGGTTGGCAGGAGATAAACAAATCGACGGTACCGGTTGCTTGCTGCAAGATTTGTTGTGCATCGGATAATCGACAGCGCGATTGCAGCGACCAATGCGGCGGCACCGCTCGATTGACTGGTGTCACGTGAATGGGCAACTGCCCGGCGCACTCACCGTTTTCGAACGATGTTTTATCTTCAGCTACGAGGAACTCGACCATATGCCCGGCATGTTGCAATCCGTCGGCAAAGCCAAACGCGCGGCGCGACAAACCGCAGCTCGATGGTTGCAACGTCGGCATGTGCCAGAGGATTCGCAATGCCTTAGCCCCCTACCAGCGTGATTGGAGATGCTGCATCGACGTTGGCCGTATCAAGTTTACACGCGCCAATCGTTTCATCGATAAACGATAAATATCGATTGGCCAGACTCGTCTGCGCGAATCGATTAACGAATGCTTCGTTGCGATTTGCGCCTACCGAAGACGTCTGCCAACGATTAAATATCTTGCGCAACGCATCTTCCAACGAATCTGGCTCTCCGTGATACGCAATCGTCGCCCCACCAGCATGGCGCAAAAGTGTTTCAATCGATGCCCCACGATGCACCAACGCCAGAATCGGTCGGTCCGTGGCGAGATACTCAAATATCTTTCCGGGATAGCAGTACCGCCCATTCGGATGTGCCGGCGTCATGAAAAACAGTGCGTCGGCAGTTTGCATCGCGGTCGCGGCATCGGCCCGATCGACGTATCCCGTTTGATCGACAAACGTATCATCATCTGGAAAAAAGGCGTTTTCTAAGTGCTTCGCGATACTACCGACGAGCCTCAATCGAAAACGCCGGCGGAACGATTCATTCGCTTGCCTCAAGCTTCTGCAAGCCTGTAACAATGCTTTCGGTGATTGCGCGTGATAAAACGCCCCCACGTGTGCCATTGTAAACGCTTCGCGATCTGGGCGATTCGCCACATCAACGTCGCGAGCGGTTTCGTCATATCCATTGGTAATACACGTTAACTTCGGCTGTGCGAGCCGATATTTCTTTGCAAGATGCGTCGCATAATCGTCGCACGTGACCACAACATGATCCGCCTTCGTCACCGTCTTAATTTCAAGCTGTACCCACTTATCGCGAATGCGATCGTTGGCAGGTGCAAACGCGAAGTTATCAACCACGGGATCGCGCAAGTCAGCAATCCAAGGCAGCCCAGTCTTTTCTTGTAACGCCTCACCGACCAATTGCACCGCATGCGGCGGCGACGTGGTCACGACGAGATCGATATTGAAGCGTTTGATGATGCGACTCGCCGAGCGGATGGCGGCCGACACCCACCAAGACTCACCACCCAAATCCGCATAGCGATCCGCATACCGTTGCGCCCGCCAATAAACCCGCTGCTGCATACCAAAGCCCGTGCCGTCTCGCTGCGTACTCTTAAACGGTATCAATCGCGTCGCTATCCCACCAGGGTCGAACCCGGATACGCGATGAATGGTCACGCCCGATTGCGCGCCATCGTCGAGCGATTGATCGATCAGCGGATAATGTTGATGGTTTGCCGTCAGCACGTGAACGTTGGCACCGGCCCGCGCCCAACATCGCGCCAACGCCGCCGGTCGTTGCACGCCACTACCACCCCACGGCGGATAGTTGTAGCTCACCAATAAGATGCGCGGCGCTGCCAACACGATCTCCTAGATCAAATGCATCCGTGCATACTCTCGCACGCGCCATGGTAAAGGCATCTCATGCGGCGCGGGCTCGATTGCTTTTGCCAACATCCGTCGCGCTCGCCAACGCCACCGGCCGACAGGTGCGGTCGCTGTCGCAGGCTTCGCTAGCTTATCTAACGTCGTCATCACACCTGCCGCAACCGTCGCGACGTCCGGCTGCCAACCCAACGCATCATAACGGCAAGCCGTGCCGAGCGGATTCCACACCGTTTCGTAACGCTGACGGTTGCTGATGCGCTGCGCCGTCCAACGTTGGTCGTCGCCCGGCCCCCAGACGTAATGCGGACACTCGCAAAGGCTCGCCAAATGCAACCCGCCGGTCGAAGCACCAACGGCCAAACGCGCAACCGACAACTGTTCAATGGCTAAATCCAGCCGCGTTTGCATCACGGCGACTTTGAAACCTCTGTCCGTCAAGCGGACGGTCAGCGCTTCCCACCAATCCTGCGGCTGATTGCGTTCCGTTGCGACGGCACGACTGCGCGGGATCAGCAACACATCAGTATCTACTGGGACATCGCGCCGAAATGACACGAAAGTTTGATGGGCAGGCCGCGTCGGAAACAACGTGCCATCCAACGGCGGCGTCACGATTTCCGCGTCGTCGATTGACAACCCGGCCTGACGACAAGCCGCACGGGTAAACTGAATCAACGACTGTCGCAGTTGATCTTGGTTAATACGTTGCCCGTTTTCATCGACGCGATAATCTTCGCTGGCGTGGCCCGGCATCGCAGGCGTGCGACATGGGCAAAACACGATTCGATTATCTTTTGATAGCAAATCGATAAAGAGCGACCGACGGTCCGGCGGCGCTACAATAACCCAGCTTTCAGCGTTGCGCCGCTCAATCATCCAACGCAGCCGGGCCTGCCAGTTCATGACTTCCCAGCCAAACTCACCGATGTACGGTGCGATGATTTGGCGACGCGGTTTCATTTACAACCCTATTCGCGCTGCATGGGTGGTGCACCGCTGCTGTTGGCGGGCCAATCTTCAACCAAGCGCTCGAAATCTTCCTGCGTAGCAACGGCCCCCGGCTTGCGGCTGAGTTCCATCGCATCCATCGGCCATACGTTCATCCGCCGTCGCATATCCAATATCGCCTTATGGCCGGTCGCGCGAATATGATCTTTGGTGCGCGCCGTGTAATGCGCTTTCAAACCAAAAGGATACGCGAAACTGATCGGCGCGCGGCCCGTCCATTCGTGCAACTTGCGCGAAGCCGCACCAATCTCAACCATTTGTTGACCATCGGCCAGCGCTGACAACACCGGGTGCGTGTCAGTATGGTTGCCGAATTCGACAAACTCAGGATCGGCTTGAGCGAGATCGTCGACTTCCAGGTAGGGTCGATACTTCGCTGCTAATGCTTCCGATGTTGTTCCCATCGTGCGGATCACGGCTTCGAGAATGTCCGGCACGTCGGCTCGATAGTGTTGCCGTACAAACGTTTCCAAATCCGTGTCGCCAACTGCGGGAACATCCCATCCTTCAGCTTGCAGCGCGATCCACACGCGTTCCTCAGCCCGTTCGCGCACCAGCCAAGCGAGCTTGTGTTGCCAAAGCAAATCGCGATTGCCGACAACGCTCGTGACCGGAAAGATCGTCATCGGCAGCCGTCGCCGAAACAAAATGGGCTGCGCAATGCTCAGGTTATCCGCATAGCCATCATCAAATGTCAACACGACAGCACGTCGCGGCATCTCATTGCGTTCGATACATGCGATCAAATCCGAGAGGCGCATTACATTGAAATTGTCCGCGAGATAATCGACTTCCCGTTCCAACGCCGACGGCGAATGACAAAGCTGGTCGCGCTCATTAAAGACCGTCGTGTGCCGCGCGATGCTGTGGTAAGTGAGTATCGTCGCGACCCGATCGTTATAGCGCCGTCGCAACTTGCGCACGAGCTTGCCGGGCCACGTATCAAAACTGGTTTTCTCGAGTATGGACGTCATCTCGCCGCCTCCGTTATGCCGCACGGGCAACATTGGTTCAGGATGTCGGCGAGTTTTTCGGTTGCCGCGCGGCGCGTGCGATCGTACAGATCGGCGCCGACCGGCACATCGGGCAGGTCGTTATCGATCCAACGCTTAAACATGCGTTCGATCGTATGGCTCAGACCGTCGATATCCTCCGGGTCATGAAGAAATACCTGCGGTCGGTCGGCCAGCACATCGGCGGCCGAACCATTGAGCGGCACGGCGGCCAAAATCGGTCGCCCGCTACCAAGACATTCGTATACTTTTGCCGTCGTGTCTTTTTCGCTACCGGCCACCTTCGGCAACAGCACAATATTCGCATCGGCCTGACGCATCGCGCGACAAGTCGCCCCGTGACCGAGCATGCCGCCGTAACGCACGTTCTTCGATCCCGAATTGCGTATGCGATCGAGAAACGGTCCCACGCGACCCACGAATAACAACTCTGCCTCGCCCCTTGCGCGTTCGCAGCGCGAACAAAACCGCTCAAACGCCTTAATAAGATTCTCGGGGCTGCGCGCGCCGTACAACGATCCGGCATATTGCATCGTGAACTTCGCGTTGCGCCGACGCCCAGTGGCGGTGCCGTAATCGCTCGGGTCGAAGCCATTCTCGACTGTCGAAAACTTCGCTTTGTCTAAATTCGGATAGCGAATCTGAAAGCGCGCCGTCATATGCTCGTTAACGCTGATCACGCGCGTGGCTTTTCTTAACACAGCGCGTTCGGCCTGATGCGTTGCCATCGACCCCCATCGACCGCCCCATTGTTGCCAATGGATGTACTCAACCCACGGGTCGCGAAAATCGGCAACCCACGGAAGTTTCAACGCTCTACGCACAGCCAACCCGATGAGGTGATCGCTAAACGGCATACCCGTCGAAAAAATCGCGTCAAACCGATGCCGACGATGCAACGCCTTGGCTAATCGTACGGCTGCCAACGTGCGCCATACACCCCGGTCGGGAAACGACAGTCGTTGTTGAACGCGCTCGAAGCGCCATTTCAATCCGTCGCGCCAGCGCTCGTGCGACCAACCGACGTATCGCGTTAACGGTGCAAGTCTACCGCCCCATCGTTCGCCCAACGCCATCGGCCATTCGTCGACGCCTTCATGCAAACGATGCACAGCAACATGCTCGGGCACATCGCTTTGACCTTCGCTATCGAGCAAGCGTCGGGCATCTTCCGTAGCTTCGGTCACGCTCGGAATCGGGCCAGTCAGCACCACCGGCTCCCACCCGAAGTCGCCCAGATACTTCACGAATTTGCGAATTCGAATAGCACCCACCGACGCCAACGGTGGAAAGCGGCTGGCAATGATCAGCACGCGGCGCAGGTCGCCGTCGTGCGGCTCAATTTGATCGTGATGCGCACGTCGCCCCGGCGTCGATGCCGCACTTGGCAATGACGTCAGTGTTCGCAGGCTTCGATCAAGAGGTTGCGTCGCCATCCGTCCTTCACTCGGTCGTCGCTACACCTCAACGATGGCCCCGCGCCGGTCGCGCGATGCCAAACAGAGGTCTCATAAGTTATCGAGCGTTTCGAGCAGTGACTGAAACGATTGCGATGGGCAGACGGAGAATGCGACCGCGCAAGATTTGCGCGACAAAAAAACTGCCAGGCGCAAGAAATTGAAGGATAGTGGGTTGCCAGCCAGTTAAAACAGCATTGCATAGATGTACGCTGGACAATCGCTGGCCGCTGAGTCCGACCGGTCGCGTTGAATCACAAACCGAATCAGATCATCTGGCTGTCGTTCGACGCCCCGCGTTGATGGTCGATCAGTGCCTGCACCGAATCGGGCAACACGACCGACGCTGGTAGGATGCCGGCTGCCAGTTGCGTGCGCACGATCATCGCGTCGCGCTTAATGGCAACATCGCGGTCCGTCACGATCGCCTCAAAGTCATCGAGGATATTTTGCCAATCGTAATGATGGCTGACGAAGGTCCGCCCCGCATCGGCGTAGTGGCTCACCATTTCATCATCGCTGAGTAAGTCGCAAACGTGTCGCGCAAACTCTGACTCGTCGCCACCGATCAGCAGGTGCTGGCCGTGCTCGGCGTTTACGCAGGCCGCCGCCTTCGGCGTCGCAACCACGGGCCGTCCGGCGGCCATCGCTTCCAAGATCTTGTTGGGCAGACCGCGTGCGATTTGCAAAGGCGCGACGCAAATGCGGCTACGATCGACGTACGGAAGCGTATCCTTCACGCTGCCCGTTACTTGAATGCCGTTGCGGCCATCCAAGCGGCGCACGGCGCGCGTCGGTTCACGACCGACGATCAAAAACTGTGCTTGCGGATGTTCGCGATAGACCACGGGCCAGATTTTGTCCGCAAACCATTCGACGGCTTGCGCATTGGGCGCGTAATTCATCGACCCAAGAAACGACACGACCGGGCCACAGCGCGATGCCAGCTTCAAGCCAACCGACGCGGGATGCACACCGTTGGGAACGACGCGCACCTTGGCATCGTCGCTTGCCTTAAGCAGTTGTTTCTCACCTTGCGTGATAACCGTCGTCACATCAGCAGTGCGAGAAATCTTCTGTTCGTACTTACGAAGCCGACGGGCCTCCATCCCATACACCCATGACTTGGGCCAGGCGGCGCGCTGAGCGTAGTCCGCCCATTTGCCGCTATCGACGTCGCACAAATCCAAAATGGAGCGCGGCGTTCCGTCGATCGCATCCAAATAAGGTGCCATGATCGACGAGAAACACACCACCGCGTCAAACGACACTTTTTGTGACAACCGCGCGATGCGATCCGTCATCTCGGTACTGGCGTACGCGCCATGCGTAAACGTGCGGCCACGCAGCAACGACAGGCCTGCTTTGACCGTCGCCCAACGACGGTTCCAATTCACGGCAATCACGCCGCGACACCACCGACGCAGATGACGCACGCGCAGTGCGTCGCGTTCGTTTTCGACGAACGTGGCGCAATACACGTTGTGCGATAGTGCCAAACGATCAATTTGATGGAAGGTGCGAATGCGATCGCCCTTGTCGGGCGGATACGGCAGGCGGTTGGTCAGATAGAGAATATTGCGTCGCTGGTTCACGATGGCAGGTTCCCCCACTGCATCCCGAAGGTCTATCCCGGAATGGACCGGGCGGCCCACGCTCCGACGGGCCGGGTGATCGACAAGGGCAGGTAGCGCCAAACGCGCCGGGCCAACTGCCACCGGGCGGACGTAGGAGATAACTCCGGTGATCGCGCCCCGTTCGGGACCAAGGTTTGGTACTCCAATGGTGTCGGCTCAAAGCCGCAGTGCCTTTTGAAATCAAACGGGCCTTTGTTGTCGTACCGGGTGCGACCGAAGTCGAACACGCTACAACCCCGCCGTACGCCCTCCAACATGCACTGCTGATACAGATAATGCGTCAGGCCGTAAAGCTTCACCCGCTCATCCACGCCCACGAAATAGGGCATAATGGCGTCTTTGAACAAGAATGAGATCAACCCCGCCACGGGCCGCCCTTCGAGGCGCAAAAGTTGCACGACACAGCGATCACCAAAACCACGTTGCAATGCCTGAAAGAAATTTAACGGGTAGTTTGGCGAACCGAGCCGGCGCATCGATCTGGCGTACAGTCGCCAAACGTCGCGCAGGTTGCCTGCATCATTCTCGACGACCAACGGATAGCGCTGCCCCGCTTGTCGCGCTGCAGCCCGCGCTTTGCGCGGAAAGACGGCAGGCACATCGTATTCGCAATTTGGCAACGGACCGCGAAACGCTGCGTGCGTTTTTTGCACGGGCAAGTCGGAAACCATCGCCCGCTCGCTGCGCAACTGAATGCCGGCGGCCCCAATCTGCTCACGTAATGCGCACGCTGCGTCGAACAGCGCGTTTGCAACGACCCCATTCTCAGCCGCGATACCACCATACGTAGCGTACGGCATGCTCAAGAGAAACGTGGGCGAAAAGTGGCTGCGAATCTCGAAAAGTGGAAGGATACCGGCAATTTCTTCGCCGCGGCGTGCCAACAGGTAATGGGCGCGATGCGGAAAACACGTTTCGACTGCTTGCCGCCACGCGAGTTCGTGAAACAGCGTCGTATGTTCGTGGCTATCGACGAACCGTTGCCAGTCACGCTGCGAATCGGTTCGCAGCGGCTCGACGTGTAATGCCGGCGCGGGCACGCCCGGTTCTGGCAGGTAAATGGCGGATGCAGAGATTCCCGACGACGCGTCTGGGCTAGACCTCGTCGCTGTCTTCATATTCGTAGCGCGAGCCTTTGGCTCGGCAGTCGGCGGCAATACATCCGAGGACATTGAGCTTGTTCGATTGCAGCCAGTGCAGTGACTGACGCACCAAGTGGGCGGCCGTTTTGTTCATCCGCACCACCAACACCACGCCGGTACATAGCGCACCGATTGCGCCCACATCCGACAAGGCCTGTACCGGTGGAGTATCGACGAAAATGTAATGAAACCTCTCGCGTAATTCGTCAAAGACGGCCGCAGCCCCCCGCGAATTCAGCAATTCGGTCGGGTTCAAGTCGTGACAGGTTCCTGCGGAAAGCAGCGACAAATTGCCCAACGGCGTCGCTTCGATAGCGTCGTCAAGAGAGCATCGCCCTGACAACACGTCGGACAAACCCGGTGAATTCGGCATTTTGTAGAGGCGTGCCAGGCTCGACTGACGGAAATCGCAGTCAATCGCGAGCACGTTCAGGTGGCGCACTTCCGCCATGACGACGGCCAGATTGGCAGTCGTGACGCTCTTGCCTTCTTTCGGAATGCTGCTGGTAACCGCGATGGCGTTGCGTTTGCCGGTCGTATTGCGTCGCAGCAACCAGGTGCGTGCCGCGCGGTATTCTTCGGTAATGATCGAGCTTCGGTCGATCGCCGTCACCACGGTGCCATGCACATCCCACGGCGGCGTCGGTGCCAACTGTTGCGTGGTCATGCCCTTCCGAAGAAGCGGCTCACTTGCGACAGACCGATCGGCATGCCCAATGGCGCGAAACATGCTGCGATCCGGTAACACTGAGCGAACGTCGGCCGTTTCGGGATCGACGATGACGCGCGGTACCGATGTGCTATTCCGCTGATGCGCTTGCGTTCGTTCGACTTCGGCGCGTTTGAGTGCTTCGGCAATGCGACCCATGATGCGTATTCCTCTCGACTAACGGGCGACCTATTCGCCCCCGACCAAGCTGTCGAACAGTTCGGTGGTGGATTGCGTTAACTGTTGATACTTCTCGGGCTGCTGCAAGCTTCCGTACGCCACTGCACCCGCCGTGACCGCACCGGCCACTACGAGCATTCCGGCCATCGGCATAATCACCATGCGTCGAAGTAGCCGCTGGCGCGACGCTCCGGCCGTGATGATCTCATCGATGCTTTCGATCACAGGAATGCCGAGCGAGGTCGTCAATTGCTTCGCCGTGCGATACGAGTGATCGATCAGCTCGGCGATGACGACGCTTAAAATACCGACCGCCACGCCCAAGCCCACGCAGACCAACATGACCAACGAGACCTTCGGTGTGATCGGCGTTCGCGTAACCCATGCATCCTGCATCGCTTCAAAGCGAACCGCACGATTCATGTTTTCCAGATACAGCACTTGAGCGACCGGCGCGATGTGATCCTGCCAATCGCGCAATTCCGATTCCAACCGTCGAATCTCGGCCTTGGTTTTGTGATACAGGTGACGATGTTCGAGTGCCAACGTGCGGCTGCGTTCGATTTCACCAAGCCGCCCCGTAATGACAGCCAGTCGCGCTTCGGTGTTGGTGAGCTGATTCTGAACCGAACCGAGATCGGCCTCGGTCAATCTCGCCGTCTGTTGGACCTTGATCAACTCTTCGGGCACGTCGTTAATCGCGACTGTCGGCGGCGTGTTTTCCAACTCCGCCTTGCGCATGTCGAGCAAATCGTTGAGGCGAACGATCTCCGGGTGAGATGCCGTCATTTCCTTGATCGTAAGCCCCTGCTGAATCTCGGCAGTGATGCGTTCGATTTCCTGGGCGAGGCCCGCATAGCGCGGGTTCGGGGCCGTGTGCTTTACCGTCGGCTTACTCGGCGAATCCGGAGACTCCGCCACGGCCAGCTTGCGCTGCAATTCGAGCTGCGTCGCCTTTAGGTTGCTGATGTCTCGCTCGAGATCGATCTTCTCAAAGATCAGTCGCGACTCTTCCGCCTGCGTGACGTCCGGTTGCTCCGGGTTGATGCTCGGGTACTTCACCTCAAACTCGAGCAAGCGCTGTTGCAACGCGGCAATTTTTTCGCGCGATTGATCCGCTTCGGACATCAAGAACGCATGGGCATCCTGCAGGGCGTTGACCGCGAGGTCGGTCGCCTTCGGAATATACCGAGCCCGCAAGCCTTCCAGCACGGCGGGCACCATCTTTTTATTGGGATGGCGTAGCGCGATCTTGGTGATCTGCACGTTGTCGGTATCGGAGATAACCTTGGCGGACAGACCCGACGCCACTTGCGAAACCATCAGGTTCTTACGCGTCACGCCTTCCGGCGCGAGACGACCGTCTTCCAGTCGCGGCAAACGGTCGAACCAACCCTGATCGCGCAGGACCGATTCGATCATTCCCGGCTCGCGTACTTCCTCGATCATTCGTGTCTTCACGTCGGCCAGCGGCTGCGCCCATGTCGACTTGTTGACGATGGAGAAAATCGGATCGGCTTCGCTGCGAACGAGGGCGGCGCCTTCGTAGTCGCGCGGAATAAACAACGAGCCGACAAAGGCCAACCCCATCAGGCTGAACGTCGGAAAGATAAACAACCAACGACGGGCGCGAACCACGCGCCAGATTTCGCGCAGCGTATGCCGCACGTCGTTGACGGAAAACTCATCGAGATGGCTTTGCGAAAACTGTTGCATAATGCATGAATCCTTAACGGCGACTTGCATCCACAAGCCGCAGCGGAAACAAAATAACGCCTAACGGTTGCGATCGAATCGATCGGTTGCGTCAAACGCAATTCCCGACGTATTGATCGCAGCACCTGCCGGCTGCACCGGCTGGAACAATTCGGTCAGCTTTTGCCCCACGTACGCCAACGGCGTCGGGGGCACGTATAAGATGTCGCCTTCGAGTAAGTGAAAGTTATGCTCGAGTTGACCGCGCTTCATGATGTCGTTGGCGTTCACGATCATGACGCGACGTTTGCCGTCTTCGTGGCTCGGTCGAATCACATGCGTTCGGTCGGCCCATGCGGCAAACGTCGGTTGCGCCGCACCCAAGACGGAAAGCACCGTATCGCGCCCCGTATAGACACGTGGCCCTGGTGCGGCAACTTCTCCAAAAACGTAGATTCGTTTGCTGTTTCGTTCGACGACCGTCACGCTAACGACGGGGCGTTGGTAATATTTGCGCAAGTTCGTTTCGAGTTTGCGTGCGATCTCGACCGGCGTCAGCCCGGCCACTTTGATGTCGCCAATGAGTTTGAGCGTCACCTTGCCGTCGGGATTAACGCGAGCATCTTCACCGTCGACTTCGGGGGCGTTGGGCGACGTGATTTCGAGGCGATCGGGGGGCTGCACGATGTAGTCGGTGCCCGTGACGTCGGCCTCGTAGTCGTGTACGAACGAATTAATCTCCGCATCGCTCGGTCCGCAGCCTATCAAAAACAAGCCGCAGAAGATGAGGATGACCAGACAAACTTGAAACAACACGCCCGACCATCGCAGTCGTGGTCGCGGGGCATCCGTGTACCGTCCGTAGATTTGCATGGCGAAGTCCTTTCGCATGATCTTCCGTCCGCAGCGCGAGACCGCATCTGCAGATTCACTCGAAGGGCTTATCGGGTGCACCCGTGGGGGGCTGAATAAATGAGTTTTGGGAACTTGGCTGATAAAGACGGCGAACGGGCGCGCTACTCATCGATCATATTTGACCTTGGATATTCTGGGACGCCGCCGAAAATATCGGCAGATGTTGCGCGACCTGAAATAACATCGATCCCGTCAGCTCATTCGCGTCACCAATCCGCATCGATCATCAAGCCGCTTAACATCGCATTCCGATAATTCATGCATCGACAGTCAACGAGCGCTCGTGTGCTGCGCCGACCATTACATGGTCGCGCAAAACTTGCCGCTCGACTAACTACCGCGTTCTTCGGAGTCGCCGCGCATGTATTGCGAACATTTCGGGCTAAAACTACCGCCCTTCAACAACACGCCCGATCCACGCTTCTTCTTCAACTCGCCCGACCATGAAGAAGCGCTGGCATCGTTGTTGTACGCCGTCGAAGAACGCAAGGGCTTTGTATTGGTAACGGGGGAAGTCGGTGCGGGTAAGACGCTGCTATCGCGGCTGCTGCTCAACCGCCTGCACGCAAACGTGCGCACCGCCGTCATCACCAACACGCGACTCAACGGACCGGAACTTCTCGAAGCCATTTGTCGCGAGTTTGAGATCGAAACTGGCGAGGCCGAAAGCTCTGCCGAACTCACCCACAAGCTCGAAGAATTCCTGCTCGAACAGTACGCCCGCGACCGATTGGCCGTGGTCGTTATCGACGAAGCGCAAAACCTGCCGCTCGAAGCACTCGAAGAACTGCGCATGCTCGGCAATTTGGAAGCCGACGACGCGAAATTGCTTCAGGTGCTTCTGCTGGGTCAACCCGAATTACAAGAGGCCTTCCGCCACCCCTCCTTGCGACAAACGTTTCAACGCGTCTTCCGAACGTTCCACTTGCGAGCCCTCAATGAACCGCTGACCGCCGGCTACATCTATCACCGACTGTCGATCGCCGGTGCCGCCATCAAAGAACCGCTCTTTAGCCGCAAGGGGATCGAGGCGGTCTACCGCCACAGCGAGGGCATCCCGCGACTAATTAACCAAATTTGCGATAACGCCCTGCTCGCAGGCTTCAGCGCCGGTAGCGGCAAGATCACTGAAGAACTCGTCGACGAAGTCGTCCAACAGATGATGTCGCTCGACGCGTTGCGCGACCGCCCCAAGCCGCACGGTGCATTCGCACGCCAAGCGCTTGGCGTTCCTGAAGAATCCTACGTGGCACCGACACCACGCGCAGAAAGCGAAGCGGTCAAACCGATGTCGGCAACCGTTGGTGCGTTGGGCACACCCGCCCCGTCGTCGGTCTCGAAAGATGCCGTCGACAACCTCACGCAGCGGCTGCAACAACTCGAAGCCAGCCTAACGCGCATCGAATCGAGTAGCGGCACAACCAAAACGCCGAAGCCCGGCGAAATCTCCGACGCGCGCCGCGCGCTCGATCAAATCAAAGCGGAAACGCGCTCGTCACAGTCGCAACTCGATGAATTGCTGAAGCGCGCCGAAACGTCCGCTCAAGCAATAGAAGGCCGCGCCGCGCAGGCCGTCACGCAAGCCGAGAAGAACCGCGCAGACATCGAAGCCCGCACGGCGGCGATGCTCGATGAATTCACCAACCTGTCCAAGAACCAGAAGGATCGCGTCGAAGATATCCTGCGCGAAGGTCGCGACGAACTCGATGCCGTCCGCGAACTTCGACGACAAGCTTCCGAGATTCATCAAACGGCGCTACGCCAACAGCAGGATTCCGAGCGGCGCGTCAGCAAAGCCATTGCCGACGCCGCCGACTTGTCCAAACGATTGGAAGGGCAAACGCGCGACTTCCTCAGCTCGGCCAAGGATCAGAGCGGCGAATTGGTCGACAAGCTGCAAACACTGTTCGCCGAGATGCAGCAGAAGAGCGAAGCATCGCAGCAGCGCATGATCGAGATGCTGTCGCAACAACGCAGCGATTTTGAGAAAGCCCAAATCACGCTCGACGACGCCACGCGCAAAGCGACCGCCCGATCAAACGATGTGGCCAAGCACAGCGACGAAATCATCAGCGGCCTCAAGACCGAAGCCGCCGAGGTCATCACTACGATTCACGGCGTGCGCGACCGCACCGTCGCGCGGTCGGAACAAGCCTGCCAAAACGCCGACGCATTCGTCACCGAGATGAGCGCCAAGATGGGCAAGGCGCACCAAAATCTGATCGCGTTGGCCAACGACGCCGAAGCGAAGGTTGCCTCCGCCACCAAGGCGCTGGCCGATGTGCAAAACACGCTGCTCGCCGACGCCGAGAAGGGTCGTCGCCAAGCCGACGGTATCAACCAGCAAACTCGCGACATTCTTGACGAAACGCGCCGCACCTGCGAATCGTTGCTCGGCAAGTTGCGCGAAGAAGTCGCCGAACAATCGCGCCTCGCCGAAAAGGCCTGGACTGAAACCAAAGACCGCGGAACGCAAACGCTGGGCGACGTTCGCAGCGAACTCGAATCGGCGCGCACGCTCACCGAAAAGACGCGCGCCGAACTCGAAGCCGTCGTCAACCGCAGCCACGACGAACTGTCGAAGGCACGGGCGGCGCTCGAAGAAGACATCGAAACCAATCGCGGTGCCGTTGCCAAACTTTCGCAAGACGCATTGGCCGTGAAGCTCGATTTCGAACAGCGCTTCAAATCGGCCCGCGCCAAACTCGATCAACTGCTCGGCGATCACGATGCGTCGGTCACCGAACGCATCGAATCCCTGCGCGGCCATCTCACCACCACCGAGTCGGAAGCCGAACGAATTCTCGACGAACTCAAACAAGCGCTCGATCGTGCCGACACGCAAAGTACCGATTGCCGCAATCGATTGGAGGAAGTCGCCGCCAACCTGCGCGACGAATCCGATGCGATGATCGAAAAGCAGCGTCAGGCCGTTTCCGCCAGCCAGTCGCAACTCGAAAAACTCACCGAAACGGCCGACAGCACCACTGGCCGCTTCCAAAACGAACTGCGGCAGATCAACGAATCGGCGCGCAGCCGTATGACGGCCATCGGCAAGGAACTCGCCGAAGTCTTGGCCAAGGCGATCGCGCGTGCCGACGACGTGCGCAAAAAGACCGAGAGCGAATCGGCACAGCTTGCGGCACGTCTCGACAAAACGCGTACCGAAGCGTCGGACAACGTCGAGAAAGCCGAAGACGCCATCCGGCGCATTCGCATGCAAAGCAAGTCGTCGCTCGAAGAAGTGCGTCAATGCCTAACGCAGATGACCGAACGCGCCGACGCCGTACGACGCGAAATCGGCAGTGTCGGCGATGAAGTCAAACACATCTCCAAAGAAACGACCGACAAGCTCGTCAAGACGGGCGACCGAATCACGATGCAAGTCGAAAGCCTGCGCAAGAACGCTCAGGACGAAGCCGATGCAAACGTCAAGCGGCTCACGGCAGTGCGTCAGCAAGTCGAACAAAGCGCCGAACAAATGCGCGAGAACGCCAGCAAACTGCTCGACCAAGTGCAAGCGGGAACGGCGGCGCTGCGACGACATGCCGAAGACATGTTGACCCAAGCCCAGAACGGCGCCGACAAGCTCAACCAGTCGGCCTCGACCATGATGATTCAGGCGCAGACGTCCTCCGAGCGCTTCCGCGAACAAGCCGAGACGCTCTTGCACAACGCCGAAACCATGGCCGAAGAGATTCGCGGCGAAGTCAACGAGCTGCGCGCCGAAGTCGCCGAAGAAGCCGAACGCGCTCGCGAAGACATCAACGCGTCCGCCGAGAAGATGATGACGCAAGCGCAGGGCGCGTCAGACCGCTTCCGCGAACAGAGCGAAGCCCTGTTGAAGAACGCCGGCAAGATGGCAGAAGATATTCGCGGCGACATCGGCGCGTTACGCAATCAGGTCAACGAAGAAGCCGAGTCGGTCCGCAGCCAAATCACCGACGCACGCGGCGAAATTCTCAACGCCCGCGAAGAAACGGCCGCCGTGTACGAAGCTGCCGACCGCGCCCGGCGCGAATCGGAGAAACGCGCTGCCGAAATCCTCAAGGCCGCAAAAGACACGCAACTCAAAGCCGAGAACCTGCTCGCGTTGCCGCAACAACTCGTTGAAGAAGCGCGGCAGCAAGCGACGGCCCTTTCGGAAATGTCGCGTAAGGTGGCGTCGATCGTTAAGAACCTCACCGAAGCGGGCAGCAAGGCCGAAGGCAACAAGAAGGCCCTCGACTTGGCCCGGCAAGAGGCCGACGACAAACTCACGACGCTCAAGCGCCACACCGAACGCGTCGGCCAATTGGTCGGCATCATTCGTCAGCTTTACGGAACGATGGATGCCAAAATGGATCGTCTGCGCGGCCGCTTGAGCCAGGTCGACGATCTGTTCCGCACTGTCCCGCAGGAGTTAAACGGAATTCGCGCGATGCTCGACGACGACGATCTAAGCGAGCGACGCGCACAAGCCGCAGCCAACCCACCGGCGGACGACCGCATGCATCGCGCCGCCCCGCCGCCGACGAAGTCCGGCGCGACCGCAAGCGTTGCAAATGTGCAGCCGACTAGCGGACGTCGCGATTTGCCCAACTTGCTTAGCGACGACAACGACGACCAAGGCGGCAACACCTATCGCGCCGAACCGAACTCGTCCGGTGGTGCGACCATTACCGTGACGAAGCCGCAGCAAAAGCAAACGTATCAACAGCGACAGTCGGTCGTCGATCCGGCAGCAGCCAAGGCGGCGCGCGAAGAAGTGCGCAATACGATTCAAGCCGGCAGCTTGGGCGATGTGGTCCGACGTAACCAAAAACTCAATCAATGGTTGAAAGATGTGCTCGGCGAGGAAGGCGTGGACGGCCCGAACGAGGGTGGCGACGAACGTTAAGCGTTAACTGTCGTGCGCCATCCACATTAGAAATGTGGGTGACGTCTACTCTCTCTCCCTCGCAGGGAGAGGGCTGGAGTGAGGGTTTCAGCCGCAGCGCAAAGTGTCGCAACCCACACAATTAATGTGAATGAAGTAGTAGGTGCGTTGCGATCGACGTCTGATCAAAAGTATTACGCAGCCGCCGTTGAGTAAACCGTTATGACGCAACTCCACACGTCACCGACCGTCGCGAACGAGCCGATCCGCCTCAACATCGGCTGCGGTGAAAGCCGCCGCCGCGGGTACATCGGCGTCGACGCGCGGCCCGACAAGGGCACCGATGTCGTCGCGCCCGCGTGGGATCTCTCCCACTGGCCCGCCGGCAGCATCGACGAAATCTACTGTCGCCACACGCTGGAACATCTCGACCCCGGTGACGCAAGGCGCACGTTACTGGCATGGCACGACGCCCTCAAACCCGGCGGGCTCGTGCATCTGATCGTGCCCGACCTACTCTTTCACGCGCGACAACTCCTCGGCGAAGTCACGAGCTGGGACGACAACCCCGAACGCAATTTCGAACACGCAATCAAGAGCCTCTACGGTTGGCGCGCCGAATGCCGCGGCGGCGACGGTGAAGACGCCCATCGATGGGGATACACAGAAGCTTCGCTGACGGCGCTGTTACGCGACTGCGGCTTTATCGAGACTCGCCGCGTACGCGAGGGTGAAGATACCGAGCCATGGCATTTGAACCTGAAGTGCGTGCGACCGGGGTAAACCTTTCCGAGGTACTAGCCCTCGGGAAGTCAGCAACGTTAAAAGGTGTCCGTGCTCCCCCTCTTCAATGGGAGCATGCCGAAGCGGGCATTGACCGAGGAACGGCCTCAAAAGCAAGGTCGTCACCGGAAGTCTCATGCATGCCTTGAAGGGCAAGCATGCAACCCGCCGATCGGTCGAAAATGATCTCGCTCGATGTGCATTTCCCTCTAATAGCCACGCTTCACCTTGATCTTCGTTTAGATACATTGGTAACATTCTTGATTCATGAATCGTTCCCCCTTAATAACGCACATATAACGACGGCACATCGAAACTAGAAAAATGGAAAATAAGTCTAAACCCTGGACAAAGCCGACTACGGATCAGGTGAGATTAATAAGATGCCTGACAAATGCCGTAGATTCGCTTCGACTTCCGCCTAATTGGATCGACACTGCTCAAATCGCATTACTTGATGATGGCGGAATGGGGAGTTTCCTGATTCGGTTCGAGTCTCCCCCAAACAAAACAAACTCGCCTTATAGAATTGTCTCAGAACTCACATTCAACGACAGCGATGGCACACCGGTTCTCGCATCGCTATTTATAGACAACGTCGGAAGCCCTTCGGAGGTTGACCTCTGGAAAGTTGATTTCTCTCCATTAATCTCCGTGCCCGACAATCTTCCGAATGCAACCCCCGTAAAGCCTGCGAATCTTTAGGAATGTGCTCGACGCATCGGCCTCTCGAACGCTTAACGCAGCGAATTGGGTACAGCACCACCCTACCCATGCCCTTTGGATGGCCGCGCCTTCAGCGACACCAACAACACCGCGATATCCGTCGGTCAAGCATGCCACGCGGCAAATTCAACCTTCATTATCGATTTCATACGTGCCCCCTAAATTCTCGCCCCAGCTTACAAACCTCCTCAATTTGCTAACATACAACAAGTGAATGCAACGGCTCATTAGAGTTCAACCGCTTGACGCGAATTCAACCAGATGCAGCAACCTACCGCCCCATCCACCTCGCAACCCGACGCCCCGGCGAAGAATCTCACACTGCTGGATTCCACCTGCCTGATCGTCGGCATCATCGTGGGCGCGGGCATCTATCAGGTCGCGCCCGACGTGGCCAAGGGCGCGCAATCTTGGTGGGCCGTGTTGGTGATTTGGGGCTTGGGCGGCTTGCTCTCCCTCTGCGGTGCCTTCGGCTATGCCGAGTTGGGCTCCGCCTATCCTCACGAGGGCGGTGACTACGTCTATCTCAGCAAGGCCTTCGGCAACTGGGCCGGCTTCCTCTTTGGCTGGTTGCAAATGGCCGTGGTGCGTCCCGGCGACATCGTGGTGATGGCCTTTGCGTTTGCAACGTATGGCCGCGCGATTTACGACCCGTGGCCGACGACCACCGGCACGTTTACAGCGCAACTATATGCCGCAGCCGCTGTGACAATTCTGACTGTCATCAACATCGTCGGCGTGCGCCAAGGTAAGTGGACACAAAACATCCTAACGGCTGTCAAAACCCTCGGCTTGTTGGCCATTGTCGTGGTGGCATTGTTCGCGCCCACCCAACCGACTGCCACCCGATCCTTCGAGCCCATCCCCGCCAGCGTTGCGATGATCATGGTGCTCTTCACCTTCGGTGGTTGGAATGAAATCGCTTATGTGGCGGCCGAGTTGAAAGACCCGGGGCGCAACATCTTTCGCGCATTGTTCGCAGGAAT
>JAUIHO010000039.1 GCA_030432035.1 Phycisphaerae bacterium
TATCGGCGGCAACACGCTGACAGAAGCTGTCGCCAAGGCGCTCGATCTACCGATCTCGGAAGCGTCGGCGCTGCGCATCGGATTGCGAAAGGGCGACGAGAGTAAACGCGAGGCGGGCGGCTCGACGAGCGACATCGCCTTTACGGTTGCCGACGCGATGCGACCTAGCTTGGAAAAAATCGCGCGCGACCTGCAGCTATGCTTGCGCTATTTCGCCGTGACCTTTCGAGGCATGCGACCCGAGAGCGTCTCGCTCTTGGGCGGTGAAGCCGACGAGCCGCAACTGGCCGAGGTGCTTTCGTCGGTGGTGGATGTACCGTGCCGCGTGGGCAATCCGTTGTTCGGCGTGCAGGCGCTAGAGCATTTTCACACACGCGAAAGAGGTATTCACGCGGCCAGTTGGGCCGTGGCGACGGGCTTGGCCATGCGCGGCATGCCGTGGGTGGCCCTGCTTAACGAAACCGGTAAGGCGGCGGCATCGCGCGGCTTGGTAGCGGCATTGGCGGAGTAATGCACGTGGATTGCGATTTTATTCCATCACGATATCACGATGCCCGCCGCATACGCCGTATGTTGCAGCGGCGCGTCGTCGGCGTCGTAGTGCTCGTCGCGGTGATGGCGGTTTGGTTCTACACCAATCAAAGCCGCATCGCCCGCGCCGATGCGATGATGGATGATGCCGAAGCGCAACAACTCCAAGTGGCAAACGTCGCGGCGTATAAGTTGCAATTGCTGCAACAGCGCTCGGGCTTAAACGACTTGCAGAAGATGTTGAATACGCTGACGGGTGACCGCGACCTTGTTCTGATCATGTCGGAACTCAGTCGTCGCGTCCCCGAAACCATCGTGCTTACCAAATGCGATGTGACGGTGCCGTCGATCCATCGATACGGAATCGAGACGGACCCCAAGGACGCGGACAAGAAAGTGCCGCTTGCGAATAAGACGATTTTGCAATCCGCCGGCTTAATCGGTGACGAGTCGGCTGCCATCATGGTTTTGGAAGGCATCGGTGCGGGTGATTCGGCGATTATCGACTTCGCTGCGGATTTGGATCGCAGTCCCCTGTTTTTCAAAGTCAAATTCGACGTGTTGGAAGACGTGGTGTTCGAGCAGCGCCCCGGCAAGACGTTTAGTCTGACCTGTCGCCTCACGCGGCATCGGGGGGAAGCATCATGACTCCGTTGCGCGTGAACATCATCACGATCGTCATTGTGCTGGCACTGCTGGGCGGCTTTTTGTTTGGCTTGCTTTTTCCCGGTATGAACGCACTGCACGAACAGCAGGCGGCCGTCGATGAAAAGCTCAGCGAGATTTCGCGGCAGCAACGCGAAGTCGGGGAAGTAGGGCCTGCATACGAGGCGTTGACGGCCGTCGAGAAGAGCGTGCTCGCGGTTAAAAAGCGCGTGCCCTGCACGCCTCAGTTTGGCGACTTTCTCAACGATTTGACGAGGGCAGTCGAAAATACCGGCGTTAAGAACTATCAGATTCAACCGTTGCCCGATCGACGGGTGGATGGTGAAAATCTGCCGGAAGCGGTTCAGCTAGCCAAAGGCACCGGCATCGTCGCCGTGCAGTTGACGGTGCATGCCGATTTTGAGTCGATTTTCAACGTCGTTGCCCGCATCAACGAGCTGCAACGATTGGTGCATATCGAAAAATTCAAAGTGGAGCCCGCATCAAGCGGCGGCCCGCTGCGCGCTCAAATCGAAGTACACGCCTATCAGTTCTGTAACCCGGCGATGCAAGTTTGCGACCATGCGCACGCCAACGGCCAAGCGGCAGGCGGTGCGGTATGAGCGGAGCACTGAAGGGGCATATCGATCGGTTAAAGGCCGACATGGCCGCCGACAAAAAGAAGACAGGCGTACTCGCCGCGTTGTTTTTGATTTTGTTGGTCGCCGTCGGGCGGTTGCTATTGCCCGGTGACGATACGTCGTCGGCGGCTGCGGAGACGGCGGTGGTTGCCGGTAACGCAGCACTTCCTCAGATGGACAACGCTTTGACGCCTGTGCCTCCCAAACCAAGAGGCGCGCCGCCGGTTGCCGTTGTACCGACGGGGGGGCAGCAACCGAATCGGCCGACGACGTCGGACAGCGGGGTAACCACGCCATCTACGCCCTTTATCAAGAGTATGACGAAGGCGCCGGCCGTGAATTCGGATGTGGTGTCGCATTTGCCGCGCACCTTGGAGCGGAATCCTTTTGATGCGTCCGACTGGCGAAAACGATTCGCCGTGCCGACTGGCCCGGCGACGGCGACCGATGATGACAAGGGCACTGCGTCGATCTTCTCAGCCTTGGCCCAATCGCTCTCGACTTATCAGACCGAGCGCGCTCAACTGACCCAGCAACTCGACGAAGAATTGGCCGAGTTGGAGCTGCGGTCGACCATGACCGGATCGCGCAAATCGGCATACATTTCCGGACAGTTGCTGCACGAGGGCGACGAAATCGCCGGATTCTCGGTCGTTCGAATCGAGGCCGGACGCGTTGTGCTAACCAAATACGGCATCCAGCGCACGCTAAGCGTCCCTTAAAACACAACCCACCCATCAAATAGCCCGATTGAGTATCCAGAAGCTATGGAGAGCGTATGGATCATCGACACGTGATTCAATCAGGTGGGGTATTGGTAACTTGCCTCATGGTGCTACTGGGCGCTGGCCGATCGGTGCGCGCACAGGATGCGAATGCGGAAACGCCGCTAACGGCGAAAAGCGTATTGGCAGCGTTGAAGCAAGCACGCGAAGCAGTGGATGAAGCCGAGGTGCGCGCCGAGGTTGCATCGGCTTTGCTGGAAACGCAAGGATCGCCAGCTACGCTATCTGCGAGTACTCAATCAAATAAACAACCCGACCGTAACACATCAAACGACCGTACAACAACGACCTCGGCCCTCGAAGCCGAAGCGCCCAAGGAACCACTAAGCGAGCAGTATGTTCGCGTAGGCGTGGATGAACGCGTCACGATGCACGTATCGGGTCTGCCGTTGGCCGATGCGGTACGCATGCTGTCGGAACCGACGCAACGCAACATCATTCTGGGGCCCAATGTGTCGGGCACAGTCGGCGCGACGCTGTACGACGTAACGTTCGAAGAAGCGCTCAACGCGATGCTGATCTCAAACGGATTGGGTTACCGCGAGCAGGGCAACTTCATCTTCATTCACACGGCCGAAGAGATCGAACGCATGCGCAAGAGTTCCAAACGCATGGAAACGCGCGTGTTTCGATTGTCGTACGTCAGAGCGGCGATGGTCAAGGACATGATCGAACCGCTCAAGAGCGAAGACGGCGTCATCACGATCACCGACGAAGCGAAGGCCGGGCTTGGTGATGAATCCGGCCTTGCCGAAGCCGGCGGCGACGATACGACGCAGCCCGAGATGCTGATGATCCGCGATTACGAAGGCGTGATCGATGAGATGGCGCACGTGATTCGCGAAGTGGATCGGCGGCCCAAGCAGGTGCTAATCGAAGCGACGATTCTGCGGGCATCGCTCAACCAGTCGAACGCCTTAGGGATCGACTTCACGACGGTCGGCGGTATCGACTTCGCCGAATTGAGCAGCACGAGCAACGCGGCGCAAGACATTGCGACAGGTGCGACGCCTGCTGCCTTCTTGGATGACACCACGCTAACGGCACGCACGAACTTCAATAGCGCAGTGCCGAACGGCGGCTTCACATTCGGCATTCTCAAAGACCAGGTGGGCGTGTTCATTCGAGCGCTGGAGCAAGTCACCGACACGAATGTGATAGCGAATCCCAAGGTTCTGGCGTTGAACAAGCAGCCGGGGCAGATGCTCGTCGGTAACCGTGACGGTTACATCACGACGACGATCACCGAAACCACGGCTGTGCAGAACGTCGAGTTTCTTGAAACCGGTACGTTGCTCACCTTCCGACCGTTCATCGGCGAAGACGGCTACGTGCGAATGGAGATCCACCCGAAGGATTCGACCGGCGGTGTGACGGCGGCGAATTTACCGTTTGAATCGACGACCGAAGTAACGACCAACATCATGGTCAAGGACGGTCACACGATTCTCATCGGTGGATTGTTCCGCGAAGTATCGACGGCGTCGCGCTCGCAGGTGCCGGGGCTGGGCGATCTTGACTTCCTCGGGCCGCTGTTCCGCTCGACCAACGACAATACGATTCGCGAAGAAGTCATCGTGCTGCTTACGGTTCGCATCGTGAAAGAGCCGAACGACTACGCCGCCGGCGAGGCGCTGTACGAAGATGTCGAACGCATCCGCATGGGCGCCCGCAAGGGGATGCAAATCCTTGGACGCGAACGCTTGTCGCAATACCACTATCAAAAAGCGTTGGAATACTTCGACGTCGGCGATATGAGCAAGGCGCAATTCTACGCCCGCTTGGCCCTGAACGGTCATCCGCAACACACCCACGCTCGTAAACTGCTTGAGCAAATCGAAGGCAAACGCGAATGGGAATCCGAGGCGTCATCGATTCGATCGGTAGTGCGCGACCTAATTCGAAAGGACCGCGGCGAAGCGCCGAGTGCCGAACACGCGCGACCGGGGCCGCCGTTCGATTTACCCGATTTGGGCTTGCCCGAGGGCGAAGACGACAAAGACAAGATGCCGCCCAAGCAATCGCAAGCGACAGAGCCGCGCATAGAAACGATGCGGGAGGTGTCGCCATGACGCGAACATTCTTCACGCTAGGCCTTGGTTTTGTTGGATTGTTGAGCCTGCTGACGGCTGGCGGTTGCGCGGGTTTTGAGAATAGCCCGTTCCTTCAGCGGCATTTTTCGAGTCGACAGCAATCATCGGAAGCTGCCGAAGCGCGTTGGAACAACGTGCGCGGCGACGTTCGTCGTCAGATGGCGTCCGATCAATTGAAAGCGGGCAACGTTGCAGAAGCGGGGCGATTGATTGGTGAAGCGCTCGCCATGTCGCCGCAAGATGCCGAAGCGTTGCGACTGCAAGCACGCATTCTCCTTCTGCAAGATCAACTCGAAACTGCTGCAGCGGCTGCTGATCGCGCGGTCGAACTTGATGACGCATCGGCGGAAGCGCACTACCTCGTCGGCCTCATTGCCGAACGCCGAGGGAACACCGACGCATGCGTTGGCGCATACGAACGCGCCGTCGAACGCGATCATGACGCGCTAGCTTACACGGTCGCCTTGGCACGGGCGCTGGTCGCAGCCGGGGCCGAAACGCGGGCGTCGCAATTGATCGCACAACAGTGCGAACAGTTCGTTCAGTCGGTGGACTTGCATCTCTTGGGGATGGATTTAGCGCGTCAGCAAAACCGCGCACCACAGGCAGTTCGTTACGCGAACACCATTGCCCGTATCGCGCTCGACGATATCGACGCCCGCGCTCGCGCTGGCGTGGTGTTGGCGTGGGCCGGGGAGCACCGAGCCGCCATCGCCTTACTGAACGAAGTAATCGAAACCATCGAGGGTGACGATTGGAAGGCGCTGAGTGTCGCGCGACCATTGGTGGTGCGCGTGTATGCGCGCTGCTGTGCGGAACTGGGTGATTTCGATGCGGCGTTGGCGGCGTTGAAGCCGGTGTTGCGCGACTGCCCCAATGATGCTGTCGCGTGGAGTCTATTTTGCCGCGTCGCAATCAGCGCGGGCGATACCGACATGGCCTGGTCGGCGGTGCACACATTCAACAAACGAAACGTAGCCGACGCCGACATGTTGCTGTTGGAAGCGTTGATCTGCCTTCAGAAAGGCCAGCGTGGCAAGACTGTTGCGCTTGCCGATGCAGCGATGCAAGCCGACCCGAGTTGCGCCACGGCTGCGCGCGAACTGCGCCAGCGTGCTGGTGATATCGACGCCTCTATGCCGTCGATCGTGTTCTTTTCCAGCGATCGCAACGACGGGCCGCGAATTGATACTGACGGTGCGAATGCTCCGGAGGAGGTGCGTCGACGATGAGCGACAAGCCTCTAAAACCCTGGCAAATGGCGATGCCGGACGATCAGGTCGCGCAGGTGAAGCGCGCGCCCGAGATCGAGGACTCGGCAACAACAGACGCGCCGCTCGCAGAGTTACCGACTGTTGACAAGCCTACTGTCGCAACTGCACCGACATCGCGTCCCGCGAGCGATGTGTTGGCACGCTTGCAATTTCAAGGTGCGTGGGCGGTTCTTCCGCTGGGGCTCCTATTGGTTGGCGTCATTGGGTGGTCTCGGTTTTTTGCTTCCGATGCGATGACCAGCGTTTGGTGGGTGCGGCCCGCGTTTGGCGGCCTGATTGGCTGCGCACTGGGCATCATTGTGTTGTCGCATTGGATGCGCCGACAGGCATTGCGCGATGTGGCTAGCCAATTGCAAACTGGCAGTTTGAACGCAGATATGCACCGCCACGTCCCTGCGGATGTGAAACCATTCCTAGCATTGCTCAATCAACACATGCATGTCGTGGAAGACAAATCGAGTGAATTGATGGACGAAATGCGGCAGTTGCAGGTGGACGTGACGATGTCGGAAACGCGTCGCCTCCGTCAGAAGGCCGTTATCGATTCGATTCGCGATCCGATCATCGCGACCGACTCATACGACCAAATATTGATGATGAACAAATCGGCGGCACGATTGTTCGAGTGCGACGCCGAACAGTCGTTGCGCAAGAACGTCAAGGACGTTATCGCCGATCCGCAGATTTCGGACCTCATCTGTAGTGCGCGCGCCGCCGACGCCCGCGCAGCTGACCGTCGCATTGAGTACGAACGTGGCGAAGTGGTCTACGACGTTCACATCAAATCTTTGGGCGGTGACAGTCAAGGCGATCAACACGGTGTGGTCTGCGTGATGCGCGACGTTACTCAGGAACGAACCGCCGCGCGCAAAAAGAGCGACTTCGTTTCGCACGTTGCACACGAACTTCGCACGCCGCTTTCGTCGATCCGAGCGTACGTCGAAATGCTCGTCGATGGCGAGGCCGAAGACGAAGCGTCGCGCCGCGAATACTACGACATTATTCAAACATCCGCCGATCGACTGGGCCGGTTGATCGACAACATGCTCAACATTAGCCGCATCGAAGCGGGAACGGTTCGAGTGAATAAAGGCCCGCAGGCGATTTCCGTCGTCGTGAAAGAGGCGGTCGACATCATGCGACCCAACGCGGAAGCCAAGAAGCTGAAGTTTGTCGAACACCTTACGCCCGTGATGTATCAAGTAGAAGCCGACCGCGACTTGATCTTACAGGCCGTTCTCAACCTCATAAGCAACGCCATCAAGTACACACCCGAAGGCGGTGAAGTGGTCGTGCAAATGACGGCCGACGAAAACAAAGGGCGCGTCGTCATCGATGTGGCGGATACGGGCGTCGGCATTCCGGAAGAAGACTTGCCGCGGATGTTCGAGAAGTTTTTCCGCGTCGAACAGAACAACAAGTTTGCAAAGGGTACCGGGTTGGGGCTCAACCTGGTCAAGCGCATCGTGGAAGACGTGCACGGCGGCCAGATCGCCTTGCGCAGCGAAGTGGGCAAGGGCAGCACGTTCAGCATTGCCCTTCCATTAGCAGGCTAAGAATCAATCGGAGATGACTATGAATTCGGAAGTCAAAATCCTGGTTTGCGATGACGAACCTCACATCGTGCACGTTGTTTCGTCCAAGCTGCGCAATGCGGGCTTTGAGGTGATAACGGCTGTCGACGGTGAAGAAGCATTTGCCGTTGCCCAGCAGGAGCAGCCGCAACTGATTATCACCGACTATCAGATGCCGTTTCTCAGCGGGCTGGAATTGTGCACGAAGTTGCGCAGTACTGATGGTTTGAGCGACGTGCCCGTCATCATGCTGACCGCACGGGGTTTCTCATTGGGCGACGACGATACGGGCAATACGAACATCAAGAAGGTGTTGCCCAAGCCCTTTAGCCCGCGCGAGATTTTGCGCACCGTCGAAGACTTACTGTCAGTTGGCCCGGCAAACTAAGCGGATTGGATTGATTGATCATGGCGTTTCATCTCCCCATTACAGGCAATGACGCATCTGCGGGCCGGCTCCCAGCACCGACCGACGTGCGCGCATTTCAGGATGAAGCCTTCGACCAATTGACCGCAGCTTGGCGCTCGTGCGGAATGTGGTTCACCGAGTGGAACCACACCGCCGTGTTGGTGCGATCGGACCACGAAGACTCCGAAACTTGGCGTTGGCTAGGGCGCAGCGCGGCGTTTACGGAAAAGCTTGCATCGTGTGTGGCGGCGTTGATTCAAGCGTCTGAAGGCCCACAGGTCGAAGCGAATGCTACATATGAAACGATGGCCGATGGCGCCTTGCATGTACTGTGTGTGCCGGCGCTTCGAAACCGTCGATTGGTCGGGGTGGTCGCTGCCGTTGCGTTCAGCACCGATGCAGACGAGGAAGCGCTAATGCGCGCCGCCCAGCAATGGGGCATTCCCTCGGCCGAAGCCCAACAGTGGCTCAAGAATGCCGAACGAATCGACTCAGATCAACTGCATCGCTACGGCGAACTGCTGCGGTTCTCTGTCAATCAGACGACAGATGGCGAGCGTCGGCGCGACGAACTGGGGATTCTGACGGATAACCTCGACGACACGTATGAAGAATTGCACCTGATATATGAAGTCAGCCATGTGCTCGGCATCCCGCAGCGTCCGCACGAGATGTTGACCAATGTCTGTAAACAGCTTCTTGAAGTGACCCGTGCCGAAAGCGTCGCATTCGTTCTCAACGGCTACGAATACGAGGATATCGAATCGCTCGTCCGCGCATCGGGTGACCAGAGGGTTTTGAGCGAACACGTCGTCTGCGGTGGCGCGAATTGTCCGCCGTCGAATGATGTACTTGAGATCGCACGCTGTCTTCAGCCCGAAGTTGATCAACAAGAACGACATCTTCTCGTCAATCGCGTCGTGGACCATCCAAAGCTCGAATGGACGCGCGACTGGCTAAAGCACCTAGTGGCCTATCCGTTGGTGCAGGATGGCAAGCAACACGGCACGTTCTTCACGCTCAACTGTACCGACAAGGGTGACTACACGTCGGTCGATGTTCAGCTCTTTAGAGCCGTCGCCGACCGCATTGCCGCCGCGCTGCATAACCAACATCTGTATGACGACTTGGCCGACTTGTTGATGGGCATGTTGCACGCGTTGGTGAACAGCGTTGATGCGAAAGACCCTTATACCTACGGTCACTCCGAGCGCGTTGCGTACTTCAGCCGCGCGTTGGCGCGGGCGATCGGCCTCGAAGAGATCGAATGCGAACGCGTGTATCTCTCTGGACTGTTGCATGACATTGGTAAGATCGGTGTGCCCGACGCGGTGCTGACCAAGGCCGGTCGATTGACGGACGAAGAATTCGACCAACTGAAGAAGCACCCAGAAGTTGGGCATCGCATCCTAGCGCGCGTACGGCAAATCGCCGACTTGGTGCCGGGCGTGTTGTTCCACCACGAGCGCGTGGATGGACGTGGCTATCCGTACGGGCTCGAAGGTAACTCGATTCCATTGTTCGGACGCATTATTTGTGTCGCCGACTCGTTCGACGCGATGACGTCGAATCGCACCTATCGCGCCGCGTTACCGTTGTCGATGGCCATCGCAGAAATCCGCCGTTGCGCCGGAATGCAATTCGATCCGGAACTGGCTGAGGCGTTTTTAAGCCTCGACCTACCGGCACTGTTTGAAGAAGCGACCACAGACTCGCCCGGCAGCAGCGACGTGTCGCGCATGGGCGCGCTGCGCCGCGCCGATCCGTCGATGGTTGTTGATTCGCCCAGTATCTCGATACCCGGGGGGCAATAAATCGTGCCCACGAAGATCAACGAATACGGAGCCGTCACGGTCGTTACCACCAATGACGAAATCGGTGGCGAAAGCCTTCCGCTGTTCAAAGACAAGGTCGATAAGCTTTTCGAGAAGGGCGGCCATCAGCTCATTCTGGATTGCTCGGAATTACCCGGCGTTGACAGTGAAGGGCTCGAGTATTTGCTCGATTTGCAGGATCAATGCGAAGAGCACCTCGGCGCGCTCAAGATCTGCGGCGCTAGCGAGGCGTTGGCGACGATCCTTCGAATTACCCGCCTCGACCGTCGGTTCGAACTGTTCGGCGACCTCGACGAAGCGGTAAAGAGTTTCGGTTAAGAATTAAACGAGAGCGAGTGTAAGCAACGTGGCTTCCGCAACTGAAACATCCACCAAACGCCAAGTCGGTACCATTCTCGTCGAGAAGGGATTGGTCACCGAAGAGCAGATCGAGCAGGCCGTCGCCGAACAGGCGGCGCGCGGGCATCGACATCTGTTGGGCGAATTGCTGGTCGAACTCGGGTTCGTCACCGGCGATCAGGTGATGGAAGCCTTGGCCGACGCGTATAACGTTCCCTACGCAAAACTGTCGCCGCGATTGGTCGACCCCAAGATCGTCGACTTGCTCGATCGCGAGTTTCTCGAAAAGCACTCGGTCCTCCCGCTGTTTAAAGTGCGCAACACCATGACGGTCGCGATGAGCGAACCGTCGAACGTGTTTCTCTTCGAAGAAATATCGCGCTTGGCCGATTGCCCCGTGCAAGTCGTCGCGGCGTCTGCGACGGATATTCAAGCGATTCTCGGTCAGTACATCAACGCCGCCAACGTCTTCGTTATTGACGACATTATCGAAGACGTTACGGCCGATACGTTCGAGCTGATCGCCGAGAAATCCGACGACATCACCAATCTGGAAGGCATGGCGGGGGACTCGCCCGTCATCAAGTTGGTGAACTACTTGGTTTATTCGGCAGTGAAAGAAGGCGCCAGCGATATTCACATCGAGCCCGATGAAAACCGCCTGCGCGTGCGCCATCGTATTGACGGTGTGTTGTATCAAAAGATGACGCCGCCATCGCAGATGATGGCACCGGTCGTATCGCGTATCAAGATCATGGCTGGCATGGACATCGCCGAACGGCGCTTGCCGCAAGACGGCGGTATTCACGTGCTGATGGAAGGCCGCCCGATCGACTTGCGCGTATCAACATTGCCGAATCTGTTCGGTGAAAAGGTCGTTATTCGTATCATCGATAACACCAAGGCGCTGATCAATCTCGAAACATTGGGCTTCTCCATCGATATGCTCAAGCGTTTTCGAACGCACTTGATCAAGCCGCACGGGTTGATGCTTGTCACCGGCCCGACCGGTAGCGGTAAGAGCACGACGCTCTACGCGGCCCTAAGCGAGATCAACGCGCCCGAGCGCAACGTGTGCACCGTCGAAGACCCGGTCGAATACAACCTGCGCGATATCAATCAGTTTCAAACCAACGACAAGATCGGGCTGACGTTTCCGATTGTGCTTCGATCGCTGCTGCGGCAAGACCCCGACGTCATCATGGTCGGTGAAATTCGCGACAACGATACGGCACGAACAGCGGTTCAAGCCGCACTGACCGGCCACATGGTGTTGTCGACCTTGCACACGAACGATGCCGTTTCGGCCATCACGCGCTTGCAAAACATTGGTGTCGAAACGTTTCTCGTGAGTGCATCGGTAGAAGCCGTATTGGCTCAACGACTCGTTCGCAAGGTGTGTTCGAACTGTAAAACCGAGGTGGAACCGACGGTCGCGGTGCGCGCGGCGCTACGTAAAGCAAAGATTGAGACCGAAAAAGTTGCACACGGCGAAGGTTGCCCCAAGTGCCACGGCACGGGCTTCTCTGGGCGAATCGGCGCATACGAATTATTCACGCCCACCGACGAAATTCGTCAGGCCATTTCCGACGGCATGACGTTGCAAGATCTTCGACAACTCGCGCTAAAGACCAACACGGTCACCACACTATTCGACGACGGCATGCAAAAAGTAAGCTCGGGCCTAACCACAGTGGAGGAAGTCTTCCGTGTATGCTCCAACTGATGCGATAAAATTATCGCCCGCCGCCTTGGCCGGCACCGGACATGTGACTACGCCGGCTTCTTCTGCTCGGCTCGATACGTGGTTGCGCTCGTTGGTAGACGCCGGCGGAAGCGACTTGCTATTGGTCGACGATGCGCCCGCGCAGATCCTTGTCGCCGGCAATTGGCGACCGTTGGATAGCGACACGCTCCACGGTGAAGCCATTCTCGACGCATTCGACGCCGTCTTAACCTCGGAACAACGCGACGCATTCGCGCGCGAACGCGACCTCGACTTTGCCCATCAGATCGACGGACTCGGTCGTTTTCGCGTCAACCTGCACTATCAACGCGGCACACCGGCAGCCGCCGTTCGTTCGATTCCCGGCGCGCCACCCAAGCTCGAAGACCTAGGCCTGCCCGACGCGGTGCAGTCGCTCGCGCGTTTCAACAGCGGCTTGGTATTGGTGACCGGCGGCACCGGTCACGGTAAGAGCACGACCATCGCGGGCTTGATCGAACACATCAACCAAAAACGACGTGCGCATATCGTCACGGTCGAAGATCCGATCGAGTATCTGTTCACAAACGGCCAGTCGATCATCGAACAACGCGAAGTCGGCGACGACACGCCCGCATTCGCGAGTGCCCTTCGGCATGTGTTGCGGCAAAAGCCCGATGTCATCGTCATCGGCGAGATGCGCGATCTTGAAACGATGGCCGCAGCGCTAACGGCGGCCGAAACCGGCCACTTGGTGTTGGCGACGTTGCATACGTCGTCGGCAGCGCACACGCTGGCGCGCATCATCGATGTCTTCCCCGCGGCTCAACAAGGGCAAGTTCGCGCACAGTTGGCCGCGTCGTTACGCGCGATCCTCTGTCAACGCCTGCTGCCCGACCAACTCAATGATGGCATGGTGCCTGCGGTTGAAATCATGATGGCCACGCCGGCTATTCGTCGCACCATTCGCGAAAACGAAACACATTTGATCTACGGCATGATCGAGACCGGTCGGCGCGTTGGCATGTGCACGATGGAACAATCGCTGCGCGAGCTGGTCGAGTCGGGTCGCGTGAGTCCGGCAGACGCCGTGGCTGGAGCATCCGACCCGCTGCGATTGCAAGCGATGATCGGCATGGTCGCCGACGATCCGATGCTGGCGGGTGAGCCGAAGTAGCGACGTTGCACGACGGGTCGTTGTAGGGCCGAGTGTTGGCGTTTCGTATCGCGTTGCATTCGTTAGGTTGTAAACGAGGAAAGTACCGATGGCTGTTTTCTCATATCAGGCGCGCGACAATGCCGGCAACACCGTCGAGGGTACGCTGGAAGCGGCCAACCGTGCTGAGGCGGCGCGACAAATTCGACGCGACGGAAACTTTGTCGTGCGCGTGGAGGCCGGCGTATCGGTCAAAGCGAAGTCATCCTCCGGCGGCGGATCGCGTCGTCTGGGGCGCGAGAAATACAAGCCGGAAGATTTGATCTATTTCACCAACCAGATGGCCGTCATGATCGAAACGGGCGTATCGCTTTCCGAAGCGTTGGAAGCCTGTTCGCACGAAGGCAACTCGCCGCGCTTTGCTCGCTCACTCGAAGGCGTCATCGCACAAGTGCAAGCGGGCCGCGAACTTTCGGGTGCGATGTCGGAATATCCGACCGTCTTTCCAACGATCTACGTGAGTTTGATCAAGGCTTCGGAAGCATCTGGGCAACTCGGCCCCATTATGAAGCGATTGGCGTCGCACCTTGAAGGGCAGCGCGAATTGATCAAAAGAGTGAAGGGTGCGGTCACCTACCCGGCCGTCATGGTGACATTCGCAATCGGCACGACGATCTTTTTGGTGACATACGTGTTGCCGAAATTTGCCGGTATCTATGCAGGTCGCGAAGACAGTTTGCCTGCACTCACGCGAGCGCTGCTTGGTGCCAGCGACATCTTTGCCGCGTACTGGATGTACGGGCTGGGGCTGTTGGTTGCGACGGGCGGCGGAGCGTTTTATTACTTCCGTAAGCCCGAAGGCCGCGTGATGTTGGATCGCATTTTGCTTCGGCTTCCGCTTGCCGGGCCGTTGTTTCACAAGACCTATTTGGCCCGCAGCATGCGCACGCTCGGAACGATGATTCAATCGGGCGTGTCGATGCTGGAGAGCGTGCAACTCACCAAGAACGTATGCAAGAGCTTGGCTTACAAACGCATGTGGGATGAAGTCAACCAGCGTGTGGAAGCGGGGCGACAAATTTCCGATGCGCTGGCATCCAACCAACAAATCCCGAGGTCGGTGTTGAAAATGCTCGACGCCGGTGAGCGCAGCGGCAAGCTCGGCGAAGTGATGAACCGCGTCGCGGGTTTCTGCGAAGAAGAACTCGACTCGTCGCTCAAGCAAATGACATCGATGATCGAACCGGCGATCGTGACGTTCCTCGGCATTGTGGTCGGCGGCTTGGTACTCGCGATGTTGTTGCCGATCTTCACGATCTCGAAGGCGATTCACTAACTCGAACGCTCTTCTTTAAGCTCAATACGGTGAGTTAAGGCGAATACGGTCCGTTGAGGATTGAAAGGCCACCCGCAGCGCCGAAGCGCCACGGGCGTGAGGAGGAGGAGAGAGATCAGAGCGGCTGGCTTTGATGCTCGCCGCGCAGTTTGCTTTTGATTTTGCGAAACATCCGCAGTCGGTGGGCTAGCAAATACAGAAACAGGGTTGCAGGCACCGACGCGTAACCGGCAGCCATAATCCAGCCCGTGATCGGTTCGTTCACGTCGCCGCCGCCCGTTTCGATGCGGGTTTGAATCTCACTTTGAATCACGCCCAAGTCCTGTTCCATTTCATCGATCTCAGACTTAATCGCGTTCATCTCGTCGGGCGGTAAGCATCCGGCGGCAAGCGCCGCAGGCGAAGACGCAAGCACCAGCCGAATGCCGAACGATCTATGGCGATCGCGCGACATTATTCCGTCGCTCCTGCGGGTGCTTCCACGGACGCGGCTTCGTCTGGTGCCGTAGTGACGCTCATCTCGTTCGCGGCGATGTCGTTGGGCGGAGCGCTGGCCGCGTTGCCGAACATCATCACCTTGGCCGACACGCCGGTGTTGAGATACAGATCGACGGTCTCCCCGATCGACGGCTTTCCCGTCGATTCGACCTCCACGCGATACGCCAAGTTATGACGCTCGGCGACTTGAATCGCTTTATCGACCCATGCCATGCGGGCGTTCAAATCGCGATCCTGCTGTTCCGACGTCAGTTCCGGGTTAATGCCGCAGCCAGCGAGGCAACAAGCAACGACTCCAAGGCACATCAACAAACGCAGGGGTAACGAAACACGTGATGGCGAAAAACAATCGGGCATAGCGGGCTCCTTTTTTCGGTGTGCGGCGGTTCGTAGCCAACCGGTAGCACGCAAATGGTACTATCCGGGCCGTTCAGGAGCCTTATCCCGCGCTTCGCGATGCGTGGGTCTCATAATGGCGGCGTGTAGATTTGTAAGCTCGATGTCCCGCGTCGCGCCCGGCTTGAATCCACGGGCATTTGCGGCATAAAAGTGGTTATGCGAACTACCACACCCAAAGTCTGCGCGCTGATGGTCTGCGCCGTGTTGACCGTCGGCATGAACAGTGCCGTTTGCGATGCGATAAATCTGCCTAACCCTGATAATTCGGGGTGTACAGCGCAAGGCGTTCCGTCGGTCACGCTGACGGTCACTAACGAATCCGGCGACATCCTCGATACGGCGGACATTTCCTATACCGTCAACGACCAGAATCTACAGGTGGGCAGTTGCATCAACGGATGCGAAGACGTCGCGATCACTTTCGATACGCTGGGCGAATTCGATATCTTCGTAACGGCGCCCGGTCATCTGTCGCGCACGTTGACTGTCAACGTGACGAGTGACGACGACTGCACGCCCGACACCGAAGAGCGCATCGTCGTGCTAGAAGAAGACGACACGGTCGCCGCAATTGCCGGCGCGTGGCGCGCGAATACCGTCTTCGGCTTCATCGACCTGCGCTTCGGCGACAACGGTCAGGCGATCGGTGCGATCTTGTACGACCGCGTGGCCGGTGGTGATGGCAACATCTACGTGTCGTATAACGGCAATCCGATTCGCGGCGTAAGCGGCCAGCAAATCGCCGTCGAGTCAGTGCAAAACCCGACGCGCAATGGTGACGTATTCAACTTCGATGGCACCACGCTCGGCGTACCCGTCGGTTTTATCGATGCGCTCATGACCGAAGATTTTGCTTCGTTGGTCGGCGATCAACCGGGTGCTGCCAATCAGTTTATTACCGTGACATACAGTCGCCTCGGCGATATTCCTACCGGGCTGCAGGATCCCTAATTAGCTGAGTGCGTCGCGATTCATACCTTCAAGCACTTTGATCAACGCCTGCGTGCCCGCACGGGCGTGACCCATTTCCGCCAGCTTGCGATACATCTGCTCGGCCATTGCCAAGCCGGGTAATTGTAGGCCGCAACGCCGCGCTTCATCCAACGCAAGCCCCATGTCTTTAATGAAATGTTCGACATAAAAGCCCGGCGCGAAGTCTTCCTTCAGCATGCGAGGGTAATAGTTCGTCAAACTCCACGACGCTGCCGCGCCGCCGCCGACGCTCTTTAGCACCGTTTCCGGATCGAGCCCGACGGCGCGGGCGTAGAGCAGGGCTTCGCAAACGGCAATCATGCCCGCCGCGATGAGCGTTTGGTTGACCATCTTCGTGTGCTGACCGCAGCCGGCTGGTCCTTGATGCACGACGGTTTTGCCGAGCGTTTCGAAAATGGGGTGCGCACGCTCGAACGCGTCGGGCGCGCCGCCAACCATGATGGAGAGCGTTGCGTTGCGCGCGCCGATATCACCACCGCTGACGGGCGCGTCGAGCGATTGAATGTTGCGCGCGGCTGCGGCTTCGTGAATCTCAACGGCAAGGCTGGGGCTGCTCGTGGTAAAGTCAATCAACAACGCGTCGGGTTGCATGGCGGATAACACACCCGCGTCACCGAGCACGGTTGTGCGCACATCATCGGGGTAACCGAGCATCGTGCAGACCACGTCGGCATTGCGCGCAGTGGCCGCGGGGTTGTCGGCCCACGTTGCGCCTGCTTCCAACAGTGCCTCGGCTTTGGCCTTGGTTCGCGTATAGATGGTGAGCGAATGGCCCGCGGCCATCAAGTGGCCCGCCATCGGACCGCCCATGACGCCGGTTCCGATCCAAGTGATGTTCATGTGGGTTCCCCGCTTTGGTATCGTTGGATCGCCGTAATCGGGCGACGCCACGCGTATGATGGTTTAGTCAGATGAATGATGAGCCGATCATGACGGATTCTTCAACAATACGCGAGAACCCCGCCGAGAAGGAGGGCGTACCACTGGCGGCGCAGAGTGAGCCGGTCGAGCTGGATTATGCCGCCAGAGGCCGTCGACGTGACCTGTCGGCGCCGCTGGATCACGGCGTGATGCGCGTGCTGATGTACGGGCTGATGATCGCAGTACTCGCGCCGGTCGTGCTGGGTGCGATCGCAATTGTTGCGGCGCTGTTGATTTTTTAGACGACTGTTCAATCATTCCCGCAACATGCTTAAACACGGACTCGATTTTGATGTATTGACAGTGTTGTCCGCGACGATCGATGCGCTCGCGATGGCAATCGTGATCTGCTGGCCGCAACGCGTGGTCGCAAATGACCCCGACGATGGCGGAAACGCTCAGGAGGTTCGACGCGTACTCGGTTGGCAACGGCTGATGGGCGCGTTGTTCGTTGGCGGCGTGCTGTTTGTCGTGAAGCTGGTGCCGTTTGCGTATCTCGGCGTGCATGCCTTTGGTTTCATTCGCTTGATCTATGTCGATGCCGTTGTGGTGTTGCCGCTGATCGGGTTGTGCATTCTGCTGCGGTCGCTGGTTAGGCCGCGCGATATGCGAGCGGCACCCGGTTCGATGCATGCGCTGGCGCTGATCATGTTGTCAGCGACAGGCATCGGTTATTACACCACGTTTTACGAGCCATTTAACCTGAAACTCGAGACGCCGGTGTTCGAGATTTCGCAATCGCGCAAGCCCGCGAAGGCGATTCGCGTTGGCATTTTGGCCGACATTCAAACCAATCGCGTAACGGAATACGAGCGCAACGCGCTGGTTCGTTTGATGGAGCAATCCCCCGATTTGGTGTTGCTACCGGGCGATTTGTTTCAAGGCTCTGCTGATGAAACCGAAGCGCAAGCGGTGGATTTGGTTGAGCTATTGCAACTGCTCGATGTGCCCGCCGGTTCGTTCTTTGTGACCGGTGATGTCGATCATCGACTGCGCATCGAGCCGATTCTTCGGCGGGCCGGTGTGCGCCTGATGGATCAGCAGATCGAACGCATACGCGTTGGTGAATCGGAAATATTGCTGGCCGGCGTATCGATTCAATATCGAAGCGAGTCATCGTTGGCAACGATTCGTCGCTTCGAAGCGATGGACGCCAACGGCGCGATCAAGATTTTGATGGCGCATCGACCGGGCGTTGTGCGACACCTTAGTGCGAACAGCGGCATCGATTTGGTCGTGGCGGGTCACACGCATGGCGGGCAAATCGTCGTGCCGGGGTTCGGTCCGCCGATCACGTTATCGGTGTTGCCGCGGTCGGTTGCCAAGGGCGGCTTGCATGATGTGGATGGTCACGCGATCTACATCAGTCGCGGTGTCGGATGCGAACGCGGTCAGTCACCTCGGATACGATTCAATTGCCCGCCGGAGATTACGTTGCTCACGATTCAATAAGCAGGCGTGTTTGTTTGAGGCACATGCGTTCGGCTTGTTCGCGACCGAATTCGCGTCGTCGTCGTTGAGAAATCCGTGTAACAGTTTCAGGTCCTAATAGCATGGTAAAATGTTTTGCTTGTAATTAGATGCAGGGTGGACTAGGCTTTAATGGAACTAAAAAGGTCCGCAATTTGTGCATCAGCAGGTTGAGAGCGAGCGCTCGAACCGATGGTATTAGATACTGATAGCGACGCGATGCACCGTGAGAAATTAGGAGAACCGGCATGACGACCCGCACCCGCCTAGAAGAAGCCGAAGCCCGCCGCGACGAAATCAAGGAAGAGTTGAAGAACATCGCTGAGAATAAGAGCGAGTCGAGTAACCCGACGCTCGGCGAACTCGAATCGGTGATGATGAAAGAACTCGACTCGGTCGAGAAAAAAATTCAGCAGATCGCCGAGTACTTAAACAAGCAAACCGCCTGATTCCGGCGACAACTTCGTTTCAAACGCGCGTCGTGTATTTGGATTCGTTAATCCAAGTATCACGACGCATTTGTTTAATCGCCCGTTTAACAATTCCCTTTCTTAAATCACCACGTTTTATTTTGCATTCCAAAAAAGTACGCCGCTTACCTTCGGATTTGCATCCGAACATAAGCGGCGTGAAGGGTGAGTTTGTCACCTTGTCCGGTCCAATCAACGAAGGAGTGTGGCTTTAACTTGAGCTTCATCATGCACCGGCTATTAGCCGGTGCCACAGCGCAAGTCTCACATTCCGTCGTTAAAGGCTGTTATCATTAGCTTTTTGTTGCGTTCGCTGCGAGTTGATTAGCGTCGCAATCGATCTGCATCAACTCTTACAACGCCGTGACGGCTTCTTTTTCCGTCGCTTCTTTCTCTTTTGGTTCAATCTTAATGGCTTGCGGCTGCGGTGCGCGTTCGATCTGCACGCGCTCTGTATGGGAATGGCCACCGAAGAGGGGACTCAGCATCGACAGTGCTTCGTTCGCATCGGGTAGGCCCATGAGCGACGCGCTGATCGACAGCTCCGTGGGGCTTTGACCCATCCCAACCCAAAACGTCGTACGCCGACAGAGTTGCGCGGCAGGGCTGGCGACCATCGCGAATTCGGGTTCGGTGTTCATGCCGCCGCCGACTTCGGCAAGGCGACCGAGATGTCCGACGACCATCATGCCGCAGCTATCGGGCAGCCGCTCGAACGCACCCTTCATCGCGTTGTCTTTCACCACCGAGCGACCATCGTGCTTCGCTTGAATAGCGCTGCGCAGTGCGCGGCGGGTGAGGCCGATAGCGATGGTGTTATCGAGTTCGGTGAGATACACGTTGCCAAGCTCGGGAATGAAGTAGCTGGTGACGTCCGCGTTTGCGAGTTGGAACGTTTTGGGTTTGATGGGCGCGCCGTCTTCGTTGGCCAAACCGGGCAATCGCAACAATTCATGCCAAAGGGCGCGCGAACGCGATACGTCGTTCGAAGAAATCACGATGCCCGCGTTCGGTACCGGATCGTCATCGCCGACCATACGGCCTGCCGGCCCGGGCACGACAAAGGCCGCGATTTCCCGAATGTTTCCGAATATCTCGCGGGGGATGTCGAGGCCGGTGACCTGTGCGCTTTGCTCGGCGCGACCTGCGGCGATGCTGGCGAGGGCCGGGTTGAGACCGAGGCCGACGATGGCGGCGGCGTCATCGGGAACGTAATTCAACACATCGCGCGACATCGGTGGCAAGCGCAGGAGGTTGTAGACGATGCTGCGATGGTCGTCGGCATAGCGCAGTCTCGCCGTCATGCCGAGCGTTTTCTGATCGGCACCCATTGAGAACGTCGCCCATTGCAAATGGTCGAGATCGAGGAAACGGTTGGCCATTTCGAGATCGTCGCGATCGTGGGGCGGCGCTTGTTCTTTCGCGAGGCGATAGATGCGATTGAGATCGGCGAAAGCAAAGAATGTGCGGTCGCCACGATCGGCAAAGACTTCCTGCAAGTCGGCGCGATTGCGGAGCGTGTCTTCGGTCTGACCGGTAAGTCGCGAAATGCAACCTTCGACCAACGCACGATCGTTCCCCAAGACGAATAAGCCTTCGGTTAACACGCCGGCCACGCCGCCCAGTTGCGGCACGGGTGATGCAAACGTCGGCAAGCCCGAGACCTTTTCGCCGGTCGGCGCGAATTGAAACGCCGTTTCGATGAGGCCTTTCATCAACTTGTGATCGCCGTGGTGAATAACGATCACGCCGCGCGGTTGCGGTTGATGGTTGTTGAAGTTCATCTCGGTCAGGCAAACTGCCGCGCCTCCGAATTGACTGAACGCGTCGAGCAGTGACGGGCTGAGCGCCAATCGTTGGGGGATGTGCACCATGGTGCCGGCGTTGGCGTCGCGCCGTTGGTCGAGCAGGGCGCGCATCGAGTCGGGCGTTAGGCCGAGCATGTCGCTCAATGCGCCGACGAGTTCACCCGGTCGGCGCAGTTCGGCGTAGGCCAACACGTCGGCAGGCATCAACGTGGAAAAGTCGGCGGCGGCGATGCGGTCGCGGCAGCGCTCGGCACCGGTCTCGGCGATGCGTTGTAGATCGTCGGGCAGGCCCGATTCAGCGGCGCGACGGTAAAGATTCAGCGCTTCGCGACAATCCTCGACGGCATATTCGGCGAAGTAGGCACGATGCAAAATGCGTTCGGGCGATTCCATCATGGCGACGGCGGGGGCGGTGGTGCCGACGACAGTGGCCGCGATGAGTAAACACGACAGGGCGATTTTTAATGGGCGTGTGGGCATGAGACATCTCCGGAATTGAGGGTGCGAAACCGCCTCGCGACGAATGTGGGCAAACGCCGACGACGGTCGGGCGTTTGCGTGCGAAGGCGGGCTATGTCTCAAGGATATTGGAGCGGACGCGGCGGATATTTGGGGTGTCGGTCAGGATTTCGAATTTTTTCGGCGGAGGTAGTCTTACTTGCCCGGCGACGGCTTGGATTTGAGCGCTTTTAGCACGTCGTGGTCGGTTTCGGCTTCCATGACGGACTCGATCATGCCTTCGCGACCGAGCGTGCGGGCGATTTCGGAAAGCGTGGCCAGATGGCCTTCGGGGTCGCCGTTGGGGCTGATGAGCAGGAAGACCAACTTGATCGGCTCGCGATCGGTATCAGCAGTGAAATGAATGCCGTTAGGGACGCGCGCGACCGCACAAATGCGCCGCTTGAGGGTGGACGAATAGACGTGCGGGATGGCGACGCCCTGGCCCAGTGTGGTGGGGAAGGCCGACTCGCGCTCGACGAGTTCTTCGAGCGTTTTTTCTTTATCGAGCGACGGATACACATCGACGATGCGGTCGATGATCTTGCCGAACAGCGCACGAATGTCGGTCGCCACGACGGTGAGAATAAGTTGTTCGTCAAAGCTGTGAGCCAAGTAGTTGCCACGTCGTACGAGGTGTAGCGTGCGCGTGTCTTTCTCAACGCTCGGTTCTTCCACGCCCATCTCGAGCTTGTCGTCTTTGATTTGCGCGAGAACCGTCGACGAATGTCGCGGTGCCTGATCTCCGGGGAATAGCTGTATGTCGGTCATGCCGCTGTCGATTTCCGCGGATATGACCGACGGCTTACCCAATTCGTTCCAAATGCTATGGCCGGGCGTGTCTTCTTCGTCGAGCGAGTGACCGCCGGCAGGCGTGGCGGGCTCGTAACGGTAGACCTTGTCGTAACCGAATAGGTCTTTCCAGATGCGGCAGAGGCGCACGTTAAGGTCATCGTTATCGGTGAGTGCCAATAGATGGCCGATGGTTTCGAAGCCGCGACCTTCGGTGATGGTCGTGTCGCGCGCATCCTGCATGCGTGCGTCGAGGTTTTCGGCGACGGCTTGGCGCACGGTGCCCGCGTTGCTGTCGAGCAGGATAACATCGCGCTCACCTTGGTTCTTTAAGAAGCGCGCGATGCGTCGACCGAACGCGTGGGCGCCGACGATAAGCCAGCCGGTGCGCTCGGGGGGGCGAAGTTTAAGCAGGCGCGCGATCGGCGCGGCGGTAAGGCCTTGCAAAATGATAGTGGCGACGATGACGGAATAAGTGAACGTTTCGACGAAGCGCGGGTTTTCCATACCGCTTTCGGCAAGATTCAACGCAAACAGCGACGATAACGACGCGGCCACGATACCGCGCGGCGCGACCCATGATAGGAACGCTTTTTCATTGGCCTTAAAGCCAAGCCCGCTGCTGCAGACGATGATGACGATGGGGCGGACGACGAACATCACGACGGCGACGCTGGCTGCACCCATCAGGCCGAACTCGGCAAATTGATTCAGCTTTAAACGAGAGGCCAGCAGGATAAACAACATACCGATGAGCAGGTCGGTGATTTCAGCCTTGAACTCTTTGATCTGCTTCACGCCTGCCGGCTTCATAAAGCCGAAGACGAAACCGGTCAGCGTGATCGAGAGCAGGCCCGACTTGCTGATGATCGATTCGGATAGCCCGAAGATTAGCACGGCCCAGCCGATGGCCGAAATGTTAAGCAACTCTTTTTCTACCAATTGCCAACGCACGATGGCGGTTAAACCGAGGCCGCCAATGGCCCCCAACAGCAAGCCGGCGCCGATGCGAAACAGCAAGCCCATAAACGCTGCCGACTCGCTTTGTTGCGTGACCCATTCGTAACACAAGACGGCGATAAACACGCCGATCGGGTCGACCAACACGCCTTCCCAATGCAACACGCTGCGCACGCGGGCGGGCACTTGCACGCGCTTCAGCAACGGTTGAATAACGGTCGGCCCGGTGACGATCACAAGGCTGGCGGCGATCAGCGCCATCTTTCGTTCGACACCCATCACGAGAACAAGTCCGGCAGCGGTGCCGAGCCAAGTAATGAGCACGCCCAAACTCAGCAAGCGGCTGATCATCTTGGGGGCGGAGCGATAGCCCTTGGGTTCGAGCGTGAGTCCGCCTTCAAAGAGAATAAGCCCAACGGCCAACTCGACGAAGATGAGTAAGAAATCGCCCAAGCTATCGGGTTGTACGAAGCCGCGCTCAAAGCCCGCCAGCCGCGCGCCTTCGTTGCCCAGCGCGACGCCACCTAAGAGCAACAGCACGATCGCGGGTAGGTCCAGCTTGCGCGCCAACGCAATCAGGAAAACGCCCGCCGAGATTGCGGTCACGAGCGTTACCAAGATGGCATGGCCGCCATCGTGGCCGCCGGATGCAAATATCATCGATTGTCTATTTCCTAACGGGACCGTCGGTGACGGGTTTGGTTGCGTCGGCCTGCGGTCGACGCGTGTTGAGCGCCTTGCGACGATCCATCAACAACGTCACACGCTGATAGTCGTCGGCGCTCAACATCTGCTTGAGCACATTTTTTGCCTCGCGAATGCCCGTGCGTCGGGTCACGTGCGACAGCAGGATGTGCTCATTATCCATTGCGGGGATCATTCTTGCCACATCGCGTACGTGTAAATGATGGCCGTGGCGGGCGCGTCGCATATGGTCGGCGTCAAAGAATGTGCATTCCATGATCAGCAGCTTGGCCTTACGCACGTCCTCGTTTTGCAGCCAGTCGCCGTCGGCCGTATCGCCCGAATAGGCCACGAGCGGCACTTCGACGGTGTATTGGATGTCGATACCTTGCTTTTTCAGTTCGACGAGTTGCTGGCCCGATTTGCCCATGTACTCGGGTTTGAGTTTGCGGCGCACATCGACGATCACGAATCCGAGCGACGGCACGCCATGGTTGTTGGCGAATGCCCGCGCGACGAGGCCTTTGCGGATTTGAAATTCGTCGCCGTCTTCCATGCCGATCAGTTCGGCCGGCGTAACGTGACCTTCTAACTCACCCCAAACGCGCAGTAGCGACTTGAGCGGTTTGATCAGCGCCGTCGGCGCCAGGATGGTGCCAGGTGCATTGCCGACAAAGTTGCGTTGGCTCAGGTAATAGGCAACGCCCGCGGCGTGATCCATGTGACCGTGGGAAAGAAGGACGTGGTCGACGGGCAAGAGATCGGCGGGGGCTTTGCCGATGTCGAAGCAAACGTTTAGCTCGGGCGCGGCGATGACGGTCTCTTCGCCGGCGACGCTATAGCCGAGGATGCGCAGGTCGTCGAATTGATGTTCCAGTAGGCGACTGTTCACGGATGCAGTTCTCACAGATTTTCTGATGCTGCAGTTATGCGGAAAAAATCCAAATCCAACAAGCGTTGAAAAAGACGTTTGTTAAGCGGGTCGATGGCGTTATATGCCTTATCAATATTGCCACGCCGGATGGCGGGGTTGTTTGTTAACATTTGCGGCCGCGCGGCGCGCGGTCGAGCCGAGTAGTCTAATTCACAAACCACAAGTTTCATAAGGACTTACGAAGAATTTTTGCTTGACACTGCTATGCTGCGGACGTACTTTGATAGACACACTAGATGTTGAGGACGGGAGCTCAACAAGTGAGAAGGATCTCGCGGCAATGACATGCAGTGTCCATATTGCAAAGAGCAGCAGGACAAAGTCATTGACTCACGCGCCACAGAGGGCGGCTCCGTCATTCGCCGGAGACGGCACTGCCTCGCCTGCGGTCGCAGATACACGACCTACGAACGGGTCGAAACCTCGAGCAAACTTCTGGTCGTCAAGAAAGGCGGAGAGCGCGAACCGTACGAACGGGAAAAGCTCTTCTCCAGCCTGCAGCGTGCTTGTTACAAGCTCCCCCATAGCGTCGAAACCTTGCAGTCGATCATCGACGAGGTCGAGGAGGACCTCTTTCGGCGATTCGAACGCGAAGTGCCGTCGTCGTTCCTCGGCGACGCCGTTTCCCGGCGACTGCGAAAGCTCGATAAGGTGGCGTATCTCCGCTTTGCGAGCGTTTACCTAGAACTCCGGCTTGTTGACGACTTCATCGAGGAGGCCCGAAACCTTCAAGGTGAAGACAAGGATGTCCAAGGTCAACAGGAGCTATTTAAGGATGAATAGCGAACAGTATGCCATGGATGGCACGATTCGCGTTCTGAAACGGGATGGAAGCGTCGAAGAATTCAACTTTTCGAAGTTGTTGACGTGTATCCGTCACGGCTTTCAGGGCAGCGGGGAACCGCTTGACCGACATAAGGCGACCAGCAAGGGGCTGACCGAGGCGGTGCAAACCTACCTCGAACGCTCCGAGCCGCATTCGCCGGTGCCGACGCACTACTTGGCCGAACTGGTCGAGTTGGTGCTGACGCAAACCGGCTACACGGCGGCGAGCTTGGTCATCAAGGAGCATGCCGATCTGCGTTGCCGTCGGCGCAACTGGGTCAAGGTGGCCCAGCGTCGCGAACGCGACGGTCGCATCGTGCAGAAGCGGTGGAGCAAGAGCCGCGTGGTTCGGCACTTGTGCGAGATGCACAAGCTCGAAACGCCGTCGGCACGGATGATCGCCGGCCGGGTGGAGCAGTTGGTTTTCAACTGCGGCATCAAGGTGGTGACGACCGGCCTGGTCGATGAGATGGTGCGCAGTGAACTGCTGGCGTGGGGGCTGTTGCCCGCGGCGCTGGTGGTCAAACGCAAGCGCGGTCAGCAGCCACGGCTGCCGACGCATGATGAGAAACCTGTTCGCTCGCGCAAACGCAAGGTGGGCGACAAAACAGATACGGCCTGAAGCCAGGCTGTTCTGCGGCGCGGTGGAACAGCGCCTGCGGCGAATCGTCCGCTCACGGATGGTTGGCGTTAGATGTTTGCCCTCGGGTAACCATCGGCGTCGGTGGACTTCGTCGCGCGACTGCCTGTTGCAAAACATTCCGAAGCATGCGCCACGGCTTCCGGACTTTTGTTTTGCAACAGGCTTTTTTTATGCGCGGGGGGTTTTTGCTACTCGGCTTACTTCGATCGGGCGGAGTGTTTTCTGCGAGTGGTTTTTTTGATTGCAAGATAGGCGTCGAGTAGACGCGCGACCGACAGAGCTGCGGCCTGTGGCCGCATGGGTCCTGGACGAGTCGCACCACTCGAGGTTCCCTGGGAATCGGGTTAGCCTACCAACTATGACGGGCCGGATTTCTTGTACATATTCTGTCGATCACCTTGGAAACGAATTCCGAATTTCCGAGATTCCGTCGTTTTGCTTTGAGCCGCGCGATGATGTGTCGCCGTTGAATGACGTGCCTATCGTCAGATTGCATGATGCTCGAAGGGCGTTGGATCTGATGTCATGGGGGTTCGTGTCGCGGCGTTCACGAAGTCTTGAAGCGGCAATGCCGGTTAGCTTTGCTTGTGGCGAGAATGTTGACCGAACCCGCCTATTCAGAAACGCTTTTCGCAATCGGCGATGTTTGATTCCCTGCACCGGTTTTTTTGAGTGGCGAGTATCCGATGAAAATCGCGAGCTCTTTTTCATTCAGCATCGAGATAGCGAATTGCTCGCGTTAGCTGGACTTTGGGAGTTGTGGAACGGCGATGAAAAAAGTATTCATACGTTTGTTGTCTTGACGACTTGGCCCAATCACCTCATTAGCACGATTTCAACCCGAATGCCGGTAATCGTGCCGCCATCTCGCTACGATACATGGTTATGTGAGGGACAAGTCGAGCATCCAAACGAGATATTGCGCCCCGCCCCAGACGGTGAATTGGTTGCAACACGCGTTTCGTAGGGTTCATCGGGTGCCTCATCTATGAACAAATCCCGTAGGGTCCGCACCGCGGACCAATCAACGCGCGATGCAGATTAAGCTCCGACGCCATTCTTGCAATTTAACTATTATCCACTCGCATGAAAATAAGTGCGTCGCCGCGCATGTCTGTGGTCCGCAGTGCGGACCCCACAACGCTCGCCATGAGTCTAGATCAACGTCGCGCATGCTTCGGTGGGTCGAGTACGACGCCACCCTACAGTGAGACACACCTGTTTCCTTCGACGCTACTGTGTCGTACGGTGCTACGCTGCTAATTCACCATCCGACTGAATCGGCGGTATGCTTGCGTGCGTCGGTCGAACCATGTCCCGATCTGATGCGAGGTGTTCCTTCATGCAACCATGCGGCACGAAACGGAAGCTGACCTGCTTATTCGGTTTCGGCATCATATGCATGCTGGCATTTGGCTGCGCGCATCATCAGGGCGAGCTGTCCGGCTTCGCTCGCAGTCCGCACTTCGACGAACAGGTGCGCACCTTCACGTTCGATCCAGACGTGACCGTACACATTAACGCGCCGTCGGCTCGGTCGTTTAATGCCGACCGACCCACGCTGCTCGCGATCTACGGCCTGCCGAACGGCAACACCATCGCTCAGACGATCGGCTGCCAGCGGGAAGACGGGCTCGACTGGCATTTCTACATTCAGCACATCGGGGCTCAGACGCGCTACCTGCGACAGGCTCGCCCCGACATCAATCTGGTCGTGGCCTACGTCGAAGCCGGCGGTCGAAGCTGGCCTACCTGGCGCAAGAAACACGTCGACAGCGGCGAGCGCATCGTCGAACTGATCGAGACACTAAAGCAGTCGATCTCTGGCACACGCCCGTCCGTCGCACTGATCGCGCACAGCGGCGGGGGGAGCATGCTCTTCGGCTACATCAACGTCGTCGGCACCATTCCCGACTGGGTCGAACGCATCGTCTGGCTCGATGCGAACTACGGCTATCGTGACGACGACCGGCACGCCGAGAAACTGATCGACTGGCTGCGCCGCTCGCGGTCACACTTCCTCGGCGTAGTCGCGTACGACGACCGCGAGATCGAACTGAACGGAATGAAAGTCGTCGGTCCGACTGGCGGCACGTGGCGTCGCACGCGCGAAATGATCGACCGCTTCGGCCAAGTGGCGACGCTGGATTGCCGCACGCTGAGCGACCGTGAGCGCTGCCGTGGCTTCGACGGCCGGCTCGACATCCAAGCGCTGCTGAACCCTGAGAATAAGATTTTGCATACGGTGCTGGTCGAGAGAAACGGCTTCATACACGCGCTGACGTTCGGCACTCCGTCGGCCGAGGCGGCGGCCAACGTATTTACCGCTCCCGCGTATGGCCAATGGATTCAGGCTGGTAACGCGTTGCCCGGATCGTGACGCCGGGTTTGTCTTCGTGTGCACTCAATGGTGTGCGACTTCCATGTAACACACTGGGGCGGTTGTCGGTGCTTTTGCGTTGGGTATCGATTTGGGAGTGGCATTAGCATAAGGCAACGTTTTTTTGACGGGGCTATTCGAATCCCCCAAGTCGGAGTGCCGACTTTGGCCACCCGCCACGCTGCGGAATCGGTATTAAACCCCCACTCAATGACAACGATGCAGTCGTTTTCATGAGTTGGCGGTAGTGCATTCACGCTCGGACTCGCCTGACCCCCGACGTCACGTCTCGTCGAAATGGGGTCGGCGCTGCACCTGAGTTCGATTTGCGACGCACATCTATGGGGTGGTTATGCAGTCAGCGATGACATGTCCATATCCGTAGCAGGGCGGTCGCGAACCCCATTTCATTGACCCCCATTCCCTGATTCATTTACACTACAAATGGCAAAGTTTCTGAAACTGTTTCAGGGGCTCGCCGCCGGGCACGTCGCGACGCTCGCAAACCTGCACGCTCGACCGCCCAGAAATGAATCATCATGCCCCATGCCCCATGCCGTCAAAAGCATACCCAGCAGAAAGCACACCCAAATGAATCAACCTAAGTTCGCCCGCTGCATCATGGTCGCCCTTACCTTGGCCGGTTGCGCGGTTGCTCGCGCGCAGACGCTGGTCTGGTCCGACGAATTCGACGGGCCGACGGTCGATCACGACACGTGGACGTACAACACCGGCGGCAGCGGCTTCGGCAATGGTGAGTTGCAGTACTACACGTCGCGACCGGAGAACGTCTTTATCGAAGACGGCAGCCTCGTGATCGAAGCGCGGCGCGAAAACTATCTCGGCGATAAGGCATTCACGTCTTCGCGGCTGGTCACCAATGGTCGGTTCGCTTTCAAGTACGGCACGATTGAGGCGCGGATCAAATTGCCGCACGTCGATAACGGCATCTGGCCGGCGCTGTGGATCATGGGCACCAACTTCGGCGCGATCAACTGGCCGGCTTGCGGCGAAGTCGACATCATGGAGTTCGGTCGCAAAGACGGCTTCGAGGCGGGCGTCGTGAATCGGCGCGTGGTCTCGGCGGCGCACTGGGAGTATGAGGGCGAACACGCACTGTATCACACGTACACCGACCGACCGGTGGATATGCACCTCGACTATCACCTGTTCCGATTGGAATGGACGCCGACGGAGATGCGCTCGTACGTCGATGGCGATTTGTTTTGGTCGATGGACATCAGCGACCCGGTGGGTGATTCGCTGGAAGAATTTCACGAGCCGATGTTCCTATTAACGAACGTGGCTGTCGGCGGTTGGAACTTTATCGAAATCGTCGATCCGAATGCGATCACGGCGACCTTCCCGGAACGCATGTATATCGATTACATCCGGCTCTACGACGAAGGCGATACCGAACTGTTCTTCGGCGAAGACGTGCAAGAGTCGGGCGATTTCGGCGTGTTTGCCGAGACGACGCCGGTGAACAACAGCGTCATCTATGAAACGGACGCCGAGCTGTTCTTGTGGAACAACCTCACCGAAGAGACTGGCGCGGCGTTCGAAGGCAGCGAATCGTGGAACATGCGTGCGGCGGCCGGCGATTGGTGGGGCATGGGCGTGTTGTCGACGAAGTTTGACCGCAACCTATCGAATTACTCCGACGGCCACATGCACCTGCATATGAAAACGAACTCGACCGAGACGTTTAGAGTCGGTTTGAAGAGTTCGACGGCCGGCGAAAGCTGGGTTGAGTTTGACGGTGCGACGGAA
>JAUIHO010000287.1 GCA_030432035.1 Phycisphaerae bacterium
TGACACCGCCGTGCGTCAGAATCCGACCGCGGCCGATGCCGCATTGGCCCATCAGAAACTGCGTCAGCTCCGACAGTGCATTCATCTGCGACGCCGTCGGTCGGCTGCTGCGGAAGTCGCCAATCAAACAAATCCCAATTCCATGGTCGTTGTAGTGGTTGCCCGGCGTCTTACAGTGGGCACCGTGCATCTGCTTGGTCCAGCGCTCGCCGACGTAAACCTTGCCGTCGCCATACTTAACACCGTTACCGATCACGAAGTGATAGCCCAGCGCATCCCAACCGCGACCGTTGACGTGCCAGTCTTCCATGCCCTGCGGCGTGGACGTATCGCTGGCCGAATGGTGAATCACGATCGAATCCCAGCGATCGACGAAACCGCCCGGCGGCGTCCAACGCGGCTCCACGCGGTGGACCACATTGCGCGGTGCAGCCTGCGGCTTGGCGGCGGGCGCCTTGTAGCGCGGTGTGTAGCGCTTCGTCGGCCGCGGTGGCAATGGTCGCGCCGCCCCCGGGCGACCACCCGCATAATAGCCCAGCGTTTTGACCCCTGAATCGCCTTGCGAACAGCCGGTACCTACCAACAGACAACCGGCGATTCCCATCCCGATAATGTGCTTTGCTTCTAACGCCACGAGCGTGCTCCTGCTTCTTTTCCCCACCTCTCAGTACTGTCAGCCCACATTGGACCCGTCTCAGATCGGCCACGCCTTCGATAACCGTAAGCAGAAATCGCCCAAGGCGATCTATCTTCGCTCGGTGACCCAGTTTTGCAAATACTCTCGGCTGTTGGGCTGGTTAGCGGCCTCTGCGAACACCGCAATCATGGCCGGGTAGTCTCCGTTGAGAATCTCCAGCACGTCCGCATAGAGCGCCAGCCCACTTTGATAGCGCACGCCCGCCAGAATAATCGCATTGTTGAGCGTCTGATCGGCGGCAAACTGCCATGCCTCTGGCGTGTTCAGTTGGGACCGATAAGTACCATCAAATAGCCCCGCCAACTCGTCGAACAGGCCCTCACGGTCAATCAGAATCTGCTCCATCGACAGACCATTGGCCTCCGCCTCGCTGTAAAACGCCCTCGCCCGTTCGGACAAATCCACCACGTACGCATCCAGCACAGCCTTGTCCTCGAACCGAGCCACGGCGGCCGCCACGATCTCGCTATCCGCACCATAAGTCGCCCGCATCCACCGCAGCGCCCCTTCGCGACCGGTGAACGTCGAAACCGACTCGTTGTAGTCGGCGTCACCGTCAGCGAAAAAGGTCGTGTGCGTCATCTCGTGAATCAGCAGCTCAGCAAAGTCAGCGACATTAAGCACCAAGTTCGACTGCCGCACGGGGTCGGCGAAGAAGCCCAGCGTCGAGAAGCCATCGGCATTGGCCAGCAACACGTCGTACCCTTGCTCGCGCAGCAAGTCTGCCTCTGCCTCGGCCAACTGCTCGTCAAAGTAGCCCTTCACCGGCGTGAAGCCGACGAAAGGGTAGAACCAAACAAACGGCTGCAGCCGATCTTTGCGGCTGCCCGCTACTACGTACGCCGCAGGCGTGGATCCGTTCGTTTCAAAAACGGTGTACGCGTCGCCCGGCGACAGGCCGAGCTCGTCGATGGCGAACTGTCGAATCGACGGCACCAAGGCGAGCTTGGCTTTTTCGGCGTCGGTAAGGTTAGGGTCGTTTAGCGCCTCATCGATTGGCACCGTGCGTTCGATCGATGCGAGTTGGCCTTCGACCAGATGCGCGAGATACGGATCGCAGCCGGTCAACGCAACGAGGGCGCAAAATGAGAAAAAGAGCGGTCGAAAATGGAACTGCATAAACAATATCCTCGGCGAGGGAAGGCGGGCTGGTTGATCGATTCTACGCGCGAGCGGGTGTCGGCGTGAAGGTTTGCGGACGTTGGTGGTGAATCGAAAAGAACACCGGTTAAAAACCGGTGCCACAGCGCAAGCCTGCGGCTTGCTGGTCCGCCGCACCAAAAATTAACGCATCACCAAAACCGCCAGGCGTCACCGCCGACCCAAACGACGTACACATACAACGCCAAATTCGTGACGCCGTGGGTCACCATCATGCACTTCAGGCTCTTTCGCCAGCAGAAAAACAGGTTCCACAAAATCCACAACACGATGCTGACGCCCCAATTGCCGGGGTGTTGAATCACCGATAGCAGCGCCGTGCCCACACACGAAAACAGCGTGAACGTGCCGAGCGGCACTTGGTCGAAATCGTCCCACTTAATGAAAGCGCGGAGCATGAAGCCGCGCCAGAAGAGTTCTTCCACGACGGCGACGATCGTCATTGCGCGGAAGATTTTCATCACAACGTGCGCCCAGAAGCCCGCACCGGAATAGACCGTATGCATGTCGGTGGCTTCAACGGGGTTCAACTCAACGAACGGTGCCGAACCGGAGAGCCCCAACGCACCGCCCAAGCCCAGCGCATCGAAGGCCTGTTGCCCGCATATCCAAACGGCGGCCGAAGCGATGCCCGCCGGTATGGCGATACCCCATTCGAAATTGCCGAGTCGCGGATAGTGATTCCGCAAGACCCACGCGAACCAAGCGGCGGCAGCCACGTGCACGCCGATGGCGATCTGATTCCACGGCGTCGTCTGTGGGACAAAGTCCATGAACAACATCAGGAACAGATAGACCATCATCGGGCCCATCAACGGTAAGCGCGGCTCGGCGGCAACGGCGGCTGTTACCCATTGCGGCTCGCGCGCGGAAGTGGCGGATTCGTTGGTGGGTTGGTCATGCTGTTGGGATTCGTCGGTCATGTGGTTGGGATTCTGCGGGGTATGCCCGGCGTCGGCAATGGGATGTGCCGCTATCAACGTGTTCGACCAGATATGGGCGTAACTCAAGAACGATCGGGTGCCCCATCACTTGCGGCAGCAAAGGGTGGGAAATCACACAGCCAAGCAGCCGCTGAGATTGAATGGTGAGTAACGCGGTTTCGATTCCCCAACCTTCCCTTGTCGGGAAGGATGGGGCACCCGCAAAAAGTGGTGAATCCGCAAATTAGCGTTCACTCCTAATAGCAGCCGCACCCCTTAAAAATAATAAAGTGAAGAGCCCCGGACCCAACCAAATCGCGGTCAGAAGCATTCGGTTGTCCCAATCAAAATCTACAACTGCTGTTGGCCTTAGAGGTGGCACGTATTGAATCGGCGAGAATGCTACAAGAACACCCATCGCTAATCCGCTCAGACCAACCAGCGCCAAAAGCACCCATTGAGCCGCACTAAGCCTACGAAGCACGCTTCGGTGATAAATCAAAGTTGCAACTTCGACATTGAGAAGGATCCCGGTGCACCGATCCATACCGATGTAGTGCCAAAGGTAACAAGACCGGATGCTAAGAGAATTCTGGAGATCCCCCACCAGAAACGCGCCCCACCAGCGGGGCCAGGAATTGGCATCGACTGCGATCTGGGTGAGGATCAATGCAGTATGGATGAGCAAAGCGATGACTATCAAACGATACAACCACGCAAGGCGTCGCCGCGGTTGGATCGAGCCAGCATACGCTAGATCGACAAACTGCTCGGATTGTTGTGTTTCCTCCGACACCGGCCACCATCCTAAGAATGCCATCAATCAATCACAATTAAATCAACGTCTTCGATTCCCCAACCTTCCCTTGTCGGGAAGGATGGGGCACCCGCAACCGCCAATTCCACATCGTTACAACGTCAATCCGTGAGCATCACGCCTGCCCTGCGGTATGCTACGTAGAGGAGGAGCCCACGATGCCCAACCGCGCGACGCATGCAATAGCCCTTATCACCGTCATAACGACCCTCACCACCACCGCCCTTGCCGCCGGGCCGAACGATCAACGGCAGCCGCCCAACTGGCCGCAGTTTCGCGGTCGGCAGGCATCTGGCTTGGGTGACGGCAAAACGCCTCTACCCCAGTCGTTTGACGTTGCCTCGGGCAAGAACATCGCATGGAAAATCGACACACCCGGCCTCGGCTTCTCTTCGCCGGTGATTTGGGGCGATCAAATCTTTCTTACGACTGCCGTGCGGCGCGACGGCAGCACCGACGACGTTAAGGTCGGCCTCTACGGACAAATTCAACCCGCCAGCGACGGTGATACCGAATACGAGTGGAAGCTGCTTTGCCTACACACGGCCGACGGCAAAACGCGCTGGGAGAAAACCTGTCACCGCGGCAAGCCCGCCATTCAGCGGCACACCAAGGCTAGCCACGCCAATAGCACGCCTGCGACTGATGGCGAGCACTTGCTGGCGTTCTTCGGTAGCGAAGGACTGCACTGTTTCGATATGGATGGCAAAAAGCTGTGGTCGAAAAACTTCGGCACGCTGGATTCGGGCTTCTACATGGTGCCGTCGGCGCAGTGGGGTTTCGGTAGTTCGCCCGTCATTCACGATGGCAAGGTCATCATCGTTTGCGACGTGCAAGAAGACAGCTTTCTTGCGTGTCTCGATATCAAGACCGGCAACGAGATTTGGCGCACACCGCGCGACGAAGTGCCCACCTGGTCATCGCCGACAGTCACGGAATGCAACGGAAAACCCATCATCATCGTTAACGGCTATAAGCACGCCGGCGCGTATGAGTTTGAAACCGGCAAGTCGCTATGGAAGATCGGCGTTGGGGGCGACATCCCCGTGCCCACACCCATTGTCGCGCACGGATTGACGTATATCACCAATGCGCACGGCATGTTTGCACCGATGTACGCGGTGAAGCTCGATGCAAAAGGCGACCTATCGCCGATCAACGGCGGCGCGAAGATTCACGAAGACATGGCATGGGCCGAGATGGCCGGCGGCGCATACATGCAAACGCCGCTCGTCTATGGCGATTATTTATACAGCTGTCGAGATAATGGCGTATTAACCTGTTGGGAGGCCAAGACTGGCAAGCAGATGTACAAGCAGCGTCTCGCCGGTGGCCGCACGGGCTTTACGGCATCGCCCGTCGCCGGTGATGGAAAGGTCTATTTCACCAGCGAGGAAGGGTCGATCTTCACGATCAAGGCCGGACCCGAATTCGAGCAACTCGCCGAAAGCAATGCGGGCGACATTTGCATGGCCACGCCCGCGATTTGCGATGGGGTGATTTATATTCGTACGCAAAAGGGCTTGGTGGCGGTGAAGAAGGGTGCGTGATACAGGCGCGGTGATGTGAACG
>JAUIHO010000288.1 GCA_030432035.1 Phycisphaerae bacterium
GTGGTGAAGAAGTTATAAGATATTCTTAGACCGGAGACCAGCCATGGATGACGAAGTCATTATTAAGCACGAAGGTGAGGAATGGGTTTGGGATGGTGATCGACTTTATAACGCAAAGTCCTTTATGGAACCTATTGGTAGTCTTCGTCCAACTCTAAACCTCATTCTGCAAGAGCATCTTGAAGGATTTGACGAAAACATCGACGACACCAAATATCTCATTGCAGAAGCAACTAAGGCATCGAATAATCAGCAATTCAAGAGAGCCATTAAGCTTGCCGAGAAGGCACTTGAGCAAAGCGAGAACAATCATACCGCAGCGACGGAATTGAGTAGTGCACTGAGGCAGTCTGGAAATTCGCGTCGTGCAGTTGAAGTCACTGAGCGATTCAGGCACTCCAATAGTCCAGCGTTGTTGACAACGCGAGCGGCGGCTTTGACAGATATAGGAGAATATGAGGAGGCTCATTCAGTAATTCGTCGAGCCCTTGCCGCTTCTCGCGGTGGTTCGAAGGGGCCCGCATTTCTTGTTTACAACAGGCTCAAAAAGGAAGCACCCGAGTTGTTTTAATCATCTGATTCTGATTAAAGCAAATATTCTCAATTGGAATGCGTATTTCAAGTACCCTGATACTACGTTGTGGCGCAAAAAGGAGCATTTGATGTGGCACAGGAGTTTTGCCTGTATTCACCGCCGAGACGGCGGTGCCACAACGAATCATTCTGCCGATGGACTTAGGCTATTTTGGATGTCAAACCACCCACACAGCGAAAGGGATGGTGGTCGTCCTAAACAATTGAAACGTATTGAGTCGATTGAGTGAATTCAAAAAATCGCAGTGTTCTTGGTCCGCACAGCGGACCCTACAAGAGAATCACGCGCTAACCCGCGTCACCCTCCACCGCTCCATCCAACAAAAAATACGTCACCGTCGCCGCGGCGACGGTGCGGCGGTTGGTGTCGTAAATGCGCACATCGACCGGGCATAGCGTGCGGCCAAATTTGATGACGCGCGCTTCGACGATTGCGTCGGTGAAGCACGCGGCTAAGTATCGAATGTGCAAGTCCGACGTCGTCAGGTGTTTGTCGGCGCCGATGCCGCCCCAGATGGCGAGGCAGGCCACGCTATCCGCCGCCGTTGCGAGCAGCCCACCGTGATAGGCACCGTACGCGCCGACGAACCGCTTATCGAGCGGCACGACGGTTTGGCAATAACCGTGGGCCAACTCGCGCACGTCGAAGCGAAGGTTCTGCACGACGGGGATGGGAGCGATGCGTTTCAGGATGGCGTCGCGCTCGGCGGCGCTGATGGGCGCGGGCGGGTCATGAGGTAGCAAGGTCGTCGTCCTTATCGAGCTTGGGTTCGGGGTGAATGGCCGTTTCGATGTCGGCACCGCTCAGGTGTTCGCCGATCCAACGGGCCTTGCGCCCGACGACGGCGAGAAAGTTGGTGCCGTCCAATCCGGCGATGGTGCCCGAGCGCATGATGGGTCGCAACGCCTGCGCGATGATGGCTTCGATCATGAGGTAGGGTATCACGTTGAGTTCGGCCTTGGTTAGCACGATGACCTGCTCGTAGCCTTTGAGGAACGCGATCAACCGATCCATGTCGACTTCGTTTTGCCAGGTGGTCAGATCGCGACCGCCGGTGATCATCGAAAACTGTAAACAACCGTTTGCCACATCCATCACGCGCGGCCGGATGCGCGCCGAATCGAAGTCGAGCACGGCGCACACGTCGGTGCCTTCGAAGATCAGGTTGCCGGGGTGCCAATCGGAATGCACGATCTGTCGCTGCCAATGTGAGACGCCGATCTTTTCGGCAGCGGCGGCGGCGGAACGGTATTGCGCTTCGGCACGGCTGAGGATTTGCGGCGTTTTTTCAAACGCGGAGGCGTCCGGCGGTTTGTCTTTCAGCAGCAAGCGGCGAATCGTGGTGATGGCTTCGTGCACCATCTCGGAATTGTGATAGTGGCCGGGCGGCGGATCCCAGGGGGATTCAAACTCGGCGACCAACTTGTGATAGAGGCCGAGCGTGCGACCCGCGCTGAAGGTGGCCTCGATGCTTTGGTCGTAGCGATTGCCGCGGATGAATTCGTAGACTTCGTAGATGCTGTCTTCGTAGGTCAACATCGACAGGCCGTCGTCGGTGGTGGACATTAGCCTTGGCAACGGAAAGTGATGCTTCAGCAGGTGGATTTGTAGGGAATGGGCAAAGGCGACGCGCACGGGGTCGTCGCGCTCGGGCCGACGCTTGAGCAGAAACCTGCCGCGGTCGGTACGAATCACGGCCTTGGGCGATTCGTGCGACCCGCGCTCGAACGCGCGGACTTCCGTCACGGTGCCAATGTCGTAATGACCGAGTACCTGATCGACTTCGCGACGCAAAAGTGTGGAGCGTTTGCCTCCCATCGTGGTTATTGTATCGTGCCTGCCAAGCATGGTGAAAACGGCGTCGGTCGTTTTCGCCGATTGGCAGAAATTGCACGAGACGATCCTCCTTGAAAGCGGGAGCTTACAAACATGTCCGAACACTTTATTGGTCTGATCGGTGGCACCGGTTTGGGGCACGCGTTGGCCGACCGGCTGGAAGGCGACTCGGTAACGGTCGAGACGCCATTCGGTGCGCCGAGCGCGCCGATATTGGTGGGTGCCCTCGATGGCGTGAAGATTGCGTTCCTTCCGCGACACGGTAAGGACCATTCCTATCCGCCGTCGGCCGTGCCGTATCGGGCGAACATCTTTGCGCTAAAAAAGCTGGGCGTAACGCACATCATCGCTAGCGGCGCGACGGGTTCGTTGCGCGAAGAGATTCGCCCTGGCGACTTGGTGATTCCCGATCAGGTGATCGATAAGACGTATCGGCGACGCTCGTCGTTTTTCGATGAGGCCGGCGCGGCGGTGCATGTCGAGTTTCACGCGCCATTTTGCCCGCACCTGCGCAGCTTGTTGTTGAACGCGGGCAAAGCTGTCGAGGGTACGCCGCCGACGGATGGCGGTACGTATGTGTGTATGGAAGGGCCGGCGTTTTCGACAGAAGCCGAATCGCGCATGCATCGTGCGTGGGGCGGCGATTTGATCGGCATGACGTGTATGCCCGAAGCGAAGCTGGCGCGCGAAGCTGAAATGTGTTTTGGGTTGGTGGCATTGCCGACGGATTACGATTGTTGGCGACCGCACCCGGAAGGGGTGGATTCGCGAGAGTTGCTTAAGGAGATCATGGGCAACCTTGAGGAAGCGACGCGCCGCAGCGTGGCGCTGATCGAGGCGGCGCTGAAGCAGATAACGACGGTGCCGATGGATTGTGCCTGTCGCAAGGCGCTCGACTTGGCAGTGTGGACGCGACCGGACGCGATTGCGGACTCGGTGAAGCAAAAGATGGCGCCGGTGTTGCAGCGTCGATTGAACTTGGCCTAAGGACTTTTTAATGTGACGAATTCGCCACGACCTCAAACTGACGAGGCGTACGTACCGGGCTACGATCGATTGATTTTGTTCATCGGTTCGCTTGCCCACACGGGGTTTGTGCCGTTTGCTTCGGGCACGGTGGCAGTCGCTCTGTGGGGTGTGCCGCTAGCGATTTTGCTGCTGAAGATTTGGCAGGTAACGGTGCCGGTTTATGTGGCGATTTGTATTGGCCTGACGCTGTTTTCGATTTGGGTCGCGGGCGAAGCCGATCGCGTGCTGAACGAAAAAGACAGCCGCAAGAACGTGATCGATGAAATCCCTGGTTATCTAATCGCGTTGATCGGTCTGCCGGCGTCGGGGCCGATTTTGATCGTCGCGTTCTTTTTAGAGCGCGTGATCGACATCGCGAAGATTTGGCCGGCGAATCTGATTGAGCGGCACTTTCCAGGCGGATGGGGCGTGGTGTTGGATGATGTGATGGCCGGCATCTACACTGTTGCAATACTGCATGCGTTGGCGTACTTCGCGCCGACGTGGTTCAACGCGTTGGCCATGATTGATTAACGCACTCTGTTGCAATCGAAACCCATATGCCCCTCATCGCTCGTCCCAATCGAAATTGCATCATCGGCTTGTTGACTGCCGCATTGGCCGGCGCGGCGGCGTGGTTCGCGTTTAATGCCGGCGGCGAGGTGGTCGGTCATTTGCTGCTGACGGTCGTGATATCGGTGGCGATGTGGATGGCGTGCGATCCGTTTGCAGATGCGGCGCAGGCGCTCGGCAAACGATTGGGCATACCCGGCTCGGTGCGCGGCGCGACGTTGGACGCAATTGCCAGTTCGATGCCGGAGCTGTCGGTCGGCATTCTGTTTGTTTACGAGTTTGACGATTTCGGTGCGTCGGTGGCCACGTGTGCCGGTAGCGCTGTTTACAACATGATTCTTATACCTGCGCTTTGTGCGCTGGCGATTTCATTTCACCGCAAGGATCGGCCTTATATCGGTGTAGGGCGCGATGTGCTGTTTCGGGACGGGATGTGGTTCCTGCTGTCGGAAACGGTGCTGATTCTGCTGCTATTCTTTGGCCGGTTCGAATGGTGGGCGGCCGTATTGCTGCTCGGGCTTTACGTTGGCTATCTTGTGCACTTGTATCGCGATGCGAATAGTCATCGTCGCCAGATTCGCGCCGAGCGCGCCGAGTTACTGGCTAGCGGAACGGCTGATGAAGATGACGATGACGCCGACGATGCGGTGGTGAACATCCTCGGCGGTGCGTTGAGCATCCCATTGAATGGCATCGTGGCAGTAGCGACGATTGTAATCACGACGAGCATCGTTGTGTTTGCCTCGCACATTTTGGTGGATTCATGCCAGTCATTGAGCAAGGCGCTCGATGTGCCCAGCTTTTTCATTGCCGTTATTGTCGTGGCGGCCGCGTCGAGCATGCCCGACACGATGTTGTCGATGGCGGCAGCCTTGCGGGGTGACGACGCGGGGGCCGTGTCGAACGCATTCGGCAGTAACACGTTCGATGTAAATATCTGTCTGTCGCTGCCGATTTTGATCTACGTCATTCGAAACAACGGCGCGGGGATCGAACTGGAACAGTCCGGCGGTATCTTGGCGTTGGGTAGTTTGTTGTGGGTACTATCGGCGCTGACGCTTTACGTCATCGGGCAGAAATATCGCGTGGGCCGACCGCGCGCGTTTGTGTTGATTGTTTTA
>JAUIHO010000040.1 GCA_030432035.1 Phycisphaerae bacterium
CCGTCGACGAGGCAGGCGAACTCAGTCCAAACTCTTCATCACCTCGACTCGTGTTGATAAAGGATAGCTTTCCTTGCAATCTAGATGGACATATTTCGTTCTATAAGAGCGGTCAATATGAAAAGCCAATCCACACCATAGATGATCGATCACACGCTAGTTATGGTGGGTGGGGCTCCAGTACGCAAACTCTTGATTGTCCTACTCTAATTGAACATCCAAATGACCTTATCGACGCACGATTCCGCTCCGATCCGGGTGCCACGTTCGAAGGTGAGAATGAACCCATACCGCTAATTGAAATTTGGTGGCACAACGTTGCAGTCAGGCGCTTCCCGAAACAATCTGTCATCCGACGCATCGGCTTAGACACTAGGAACGAACCCTGGATGCATGCCCCCACCTCAGTGCGCATATTGACCGGCCCTGAAGAAAAATAAATACCGGACACTTGGGGCACCGTATTATTCCTTCCGTTCCCGCCAAGGCGTGGGCCATCAACTGACCGTCACAAACCGGTTACTTAGAAAATTCGGAACCTGCCGTTTGCCCGCGCGTATAACCATACGTACGACACGCGGTTGGCCCGAACCCGGCCCTGCCGTGTCTTGGCACACAAAAAACCAGCTCCTCCCCAAGGGAAGCGGATCGGGGCGTGCGACGAGTTTCACTGATTCCCCACCCAAATCAGTGCCAACTTGGCCCCACCCTTCCCTTATCTTTTTTTACCCCCCCATTTCGAGCCACTCAGCCGCGTTTGCATCCGAATCGACATGATTCTCGCTCGATCATGCGTTAGAATGGATACCCGAACAGATATGCCGTTGGCGGTCCCGCCCTCAATCGCCGCCGATGGTATTTGCATATGCGTTCGCGCACACGGCGCGAGCCAATCGAGTGGAGTGGTGGAACGTGAATTTGACTAACCAACCGCAACGCTGCGGTCGCGTGATTTTTTCTATCGCACTGGCGGCCATGCTCGCCAACATATGCGTCGCATCGGCACATGAAGACAGCCGTATTCTCGAAGACCGCCAACCCGGATGGGTACAAGGCGGCAACGGCATGACCTTCGCCGCCGGCCCGGCGATTTCGTTCGAGTCGTCCGGCATGCACCTGCTCAGTTGGTTGCCGCTTGGCAGCCTCAGCGTGGGTGCCGTCAACGGCAACGACTGTTGGGGCTATGCCGCGCCATCTGGTCGCGAGTACGCCATCATCGGCACGTCCAATGGCACCGCGTTTGTTGAGGTAACCGATCCAACAGACCCGGTGCTCGTGAGCTTCATCAACGGCCCCGGCAGTTTGTGGCGCGACGTGAAGGTCTTCAACAATCGCGCGTACGCTGTCAGCGAAGGCGGCGGCGGCATTCAGGTCTTCAACATGGGCCTGATCGACAACGGTATCGTTACGTTGTCGAACACCGTTACGACTGGCGGCAACAACCGTACGCACAACGTGTTTATCAATGAAACGTCCGGCTACTTGTATCGCGCCGGCGGCGGCAGCGAGGTCTTGGGCGCGCGCATATACGACCTAAATGCGAACCCGGACAACCCGCCGTTCATCGCCCAATGGAACGATCGTTACTTTCACGACTTGCAAGTAGTGACGATGACCACCGGCGCGTTTGCCGGTCGCGAGATTTGTTTCGGCTTTAGCGAGAACCAAGCCAACGGCGGCGATCCCGGCGTGGACATTCTCGATGTGACCGACAAACAGAACATCACGTTGATCGATAGCTTCCGCTATTCAACGCCAGTCTTTTCGCATCAAGGCTTCATCAGCTCGGATGAACAATACCTGTATATCAACGACGAACTCGACGAGATCAATCAAGGCGTCACGACGACGACGCGTGTGGTCGATATCTCTGACCTTGCCAACCCGGTAGAGGTCGGCACGTTCACGACCGGCCTGCCTGCCATCGACCACAACCTTTACACGAAGGATAACCTCATCATTCAGGCAAACTATCGCAGCGGCATTCGGATCTTCGACGCGACCAATCCGGTAACGCCGACGGAAACGGCCTACTTCGATACCTATCCCGAAGACGACTTGCCCGAGTTCAACGGCCTGTGGAGCAACTACCCGTATTTGCCCAGCGGCATCATCATCGGTAGCGACTTAGAAAAAGGCCTATTCGTTTGGGGCTTGGGTGAACCGCAACTTTCGTTTGAATTTCCGAACGGTGTGCCCGATCAGGTAACGGCAAACAATCAAATGATTACGGTCGAAGTCGTCGAAGCTGCTGGTAGCAACTTATCGAATGACGAAATCAACTTGCATCTCGATACCGGCAACGGCTTTGTGATCACGGCGATTCAACCGACCACGCCGGGCGGCACGACGTTCGAAGTCTCCCTTCCCAGCGGCCTCGAATGTGCCAGCCGCATCGAGTATTTCTTTAGCGGCAAGTCGCAAGATGGCCAAACCTGGCGCGGCCCCGAAACGGCACCCGTCGCCAACTTCATCAGCATCGTTGCCGACGAGATCGTCGACGAGTTCGTGGACGACTTTGAGAGCGATCTCGGCTGGACGGTCGGTGACGCGATGGACACGGCGACGACCGGCATCTGGACGCGCGTCGATCCGAACGGTACGGCGGCTCAACCCGAAAACGACAATACGCCCGACCCGGGCACGATGTGTTTCGTAACCGGCCAAGGTGGCGTCGGCGGTTCAATTGGTTCGGCCGACGTCGACGGCGGCGCGACCACCTTGATCTCACCGACGTTCGATGGCACCGGCACCAATGCGGCGATTAGTTACTACCGTTGGTTCTCGAACAATGGCGGCGCTAATCCCAATCAAGATGTGCTGCTGGTTGATATTTCAAACGACAACGGCGACACGTGGGAAAACTTGGAGGTCGTCGGCCCGGCCAGCCCCGAATCGTCGGGCGGTTGGTTCTTCGCTCAAGTGATGATCGCCGACATCATCACGCCAACGGCAACCATGCGCGTGCGCTTCGTCGCCGAAGATGCCGATCCCGGTTCGATCGTGGAAGCCGCCATTGATGACTTTGCGGTGAGCTCGGTGCAGTGCGCAGCCCCCTGTCCCGGCGCGACGGGCGACCTCGACGACAACGGCATGGTCAATGGTTTGGACGTCGGCCTGTTCGTCGACGCGGCATTAAATGGTGCAAGCTTCGACGTCACCTGCGCTGGTGATTTCAGCGCAAACGGTAGCCTTGGTGCAGAAGACGTGGCGGAGTTCGTGACGCTGTTGTTGCAATAACGCTCTACGCTGTGGTACCGGTTTTTAATTGGCGATTTGCGCACTGTGCGCTGTGGCACCGGTTTGCAACCGGTGGTTCTCCGTCAATCCCTGCCCGCACCGCAGCCAATTCCGCCGTCCCGCGTTATATTCCCATCCATGCTTAGTTCGATGTTAATGACGTTCTTGGTGCAGTGTGCTGCGGGGTGCTATCTCGTGATCGGCATCTCAGACATGCGCCGTAGCGGCTGGCGTTACTTGCGTTTGATGGCCATCGTCGCGGCGGCGTTCGCTTTCGGCGGATTGATGCTGTTCGGTCGTGAGGTCGCGTTCGATGTCACGCATATGGCCACGCCGACGGGCGGGCTGTTGGTGTTAATGTTGCTCGCAGGTTTGGCGTGGCTATTCGTCAACGCCGGCCAGCAAGAGAAGATCGCACCAACACAACGGGCGGTTGCGCTAATAGCGGGACTCGTGGGGTTAGCCGCGCTCGTGATGCTCGCGCGCGACGCGGGCAACGCGACGTCCACTGGTTCGATTGCGCTGATGGTCAGCACGCTGCTCAGCGCCGGCCTGCTGGGTGCCTGCACGTGCGGCATGTTGCTCGGGCATCGCTATCTCACCGACACACAAATGCCGATCGCGCCCCTGCGCCGCCTGACGCACATCTATCTCACTATCTTCGCCGCGCGCGTCATCTGGACGTTGGTCAACGCGCTGCCCGTTTGGACGACCGACTTCCAACCGACCGAAAGCCCGCTGTTTTTTCAATTGGTGCTCTACACGCGACTGGGCGTCGGCCTATTCGTCGCGGCCGTCTTCGCCTACATGATCTGGGACTGCGTCCGCCGCCGCGCCACCCAATCGGCCACGGCGATGTTTTATCTGTCGATGGTGCTGGTATTCTTCGGCGAATTGGCGGCGCAGTTCTTGATGCGCACGGAAGGGTTGGCGGTGTGAGCAAGTTATCCATCCTCCGCCGCTGCCCCAAAGCCCCCTGTCACGGTCGCATCGCGACAACGGTCGAGCGCGCGGGGACTATCGTAGCTGCCTGCCCCGTCTGCGACGAACCCGTCAAGCTCGAGATCCCGGATGAACTCGCCAATGAACGGCGCGTCACCCGCTGCGCCGCTTGCCCCGGACGCGAGTTTTTTATTCGCAAAGACTTTCCGCAAAAGATCGGCTTGCTGCTCGTCGTCGTCTTCGGGATCGTCGCGACCGTCTTCTACGCTAAGCAACAAATCGGCCTGACCTTCGCCACCCTCGCGACCGTCGTCGTGATTGACGCGGCGATTTACCTATTCGTCGGCAAGGTGACCGTCTGTTATCGCTGTCGCACTGAGTATCGCGGCGTTGCGAAGAACCCCGAACACGAAGGGTTTGATTTGGCGACGTCGGAGAAGTATCCGAGATAAATCTCTATTACACATACAGCGCGATCGAAGAAAGCACTGCCGAAACGGCAGTGGCACAAAGCGATCTGACACAACTTCTATCATCGGGACAACATAACTGCCCGTCCCAATTTCGCGCTGCGTCTATAATCTTAACGCGATCCACACAAACCCCTTATACGAGAATCATATCTTAAAGACAGAATCCCCCGCAGGAGGAACGACCTTGCGGATCGTTTACGGCGTACACGGCTATGGCCGCGGACACGCCATGAGAACCCTGTCTGTCTTGCCCGAGTTGGCCCGCCGCCATGAGCTGCTGGTGCTGGCCGGTGGCGACGCATTGGCTTCCATCTCTGAATCCCACCCGGTTACCGAAATCCCCACGCTCGGCTTTTATCACGCCGCCAATGGTCAGATCAGCAGCTTCAGAACGCTGACCGGTAACGCCCCGATTATGCGCGATGTCGTCTTTCGTGGTGCGGGTCATAAACGCGTTGAGCGATTGATTCGCGACTTCAATGCGGATGTGGTGATCACCGACTCCGAAGTTTACACTCACTGGGTCGCCAGCCGCATGGGCATCCCGCGCATCACGTTCGATCACTTTTCGATCCTCGTGTATTGCAAGCTTGGCCTGCCGTATATCGATGCCGCCATCCAGACTTGGCTGGGCATCGGCTACAAGGCGCTTTACGGCACGCCCGAACGCATCATCGCGACGGCCTTCTTCGATGCCGAAACAGTCTCAGACAAGGTGCGTGTCGTCGGCCCGTCGATTCGCAAAGAAGTGCGCGCCATCGAGCCCACTCGCGGTGATCACTTGCTCGTCTATATCAATCGCGGCAAGGAAGAATTCACGCCGCAAGTCGAAGCGGCGCTAAAGGCACAGAACATCCCCATCCGCGTGTACGGCGCGCCCAAGACCGGCACCGACGGTCATATCGAATACAAACCCATCGCCAATCAACCGTTTATCGAAGACCTCGCCTCGGCGCGAGCGGTCATGGCGACGGCCGGTAATCAACTGTTGGGCGAGGTGCGTTACTTCGGCAAGCCGGTGCTGGCGATGCCGCAGGATTGTTTGGAACAGCGCATCAACGCCTATCAGGTCGAGAAAATGGGCCAAGGCGTACACGTGCCGCGCGGCAAGCTTACGCCCGACAAACTCAAACGCTTTCTGGAGCAGGAAGAAGCCATTCGCGGGCAGATTGTGCGGCAAACGCGCGATGGCGCGGCCGAAGCCGTTGATGCTCTCGAAACATTTATCACTGAACTCACGGGGAAACAACTGGAGGGGCAAGTCGGCGTTGCGCGCGCCTGACCGCATGGATGCGGTTGGGGCTCGATGATCCACAGCGCCTAACCGCCCATTGGAGATGGCCGCCATGAAGAAGACCTACCGCAGCGTATGGGTAAGCGACGTGCACCTCGGCTCGCGCGACGCCCAATCAGAATTGTTTCATCATTTCCTAGATACCATCCGCTGCGATCATCTGTATCTGGTGGGTGATATCATCGACGTTTGGGCGCTCAAGAAAGCCTGGTATTGGCCCAAGCAATACAATGAAGTCGTACACAAGCTGCTCAAACGCACCCGCAAAGGCGCGAAGGTCACGTACATCCCCGGCAATCACGATGAGTTCTTCCGCGAATTTGTCGGCTACACGTTCGGCGATATCGAAGTGGTCGATGAGATCATTCATACCACGGAAGACGGTCGCCGCTTTCTCGTGACGCATGGAGACCGCTTCGACGCCGCCGTGCGCGTGCATCCGTGGATGGCCAAAGTTGGCGACTGGGGCTACCGCCGCTTGGTCTTGCTGAACCGATTCTACAACGCAGTACGACGGTGGATGGGCAAGCCCTACTTTTCACTGTCCGGTGCGATCAAGCGCAAAGTAAAAGGTGCCGTGAAATTTTTGAATAACTTTGAAACACTACTCGTCGAAGAAGCGCAGCGCTGCCATGTCGACGGCGTTATCTGTGGACATATTCATCAACCGGCCACGCGCACGATGGACGGCATTGAGTATTGCAACACCGGCGATTGGATCGAAAACTGCACGGCCCTCGTCGAACACGATGACGGCGCGCTGGAACTGATCTGGTGGCACGAAGTGCTCGACGAGCGCGTGGAACGCCCCGCGGATATCATCTCGATCGATGAAGCCAAGGAACGGCTAAAGGAAGTAACGGCGGCGTAAGGAATTCAGATATTTGAAGGCCCGACAGGTGGAGGGGAAAGAAGCGCTTTTCCATCTGCGCGAAGAATTAGAAGCAAAACACCCCGGCAACTCGCTCGCGCGAGACCGGGGTGTTTTTTTGTTAGTACTTATCAAAAGCGTTGGTTCAACCGGTGGCACTTTCTTGCCTGTCACGCCGCAGGTGGCATCCCTCCCCCGGCCCCTCCCTTCGAGGGAGGGGAGAAAGATTCCGAACTTGGTTCGTCGCGCACGTTCCCGTCTGCGCCAGTTCTTGTAGCGCTGTGGCTTACGACATGTTGCGCAGACCACACCACGACAATGCTTCCGACGCACTGCAGTTCATCACCGACCCCCCGCTTAGCACTTATCGCCCATATTGGCGAACCATTCGGCGGCGCGCTTGTCCATTTCCTCCGGCGGCACATCTTCGGTATGCGTGGCCAGTGACCATTCGTGGCCATGCGGATCTTTCACCTTACCGAATCGGTCGCCCCAGAAGGCATCCATCGGCGGCATCGATCCTTCACAACCCGCATCGACGGCTTTCTTGAATGTTGCATCGACGTCATTCACATACAAGTGAATGGCAAACGTCGTCGTGCCGGCACTGGCGGGTGACTTGCAATACTGCCCCGGCCATTCCTGCGACATCATGATATGGCTATCACCGATCTTGATTTCGCAGTGCATGATCGTATCGCTACCGGGCATGCACATGCGAAAGACTTCTTCCGCACCAAACGCCTTCTTATAAAACTCGATGGCCTTGGCGGCATCATCGACAACCAGATACGGCGTGACGGTATGGTAACCGTCGGGGATGGGTTTCACTGCCATGGGTGGATGCTCCTAATGTGCTCGCACGCGCCCCACCATGAGACGCGCGATTATCAAACTACATTTCCGATTCACTTACGCTTGTAGAGAATTTCGAACACCTTGAAGTCAGGCCCGACGGCAAGGTCGAAAACCTCAAACTTGTGCGTGTTATCGTCGACAATGGTAACGCGATAGTTGCACATACGGTTGTAAACGTTCAGCATCGGCTCATCCATGGTGCCGTAATAATTGATCACGTTGCTATCGGGCGGCCAGGTGCCGGCCATCGTGTAAATGTGCGTGTCCATCGACGATGCCCATGTGCCTTCGTACAAATTGCGCGTCTTGTTGTAGCCCGTCATGCCGATGCCGTTGTAAGGCATCTCCATACCGGGCCCCATCTTCATCTTGATGTCCATCTCTTCCATCAGATAACGCTTGCCCAAAACCCACTTTACCGACGACGTGCCTTTGCTCACTTGCGGCGGGCTGCCGGGCATCATCATCGTCATCGTGACGTTGTATTCACCGACGAACGGCTCCAGCCGCTTGTGCTCATCACCTGGCTGCATTGCCGCCATGTATTCCTGCATCATCTTCTGCTGTTCTTCCGGGCTGGGCATCTGCCCCGGCGCGCCCTTCGGCTCATCAGCAACCGTATTGCCGCTAAAGACCAACGCCGCAACGGCCACGAGGCCGACGATCGATAAAATCAATACACGTGTCTTCATAGAAAACTCCTCTCTGGGTTTGTGCTTGTTGCACGTTGAGGACCGAGCGACGCACTGCCTTATCGCAAATCACGCCGCCGAACCGATCCGAACAATAACCAAACAAAATTCAGACTGCAAGCATCTGGAACCGGAATTATCCAAAATTACCGGCAATCACGAGCGCTACCCCGCGTCTTTGTCTTCCGACTGTGTGTTAACCTGCACCGTGCGGCTCTCGCGCTGCTTTAGCTTCTCGCACCGCGCGATCAAACGTTCCAACGTCACGCGATTGCCCCACGTGAAGAACTTCTCCGCCTCATCCCATTCGTCGCCCGTGCCCCAGCCACAACTGAACAATCGCAGCCGCGTACGATCCGGCCCGTGCGGGTCCATTTGCACGATGCCCCAAGTCTTTTCAAACACGCCCTTCGCAGCCGGCGCGTTCTTCGGTGCCTTTGCCGTCGACGAATACATTCGCCCCGGCCGCATCGTCGAAATATTGTGCGTGATCGTGCCTTCGTCACCAATGTTGGCTTGCGGGTTATAGTTCGTCTTAATGTGACCACCCGGACGCATGTCGACTTCCGCGACAGGCACCATCCACGACTGAATCCCCGACTCGGTCGTGAACAACGCCCACACATCTTCAACCGGCGCATCGAGAATCGCTTCCCAAACGATCTCGCGTTCCTCGGGCTTGGCTACGGGCGAGCCTGCGAAGTGGTTGTAAATCCAGTTCACATACACTGCGTTGCCGTTAAGGAAATAGTCGTATGCCGATTTCCATTCCTCGTCTTCGTCGGTCCACCCCATCGTGTACAGCGACAGTTGTGTATGACCATTCACCATCGGTTCAAGCATATACGTTCCCCAAGTGCCGCCCTTCTTCACGTTGGGAAATTGATCGGGCGCGCTACCGCTGACCGTCAACATGCGCTGCGGGCAGTAGTCGAGTATCGCGCTATTCGCACCAGGCCAAATTTTGTAATCACCGCCAACAGACAAGTCGATTTGCGGATCGGTCTGCGGCATGAAAGACTTCAATCCGGCGGGCGTTGTGATGGCATTCCATACATCGCCAACCGACGCGGGAATCACCGCATCGAATCGCTGCCAACGTTGCTTCGCGTCGTTTGACGTCACCGTCACCGCACCGTTATTCCAACGCTTCATCGGGACAGCCGGCACCGGTCGGCGAAGTTCGCCGCCGCGCTCCGTAAACGCCGCGTTCAACGAATCGAGCACGTAATCCCACGCCTTATTGAAATAGTCATACGCCTTATCCCACGCTGCCGAATCACCGAAACCCTGATGCGTAATGGTCACGACCGTTTGATTAGGCGCGATTTCGTCGAAATCGACCATCACGCGTGACAGGATGTTCTTGCTACGCAGTTCGGGAATATTCGGCGGCGCCGTCCATTCGAACGACAGCATTTTGTAAGGCACATAGGTCAGCAGCTTGCACCCTTCGCTGCCGCGCGAGCCTTGGGGCGCGTCGGCAACCATGTAAAGCTCCCACGTGCCGCCGGGCTTGAGATCGAGGTTGGAATCGGGCGCGAAAAAACTGGCGATGCCCTCCGTCGTCGTCCATGCCCACCAAAGATCATAAGCCGAAGCGCGGATGAGTTTTTGTTTGCGTAAGAGGCGCTCGCTTTGCTGGTTCGACGCGGCGGCATCATTCATGGACGCCGTAGAGTTGGCGTTATCATTGGACGCGGCGGACTTGGTGCCGTCCTTGGGTGCAGTAGCGTTCTTATCTTGTGCCGTGACCATTGTGCTTGCCAATGTGCGCGTATTAATTGCGCAGACGATCGTTACGGCGAATAGACTAATCAGTAGCACCTTCGGCATACCACGCAAGCTACCAAATCCGCAGGCTCGGTGTTTGACAAATCTTGCGATTTGATTCGATTGTTTCATCGCGTTGACTCCTCTTCTCAGTGCGGCCCCTTTGCCGCGATGGTTGCTTACCCAATTGCTGCACGGTTTGCCTTAGGCGTACTCGCTAATGCATGCGGCCACAGGCCGCGGCTCTGAATCGTCGCGCCTCTTTCGAAGACAACGCGCGAATATCCATTGTTCTCTATCTTCAACGCTTTGCCGATCCTATGTTTGAGCGCGAATTCATTTCGGAATTTCGACGTTTCGACGTTTCGACGTTTTGACGTTTTGACGTTTTGACGTTTACGATTCCACCAACCGATCCACATAAGCGCGCAGATGCGCGACCGACCGATCGAACACTTCGACCGACCGTCGCGCGCGGGCTTGCATGATCGCGCCTTCCATCACCGTCAGCACAAACTCCGCCAACGATTCGCGATCGACCTCGTCTCGCAACCGGCTTGACGCTTCATCCAAACATTTGCGAATGCCCGCGCACCACATGTCGAACAACTTCGCTAGATGGTCGCGCACATCGGGATAGGTATCGCTCATCTCCAGCGCGAGATTGCCGATCGGGCAACCCATGCCGCACGACGTCATCAACAACATCTCGCGATAACCGTTGAGCACTTCGAAAATGCGCTCGACCGGGTCGGTCGTCTTATCGAATGCCGGTTGCAACACCATGGGCCAGAGCAATTCTTCGTAATGATCGAGCACGCCGTGCAGCAGCGCCTCTTTGGTCGGAAAGTAGTGATACAAACTACCGGAATTGACCCCCGCATCCCGCAGAATCGTCGCCACCCCCGTCGCGGCATACCCCTGCTCGTGAAACAGCCGCATGGCAGCCTCGACGAGCTTCTGACGGGTGGGTATGTCGGTCATGACGGAGCCTCAAAAAGTGCCATGGAAGGCAAAAACCGGTTGAAGGGGCAAAAACCCGGGTCGTTCACGCCGCTCGCCTCACGGAAAGCCAATTAGTTGAACGATCAACCAATTGGCGTAGTTTGTGGATTTGGAAGAGGGATGTCAAGGATTTTTGGTGAGGAAATTCTCGGTAGCGGTTTTCTTATGCGTATCCGGCGTTGTCGTTTATTCGTAGGGCAAGTGACAACCTGCCTCTGCTACCGGCGACAACGGGAATCCGGCGGTATCCTTCGATCCGCGCGCCCGGTGCCATGCCGACCCAAACGAAATAACCCATCAATATCTGGACGGGTAACATTACGAGGGATAACCCAATCCACCAACCAAGATGAAGGTCGGCATGCTTGAAACTCACGGCTATCACATTCCTAGATAGTGGTCCGTACTATTCGGCGGGTGGCACTGTTACCGTTCTGGGTGCCACTGGCCTGCTTGCAGCCAGTGCCCTGGGGCGCAAAGAAAACTTGAAATAAACCAGTCAAGATCGACCCTATCGGTGCGTTTGAACAGTTTTCGATAGACTTATTGGATCGACAGGAACTTTCGATACGGCCAATCGAGGCGTCGACGACTTGTAACGCGCGCTGCGGCGGGTGGCACTGTTACCGTCGTGGGTGCCACTGGCCTGCTTGCAGCCAGTGCCCTAGGGCGCAGAGAAAACTCGCAACAAACCAGTCAAGATCGACCCTATCGGTGCGTTTGAACAGTTTTCGATAGACTTATTGGATCGACAGGAACTTTCGATACGGCCAATCGAGGCGTCGACGACTTGTAACGCGCGCTGCGCTCGAAACACTGGCAGCAAGCTGACCAGTGACACCCAACAACTGATCTGCCTCTTAACAGTGCCATCTGCCGATGGCTAGCCCGTCGCCAATTTCCTGGCGAGTGCTTCCGCTTCTTTCATCGCAGCGGCTTTTGACTGTTCGTGTCGTTCATCGCCAAACTCCTGGAAGTCCACATTGATCAAATGTGACGGCGCATCGACGCCGAGAAAATGCTTGACCGCATCAATATGTGTTTCCAAATGGTTCATCGATGCGTTGCGTTCACCGGCACCAAAGTATCCTTCGCCCCGCGCAGTCAATATCACCAGCGTTTTGCCATGCAACGTCGGCTCGATCGGCTGCTCGCCGCGTGCCAAATCGAATGAGAACGTTTGATTAATTCGTATCACCTGATCGAACCACGCCTTCAGTGCGGCAGGCATGCCGTAGTTGTACATCGGTGTCGCCAACACAATGACGTCGGCGGCTTTAACTTCAGCGATGAGTTCATCGGAGGCCGCCAGAACCGCACGCTGATTCTCACTCAGCTCAGGCGTTCGTGAAAACGCCGCCGCGATCCAATCTTCGGTAACAAATGGCGGTGGGTTATCGAGTAAATCGCGCGTGTGAAACTGCGCCTTAGGATCTGCTTCTTCAACCGCGTCAACAAAGCATCGCGCGAGTTCTCGCGTGATCGAGCGGGCCTTACGAGCGCTGGCTTGTACGACTAGAAACGTCTTCATCTCTTCGACCTCAATTCATTGACGATCAATGCATTTACGTGATCGTCCGCACACCGCATCGGCAAGTGACAATTCCATCAACGGCGCGTGGCATTGCAATATCACGAAAACGGAGTGTCAGGGCGAGTGACCCGGGTTGGTAATCCAACCTGGGGTCTCGAATCAAATCTACAAGTATCGTCACGATCTTGCGATTACACAGAAGAAAATCGCAACGCCACGTCGGAGTACCGACATGGGCCACCCCGCCCTGCAAGGGAGGGGAAGTTTTTGCGACACCTTCTACTCTTTCGATTGCTTGGGCGCCCCTTCTGCCACTTGCTTTCCCGCCCCATGCAACTCCATCAACGCATCCGCAAACTGCCGCCCCAAATCGAGAAAACCTTCCGTGTCATAATGATACGGATCAGAATAGCCGTAATTGTCCGTCGTCGTGATCAACTTCACATGCGTATGGTCATTCGCAAAAGACGCCTGCGCTTCGCGCACGATCTCGCCGTAGTTCCAAATCTTGCCGTCTTTATCGTCTTGGCCCGAATCGGAAATGCGACCGATCGCCGTGGGTAAGTCGTCGTAGCGCAGCGCCGCGCTGAGAAGGTTCATTAACGTTTCCAAGTTCTCGCGATACGCCTTGGCACCGGCCTCTAAATGGTACGCGTCGCTTTCGCCTTGCATCCAAACGATGCCCGCCGGGATCAAGCGATCGTCTTCACCGTCGCCATCGATGTCGCGCACGGCCAGCGCGTTGCGGATCGTCGTTAAACAATGATCGTATTGATTGATACCGCGCCCGGCCCCTTCGCCCAGGTTGTAATCCGGATCCCAACAACCGAACGGTCCGCGCGACGCAACATCAATCGACGTGCCGCCGCGCGAATATTTGACGATCGCCACGTTCGCTTTCGGGTTCTTCTCGCGCAACCGCGCCGCAAAGCCGATCTCCGAGCCGAACCGATCGGAGAGTTTGTTCGTCTTTCCGTCGGTGCTAAAGCCGCCGCCATAACCGGGCTCGAGCTTGGCCCATATCCCCATGCCGCCGGCTTTCGCATCACCATCTGCCGCGCTGTTGCCGCAAAAGATCATCACGCTCTCTTGCGGTCGCTTCAGCTTATCCGGCAGCTTGCTGTTGTGACCGTAGCCCTCCATGTTGGACTGACCGGCGAAAAGGTAGAGTTGATAGTCTTTAGCTACGGCGATGTTAAGGGTGCAGAGTATTACGATGGCGAAAACGAAATAGGATCGCGGGAAAGATGTTTGCATGATTCGGCCTCCGGTATCTTGAAGAGGGTAGTATTGATCTTGAAATTCGATTTGCATATTAAATCAAATCATTAGTGTTCGTCGCCTGAATCGCGGCAGCGTGCCATAACGACCAAACCGCTTTGAGTTTATTCAACTAGAAATCGGCAATTCAGTGTACGCTCACTAGGGCACAAGACCGACGTCTAGGTCAGCGTGGTACCCGGCATTCATAACTCTCTTCACCTGTTGCTTTTTTCTATTGCATTTTCCTACAATTCAGGTAGGTGAGTCTCTTTTTTCGGGGTTAATTCATGGTTCAATTTCGCACACTGTTAATCAGTTCATCGTGTCTCCTTTTTTATTTGCCTTGCGTAACACTTGGAGCCGAGGTGACCGATTGGCAATTGTCTTCGTCCGTTGTTGATAGCTCGAATGGCGGGTTCGTCCGCGACATCCGTAGCAATATGACTGTTCAGAATCCGTTCACCGAAAGTTTTGATGTTTCGTTAAGCCCGGTTCATTCAGCGCTATCGAATTTTGATATTTCTTGGAATACTGACGCCGGTATATTCCTCCTTGATTTCCTAAATTCGGTTCCGCTTGAAGATCGGCTCGCCGCCTTGAATGGCGACCTGACCTTCGAAACCGAGCAAGACCTGCTGCTCGATGTCGCCGGTGGGATCAGTTACCAGAGCGCTGCGGGAGAAGAGGCCAACTTCCGCTTAGAATTTGCCGTCATTCGCTTGATCGATAACACCCTCGTTTACAACGCCTTTCACGTGGGTGGTGATGGATTTCTGTTCCAGCCACCGTCCGGCAGTTTCGCCTTCGACGAAGACAACCTGCTGTTGCCCGGTGGAAGCGCTTACGAAGTCCGCTTCTCGACTAGCAACATGGCCTCCAACTTCCCCAACGGCACGCCCAACACCACCGACGGATTCTTCGAATTCAGCTATCGACCCGTGCCAGAACCCCATCCCGTCGGCATCCTTCTTGTGCCAGCTGCCACTGCAGCGATACGTCGTCGTCGTCGTTAACCGTTTTCGCGGATGCCATACATTGTCAATCTACCGAATTGAGGACCTTCCATTCCCCATTGCGAAATCCCACCAAAATGACTTGCCGCGATGTTCCACCATCGGGAAATTTGCAAACCTCAGTCACGCGGTAAACATCGTCTTTGACCTTTACTTTTTCTGGAAAACTGGAACTTAGCCCATCGAAATCCGGAAACCCATCCTCCAGAATAAAACTGCGAAACGACAACTCTAGCACTTCTGCCGTCTGCTTGATAATTTCTTCAGATTGCAAAGTCTGGTCATTATTCTCCGACGCTATATCCGCAAGCATTTCGCGCGCTTCCAGATAGAAATCCTTGCACGCAACAGCCTTCTCAATATCGCGGTCTCGATAGGCTTTCTCGAGACAAAGGATCGCACCCTCCGGCGTGGTGAAGTCCGCAGCGGGTTCGGCGGCACCTTGTTTGCTGCAAGAAAATCCTGAGCAGCAAATCAATAACGATACAAATAACATTCGCTTCGACATAATGATCCTCCAAATCGAACGGTAATAGGTGATATCTTCTTGCCTATTTCCAAGAAGTTTCACCTAAATGTCGTCTCGCTGATGTTCCGGCCCAACAATCACGAGATCGTCGTTCGGGTGATACTGACGCCAACCTCTAATCACTTCATCGATATGCCGGTGGCGAAACACCTTATCGCTCGGCTGCTCGAATTCATCGGCAACCTGCAAAAAGAACTGGGCAATGTGTCGCAACTCGTCAGGCGAATAGCAAAACGACACTTCGCGCAGAATGACTTCCCCACGCTCGTCAATTTGCTTTACGGGGTAACCACAAATCATAATACGGCCCTTCTAACGTGTGATGTGCGTTGATTTGCAACTCGAATATCACCTTATATCCAACCCCCACTTCAACTTCGTAATCAACGTCTCCCAAGGTTGCCGATCGGGATGGCGGACGAGTTGAAAGCGGGATTCGTGACGGGAGATTTCGACGCTGTCGCCTTTTTGCAAACGGCGAATGCTCTGGCCGTCCATCACGGCGGCGGCGGGTTGTTGGTCGCCGATAAGCCTGATCGTGAGCGTCGACGAACCAGCAAGCACGATCGGCCTATGCGTAAACGAATGGGGGCAGCGCGGCGTGAGAATCATCGCATCCACGTCGGGTTCGACGAGGGGGCCACCGCAACTCATGTTGTGCGCCGTCGAGCCGGTGGGCGTGGCCACGATTACACCATCGCCGTGCAGCTTACACAGCGGCGCGCCGTTGAGTTCGAGCGCGAGCGAAAGCGTACGGTAAGGTTCACCCACGCGCAAAACGCAGTCATTTAGCGCAATGTCTTCATACTCCGCCTGCCCCGCCGCGCGCACACGCACGCGAAACATCATGCGCTCGCTGATCGAATCGCAGTCGCAGGTGATCGCGTCAAACGTCGCGCGAAATTCATCGGGGTCGAAATCCGCTAGGTAGCCGAGCTTACCGAGATTCACGCCGACCAACGGCACCTGCCGATCGCCCAAGGCGCGACCGGCATGCAGAATCGAACCGTCGCCGCCGAGAACGATCACAAAATCGACCTCGCCGACATGAGCCAGTTCATCCAACTCGGCGTCGAGTGCCGTACCCACAATCTCCGCTCGACCGGTCAACCAATTCCGCAATTCATGGAAAAGCGGCTCGGCCTCCGGCTTCAGACGGTTGGCGACGAGAAAAAGACGCGGCTTGTCGGTTTTTTTCGACATAAGGCTGGATTCCTGCCGGAGTTACCAAAGATTCCCCCAGATTTGAGCCAATTCGTCAATATCCGACCACTGAAATACCGTAAATCGCCTATTTTATCTGGCTTCACAGGCAATTCTGGCCGTCGCGAACAATTTAACGATATCACGCAAACCAATATCATTAAACGACTTACATCATTTACCGCCCATGCAAATCCATCACCCCTATTTAATGGTCGCGATGGACACCTTGGCGTGGGTACTATGTAGGGTGATGCTCGATGCCCATTTTGGGGCATTACAGCGGCAAAGTCCGACGCTTTTCCGCCCAGACAACCCAGCGCTACGACGACGCAACGCGGGTGGAGTGCGGCTGCGGCGTCGGCGTTTGTATCCCGCCTGTTTGAAATACATTCGGAGGCATTGCTATGCCAAAATTCCAGTACGAGGCAATGAACGCCTCCGGCCAGGAAGTGAAGGATGAAGTCGAAGCGCCAAACGCCGATGAGGCGATTGCAAAGATACGTGCGCAAGGCTACTTCCCGACCAAGGTAAAGGCCAAAGGCGGCCAGAAGAAACAAGAAAGCGGTGGCGGTGCGCTGCCCGGCCAGAAGCGTAAGAAAGGCGGCGGCGTTGGCGGTGTATCCGTCAAGCAGCTAACGCAATTCACGCGTCAGCTATCCACGTTGATGGATGCCGGTCTGCCGATTCTTCGTTCGCTGCGCATTCTCGAACAACAGCAAAAGCCGGGACCGTTGCGCGTTGCCTTGCGTAACGTCGCCGAAGACGTCGAAGGCGGTATGACGCTATCCGAAGCGATGGCGGCACACCCGAAGGTTTTCGACCGGCTGTATTGCAACATGATCTCCGCCGGCGAGGCCGGTGGTGTGTTGGACGTTATTTTGCAACGTCTTGCCGAGTTCATGGAAAAGGCCCAACGTCTCAAACGAAAAGTCATCGGTGCGATGATTTACCCCGTGGCCGTTATCGGCTTCGCGTTCGTCATCGTGGCGGGGATTATGTACTTCGTTGTGCCGAAGTTTAAGGTCATCTTCGAAGACTTTGATACCGACCTTCCGGCGCCGACCGTGCTGCTGATGGACATGTCCGACTGGATGGTCGGCGTGAAGAAAGGCCCGGATGGTGAAGAGGTGCCGATGGTCTTGCCCGGCTGGGCATATGTGTTGTTCTCTCCCGTCGTGTTCTTCGCATTATGGAAGATCATTAGAAAGTTTGACGGGGGTAGATACGCGCTCGACGTGGTCAAACTCAAGATTCCGATTCTCGGCATGATTTTGAGCAAGACGGCCGTCGCCCGCTTTACGCGAACGCTCGGCACGCTCATCGCGGCCGGTGTACCCATTTTGGAAGCATTGAACATTACGAAGGAAACCTCGGGTAACGAGGTGTTTGTGCGAGCCTTGGCCCGCGTGCACGATTCGATTCGCGAGGGTGAATCGTTCGCCGAACCGCTACGTGCCTCGAAGGTGGTGGACGGCCTCGTCGTCAACATGGTGGACGTCGGTGAAGAGACCGGTGACCTCGACAAGATGTTGATGAAAGTTGCCGACAACTACGACGACGAAGTGGAAACACTGGTCGCGAGTCTCGTATCGATGCTCGAGCCCGTGATGGTTATCGTGCTCGGTGTGATCGTCGGTTTCATCGTTATTTCGCTGTTTTTGCCGATGGTCAGTATCGTTAACAAGCTGAGCAGCGGTTGATTCTGCCGCCGTGGGCCGGAGTGCCCGTGGACAGTTGGTACCGGTAAGAATTTGGGTAGCAAAGACGAACGTGCCGATCGAAGCGATCGGAAGGATGAATAGACCATGGCAACGAGCACACGCTTAACAACCCGCAACACGGCCCGACGTTACGGACTAACGTTGGTCGAGATGTTGGTCGTGATCGGCATCGTTGGCATCCTGATCGCCCTCGTTTCGTTCGGTGCTGGTGCGGTGCAACGGTCGCAAGATCGAATCGTCGCCGAACAGCAAATTGCCCTCATCGCCAACGCAATTGAAAAATACGCCGACTTCTGGCCCGCTTGGGAAGTAACCGGCCCAAATGGCACACGCATCAAGCTGGCCGATCGCGCTTGGCCCGATTACCTACCGGCAAGGTTGTTCAATCCGCTATCCGGCGATTATCAACAACAGCCGCAGTTCAACATGCCCGGCGATCTACAGTTCTTCGCCGGCGTTTTGAACGGCCCCGTGGGTAACCTCAGCGGCATTGTTGAACAACCCGGCTTGGCCGATGACGTGCAGTTGGGCGACGTGCTAAACGCCAACATTTGTCTGACGTATGCCTTAACCGCGGAAGTAGGCGAAGGCCCCTACCTCGATATTGATGACCAAGGCGCGTTGATCAAATCCGCCAGTGAGGTCGCCGATCTCAACGGGTTCGATGCCTTGCCGCAGCGGCTTGGGGCAAACGTCGTATTTCATAACAACGAATCGGGCAGCAAACGAAAGCTCGTATTGGTTGACCCGTGGGGCACGCCCTATCGCTACTTTTGGGTGGCCCGCGATTTGAATAACTACAGCGGCTATTCGGCGGTCCGCAACGGCAACCCGGGTAACTCCAATTTCCGTCGCGCCGTCGGCTTCGTGCTCGAATCGGCCGGTCCCGACCGGCGTTTCGGCAACGTATGGGAACCCGTTTTCTTGATCGAAACCGACCCGCGTGTGACCGAAGCCGCCGACAACATCACCGTACGCCGACCGTAGGTAATAGACAGGAGTCATGTTCATCGTGACCGCTCGACTACGACAATTTGAAACGCGAAGCACTCGCCGAATTCGACGCGCCGTCACGCTCGTCGAGCTGACGGTGGTGATCGCGATACTCGGCATTCTGATTTCGATCAGTACGCTGGCGTTTAACAACGCACGCGATAACAGCCTGCAAGCGCTCACGCGTAACGCCATCGTGACGTACGCCAAAATCGCTCGCAACTACGCCATCACCAACGACATCGAAACGATGTTCGTCATCAATCCGTACGACGGTCGCTTCGAACTGTGGCATCTCAATCCGCCGGCCAATGGTGGTGCATGGGATCCGTTCTCGTCAGGGTTAACACCGCCGCAAACGGACGGCTATGCATTCGCGCCGGTCTTTGATTCGGGCGCATCGCTTCCGACCGACGCCAACGGTAAACCGCTGGCATTTGTTTTCCCGTTTGACTATCAGGATCGCGACCCCGGTGGCAATCTGTATCGCCCGCGCGGCGCAACGGCGCAGGATATCGACAACTTCATTTGGACGGCCCTGTGCTTTGACGAGAACGGTAAGTTGGTCACGCGTACGCGGCGAATTGCCACGCGAACGCCGTTGTTCCTAAACGGTGCCACACGCCCGGGTTCGTACAACCGAACGCGCATTCTCGAACGCGACTTTGCACCGGATTTGTCCCTGATTGAAAACAACATTCCGCTGGTGACATCTGAAGACAGCCTAATCACATCCACGCGCGGCATCATTATTTCCGACCGCACGGCGATGCAATCGGCCATCGGCAATTCGTTCACAACGGTTCAGCTAACCCAAGATTGGCTCGACCGAACGCTGGCTGGTGGGCAGTTTGATAAGTTTGCCCAGTTGATCGTCTTCGATCGTCAAAGCGGCGAACCCCTTGTTCCGGAGGATGAGCGCTAATGACACGCTTTCCCCAACACAATCAGAAACGCGGCTTCACGCTGCTCGAAATGACGGTTGCCGTCGGCGTGCTCGGTGTCGGCCTGATCATGGTGGCCGCATTCTTCCCGGCGGCGCTGCTCGAACATCAGCGCACCGTCGACGATGCGCGAGCGCTCAACTTGTCTTCAAAAGCGGAGACGATGCTGCATAACCGTCTCAACCCCGACCTGCTCTACGTCGATCAATTTGCGTTGGCAGCCGGTTTTGATTCTCCGTGGTATGCAATTCCGTTCGTGAACATGCGCGTTCGCCCTGATAACACGATCACCAACAACCGGCGCGAATGGGATCCGACCAATGTGAACGGCGTTCTCGGTAACTGCCTCGATCCGGATGTGACCCAGGTGTATTACAACCTGCTCAACAACGTCCCGATTCCGGCAACCAATCCGTGCGCCCAGCCCAACCCGGTACAACTGTTTGGGTTGGATTATCTCTCCGATCGCGTGCTGCCCCGTAATGCGGCCCGCGTACAGGAAGATGCGGATCGCCTCGCTTGGTACGGCTTCTACCGCACGCTCGCTAGTGGCAAACGCGACTTTGCGGCAGTGGTTTGCAAGCCGCGCAAAGATCGTCAATACGCCGTGCAGGATCTATCGGATACGCCGGAAAATAACTACGGCACGCCGCGCGTTCGTATCGAAACGCCGACAGTCAACCGATTCTTCCCCGTGCCTTGGCGCGTCACGGTCGGCCGTATTGCCGGCACCAATGTTCTCGCCAACCAAAATAACGCAACTGTGCCCGGCGGCGTCAATATCGATGCCCTCGCACCGCGTGGCTCCAAGATCATGCTGCATGGTCGAGCTCGCACGTTCAGCGGTGGCGGCGTGTTGGACTTCCCGTTGGGACGCATCCTAACAGTGGTGGAAGCATCGCCGCCCGGACCAGGCGATAACCGCAGCCGCATTCGTATTTTGGAAGACATCAGTGATATCCCGGAATTCGATCCATCTGGCGATGGTTTCCGGTTTGATATTTGGGTGTTTCCGCCCGCAGTAAACTTACGCACGACGGCCTCCGGCTCACCGGCAGTCGTTCCCGTATTCGAAGACGAATCTCCCGTCCTCCGTTGGAAGGTGGGTCTGTAACATGAAGCGTTTGAATTCGCACAAGCAAACGACTCGAACCGTGCGCGGCTTTACGCTCGTGGAGTTGCTGGTGGTGGTGACGCTACTCGCGATTACCGTTGCCGCCGCGTCGCAGTTGTTCACGATCTCATCGGATGCGACGGTTCGTACCGAAGCCAACTCCAAAGTCATTCAGCGCAGCCGTCAGATCAACGAACGCCTTGAAGATCAGGTCAGCAAGCTTGCGAATGAGTCGATGCTAATCATCGAAAGCCCGCCACCGGTCGTTGGCGTTGCCGAAACGAAGGAATCGCTGCGCTGGCCCATGCGTTGGGATCGCGTCGTCTTCGTTACGCGCGGTGACAACGACGAATATGAGTCGATTGCCGATCGTCGGCGTGGCAACATTGTCGATCCGATGCGCGGCCCCGCGACCAGTTCCGAGGCCATCGTGTATTTCGGCCCCGGCCTGCCGCTCACACGTGAGCCCAATAGCTTGGTTTCACCGTTGCAACTGAACGACCCCCAACTCACGGCGAGCGAATGGGTGTTCCTGCATCGCTCGATCTTGTTGCTCTTGGAAAACCGCAACGACATTCCGAACGGTTCGTTCGATCCGAGTTTGCAGCTTCCGCAGATTAGCGATCAACTCACGCCCGGCGGGATTTTCAACAATCCCAACGTCAATACGCTGTTGGGCGTGTATCGCGACAATTCGATTGACGTGTTGGTCTCCGATCAAAACCTGCGTGCGTCTGCCGCCTCGGTTTCCGACATCATCCTGCAGAAAGATTTGTTCACCGACCTGCTGACGAATAACCCATCGATCGCTCCGCTTTGGCAGCCCAGTTGGGCCCCGCGCACGGCGCGGGTGGAATTCAACTTCCGCAATGCACGCGATTATTACATGCGTAGCGGCTCGAACTTTATGCCGGGCTTGGCGGACTTCCGTGTTGAATGGACGGACGGCGGTATCGACGAATTCGGCCCGGACCTTCAGCCGAACACCGGCGACGAAGGCGGTACGCGTTGGTTCGGCCTGCGTGAGTCCCCCGGCAATCCGTCCGACAGCAACATGACGAACGTCGTGCTCGACAACGTGACGACGCGCACGAACGTGCCGACGCCGCTGCCGAACGTCGCCATCATGCGCAGCAATCCGGCGTTCTATCCGGATCAAGCCGTTGCATACCAGTCGGTCGAATGGTCGGCTACCGGCAACAGCATCGCTAACAACGCCGCCTATCGCGCCATTTGGCGCGGCGATACGTGGGACCTTCGCCCCAAAGCCTTGCGCTTTACCTATCGCCTCTACGACGACGGCAATCGTCTCAAACAAAACGCGCCGGTCGATCTCGATCGCGATGGCGATTTCGATCCCGACGATAACGGCTTCCCAACCCAGCCGGACATTACGCGACGCGAACTCGTTCGCTACGGTCGCGAGTTTTCGGTGGTGGTAAAGGTGCCTTAGCCCGGCACGGCCTAACCGATGGACGCTTGGGAACAGCCTAAAATGCACGCGTAACACGCATCAGGGAGATACGTCCCTATGAACATGCCATACACAGATCAAAACATGACACGCTTACACACGGCTCATTCGAACCCTGCCATCTACCGCCGACGCGGTACGGTCTTGGTGTTCGTGCTGGGTATCCTGGCGCTGCTTGGCTTGGTGGGCTTGGGCCTGATCGCCCGCACGCATACCGACGCCCAGTTGGTCGAACTGCAAAACACCGGCGAGATTGTTGATAGCGCCATGAGTGGCGTCATTCGCACAGCTCGCGAACGGTTGCGCGATGATATCTGGGGCCCGTCGAACGGTGTGTTTATTCCGTTCGATCGCCCGCTTACCGATAAGTTTCCGCCGTTCGGCGCGGCCGGTTCCGTCAATCAGTTCGGCATCCTCGAAAACAACGAACCGTGGGATAAGCCCGGCGTGGGCGACCGCTGGTTGGCTTCGATTCTGCCTTACTACGATGGCGATTACACCATCAACCAAGGCACTGTGGTCGAACCCGATGTGTTGGTATGGGATAACGTTTCGTACCTTGGCGTCGACATCCTGATTCCGCCAAGCAACGGTTCGTTTTTGGGCAGCCCGTTTATGTGGGCCGACAACGCTCGCACCGGTTCGACGGCCATCGTGCAATACGGTCCGTTGGCATTGGGTAACATTCCGATCCTGCAAACGCCGGCCCCCGGTCCGTTGGCCGCGCAGCCGCTGATTCCGGGCTCAACGACCAACGTCAGCATTCGCCAAGGTCGCGACCTTTGGGATCAATTCCATCAGCCCGCGCTGGTAAATGCCTTCCCTGGTGTGCGCCCGCAGTTTCCGTATTTCGATACCAACCGTGACGGCATGCCCGACTTATACGACGCCGATGGCGATGGCATTCCCGATTCGCCTATCAGCTTCCCGATCCCACTCGATCCCGATGATCCCAACAGCAATCGCACGCTATACGCGGTGATTCGCGTGGTCGATCACGGCGGCATGTTGAACGTTAACACGGCCTCGTCGCTTTCGCAGACAGATGGCTCGTCGACGTTCAATGGTGCCCTTAGCCAATTGCAACGCCGCGGTCGCAGCACGACCGAGTTCGTTCTCGATGGTGTAACGCACCCCAACGATTGGTTCTTCGTCGGTACCGAGCGCGTCGACAACATGACGGCCTATCGCCAGTCGGGCAATCCGATGTCGCTGCACAATCCGGTTGCCCACGAAGCAAACGTCGTGCGTCGCAGCATGCTCGGCGCGCCGCCAAACAGCCCGATCTTCACGTTCGATCTTAAAGAAGAAGAATCGCTGCGCCATCGTTGGCAGTTGGTTCGCTTCGATCGTCGCGACGCCCCCAATCAACCCGTCACCGACTACCGCACGATCGACCGTGCGTTGCGCGGTACGCTCGGTTGGTCCACCGGCATCAGCGATATTCAATTCGGTCAATACAACGGCGTGCGTCGCTGGCAGAAATTCAACGATCAGATCACCAGCATCGGCTACGAAGGTTACGACAACGGCCCGTCTGTCGGTTGGCGTCGTCTGATCGACGAAGACGAACCGGCGTTTATTCGCAAGCCCCTGCTCACGACGGTCAGCACCGAAGTGCGCATGCCGCCCGACATTACAATGGCAGCGACGCCGTCGACGGCCGTGGGTGCCGAACCGACGGATACGCCGATCGATACGCGTTTGCGACAGCTTTGGAGCTTGGGAATGAACCTGCCCGTGCTGATCGACAGCGCCAGCGCCTTAGCCGCCTTTGCCGCGACCGATGCGCCACAGACCGGCTCGTTGCCCGGCTCGCCGTTGAACGGCACGTTGTACGACCGTTTCCTCGTGCCGAGAGCCGACATGCCGCCCGAGTGGGCTCGCGTGTTGCCGGTCGACCTGAACATGACGGCGATCGATTCCGCCGACGAAGCCGATGTGCGTGCCGATTTCATTCGCTATGCCGCGGCGGCGTTTTATCTATCGCTCGACGAACTCGATCAGCAATTGCTCAATACCGATCAGGATATGAAGCTGCAAGGCATTGACCTGCGCGGCGGCGGCGCCCGCATGCGTGAATACCTTGCCTGGCAGTTCGCCGTAAACCTCTACGATTATCGCGATGCCGATTCGCGTCCGACGACCATCGAATGGCCGACGGTTCCGGGCGTGTATATCAGCGGCGTCGAAAAGCAGCCGTTCTTTACCGAAGCATACGCATGGCTACGTGCTGGTGCTGGCGGCGGTAGCGGTGGCCCCGTGCTGGGCCCCGGTAGCGGTGCCAGCGATAAGTGGTTCTTCGCGGTCGAGCTTTACATGCCGCCGGGTTGGTCGATGACGCAAGGCGAAGTCGACAATCTCTACGTGCGCTCGCCTGGCACGTCGATGGGCCTCGTTCCGATCGGTGAATTCCGACAAATCGCAAACGATACGGCCCTTCGCGCTGACGGACTCGATGGCGGACCGGTGGATGTCGGCACCGTCGCCGACGCCGACCACGGTAACTACTACGTGCTCGTCGGTCGTCGCGATAACGAACCGATGCGATTCCAAAACGATATGCCCTATCGCGAAAACGGTTACTTCGATAATCGATTCCGCATCGCGACGGACGGTCGCGGTCGCGTCGAACTCGTATGGAGCCAAACCGGCGATGAAGCCGACCCGACCAACATCGTGCTCGATGTCATCGGACCGAACTATTCCGGCGGTGCGTTGGCTTCGAATTCGGAAACCGGTTTCGACAAATGGGCCAAGCGCCCCAACGGTTTAGCCGAAGGTGAAGAAAAGCAGTTCTCGTTGCGTCGCAGCACCAAGGGCTGGCGCTTCACCACGGCTTGGCATGCTTATTCGACCGATGGCCCCGCGCTCGGGCCCGGGGGCAATCCGGTCGCTTTCAACGCTTCGCTGGGCGCGCCCAATGTGGCGACGAATCAGTTGGCAAACGTTATTCCCGAATCGGTTTGGCCGAACCTGACCTCTTTCACCAACGCCAACGGTCGGCTCGCCAATGCGTTTGCAACCGTTAGCAACACGGAAGTCGGTCGCAACTTTGAAGCGTTTGAAGCATTCGATTCAGTCGCCGATCTAAGTCGTCAGTTCTTCATCGGCCCGGTCGATCTCGATCGATCGCCGCTGGTGGAAAACGCCTTTGCTAATCTCGCGTTCGATGCGCGCAAGGTGCCGGCAACCGCGGTGCTCGCACGCATTCTGCAAGAAGGCTCGGTCACCGACCTGCCCAACTTGCCGATCGACCGCATCGTGGCGGGTCGTCTCGACTTCTTTAACGCTCCGCGCATCGGCGGCACCAACGGTCGCACGTGGACGTGGAAGTTCTTCGATTACTTCACGACGCGCAGCCTTGCGTTTGACGGTCTCGATAACGACGGCGATGGTTTCACCGACCTTGCCGATCCGACGGAAAGTTGGAACGTCACTTTCCGCGAAAATGGTCGCGTGAATCTGCATACGGCTCCCGCTACAGTCTTACGATCCGGCCCGTCGATGTCGCTCTTGCCGACGTCGGCTGAGCTGGTCGATCAGGAACGTCGCCTCGGCGTTGCCGATACGGATCTTTCGATTCGCGATCCGCTGACGGTATTCAACGCTGCACCGGCCGATTCGTGGTTCGATATGGCCAGTGCCATCGTTGCCCTGCGCGAAAATCGAGACGCACGCATTCGCGTGTTTGATCCCGTTTCGGGCACGTTGCAGGTGGCCGCTACGGCGCGTGTCAACGCGACTACTGGCGGTCCTGGTTTGCCGGGCGGTACGGTCGCCCCGACGACGCGTCGCGATGGTGCGTTGGCCGGCCCGATTGAACTGTCGCGTCTGCGCGATAACAAAGTTGTTGATGCAGTCGCCAATCGCAACAGCATGTTTGATGTCACGCGTTACGACCGCGATCTGAATATTCCGTTGACCTACAACACGATGCCCAGCGGCACGAATTTTGAAGACAACGGTAACGGTGCGGTTCGCGGCGGTCGCTTCTCACCCGATTATCGTTACCGCGGCGATCTGGTGGACGGCGTAAACGCCGCCGATGTCCTGACCGACTTCGTTCCGATTCAAGCGGCCGCCGCCTTTACCGGCAATCCGGCTGCTGTGGAATCCGACTTAAGCGAGGGTGCGGGTGTTCGCGGTCGCGATATTTACATGTCGCGTTGGACCAACGTCTTCGGCACGCGCTCCGATTGTTTCACGGCGTACATCGCCCTGATCGACGAAGATGGAAATTACGTGCGTCGTGCCCAACTGACGCTCGATCGAAGTGTCTGCTTCCGCGAACGTGCCGATCAATTCGGCGTGCGGCAGCCGATCCTGCCTCGGATTCTGGTGCGCAACGAAAGCAGCTACGCAGATGACACGCGCTGATGTCCTCCATCAGCGCGGCATGTGCGGGCTCGCCTGAGTGCACCCGACCCGCCTGCAGAGTTTGACCCAATTTGCGATGCGCAACGCGTCGCAATCGACAACTGAATAGCTCGCTCGCCCACAGCAGGCCGCACCGAGATGACAGCGGCGCGGCCGCTGCCGGCAGGTGTTTTTCGCAAGTGCGAGGTGTCGATAATTCGATCACACCGACGGCCCGCCGTTTGACGATATCAAGCGATCGGTGAGCCGCCGGTGGGATCCGACGGAACGGACGAGATGTCCGGAAATCCCGCCCTTTGCACGTTGTGAGATGCGTAGCATCACACGTTCGCCGACGGTGATTCGCATAAAAACATTGCCGGTAATGCTTTACTGTCGCCCCTGGCGCGGGGTATAATTGAGGTGTGTTCGTACCCAGAGGTTGGGATTTACGAACCGGTATTATTCATTCCTGTATTTGCACGCAAGCACACCATTGGAGGCAGTCCATGAGTCTCAAAACACGCCGCTCGGCCTTTACCCTCGTCGAATTGCTGACGGTGATGGCGATTATCGTCATCCTGATCGGCATTCTGACGCCCGCCTTGTCCGAATCCCGCAACCGCGCGATCAAGACGGCCATCCGCGCACAGATTAACGCGCTGTCGGTCGGTCTCGAATCGTTCCGCAACGACCAGGGTGAGTATGTGCCCTCGAACCCGGTTCAGTTTGCGAACGTTCAAGCCATGCCCGATCCGGAAATGGCTTTGTGGGAAGTCGGATCTTCCGGTCAGCCGTTGCAGGGTGCAAACCTGTTGGTCGACGCAATGGTCGGTCGCGACTTTCTCGGCTACGACCCGCGCGTACAGCGGCTGGGTGCCACTGGTGGCGTTTATGACCGCTGGAATGCAAACAACGACCGACGCCAGCCCTACATTTCGGTCGACGGTGTAGACGTGACCAGCGAAACCGAGCCGCCGGAAGACCGCGAAGGTCAGTACCAACTTGACGCCACCATGCAACTCATCGACGGCATTCGCGTGCCGGTGTTCCGCGACAAGTTCGGTTGGCCTATCCTTTACTACCGCGCCAACCCGACGGTGACGCAGAACACGCCCATTATTCAAACGGTTGCCGGTCAACTCGTTAGCGATGGCGTTTATGATGGTCAAGACAACGCGCAGTTCACCAGTTACATGGGTGCTGGCGTTAACCCGCACGAAATTCAGGACGCGAACATGGGCCTACCCGTCGCTAACTACACCAACGGTGGTGACCGCCTAACGAACATGTTTGCCGAGTTCATTCGCTCGTTCCGAGCAACGACGTACGACCCGAACAACCCGGTCGACATTCAGTTCCCGCGCCCGGTCAAGAGCGACCGCTTCATCATCCTCAGCGCCGGTCGCGACGGTGCATACGGCACGTTGGATGACGTAGCCAACTTCGAAGTGTTCTCGACCGAACGCTAAGTTCGCTACGAACAACTTAAGTTAACCAACAGCCCGCGACGATTCGTTGCGGGCTGTTTCTTGTTTTACGGGGTTGGTTGCATGCTCTGCGCGGGTCAAACAAAGATAATCCTTACGCGGGTGTGAGAGCGTGAGTCGTGCGAGCATGCCGACCTATACGTAGTTTGATTATTTGATCGCTTACGGGCGGGTGCCCCATGTTGGTACTCCAACGTGGGGTCGCGATTCGTCGCACGGACACCGCTCCAATGGATCGTGCCGCTACCATTCAACCGGCCATTGCCCATCCCAATCCATTGCGATAATCGAGCGATCATCACGCTCGTAAAATCGAAAACTGCTCCATTGCCAATCTGCGGCGTCATTAACCAGCCCGCGCGCGATCGGGTTCTTATGGCAATAGTCAATTTTCTCCATTAGTGTTTCGAATCGTTTGATATTGAAGTCGTATCCACGGATTTGAAAGATCGGTTGTTTCCCAAATCCGCCGGTCGCCCATTGGTTTAATGGTATCGACCAAAGCTGACCGCGCGATCGCCAAATGTCGCGCAAACGTTTCTTTCCTTCGAGCCCGACGAATCGCTTAAAGCGATGGAGTAATGTTGATATGGGAATCGGCTCGTCACAACCGGGTGCGTTGGGATAAACAATGAAATGAATATGGTCCGGCATGATGACGTAAGCG
>JAUIHO010000289.1 GCA_030432035.1 Phycisphaerae bacterium
ATTTCATCGCGCTCGAATTCGTGATCGCCAAGTTTGACTTTCAGGTCATCCGTGTCACGAACGATCAGGACGAGCGTGCGGGCACCCTCTTCGAACGGGTTGATCTTCAGCTTGCCGAGAAGCTTCTCATCTTCTTTGCGGTCTTCTTCATCAGCGGGCGAGAATTTGAAGATGGTGCCTTCGGTTCGTCCCGGCGACTGGGTTGTTTCCTTTTCGTCGCGCTGCGGGGGAGGCGTCTTCTGATCCGGTCGTTTCGGGCGGCGGCGGCCTCCGCGAACCCCTTGGGCGAATGCGTCGGAGGCCACGCTGAGCGTGAGTGCTCCTACGAGGAGGGCAAACAAGACGCGTCGCACTGATGCGTTGGGTGCAAATATCAAGGTAACGCTCCTTTCTGGAGTTTTCGAACCATTCGTGGTGAGGGCAGCGGGCGAAGGCGTGATGAACGCACTATCGTAGCAATATCGCAGGCCGCTCTCAAACTATTCTAACCGGCGAAATCGGCTGTGACAGGTCGAAGGTGAACCGTCCGGTTGGCTCGCCAGTTAGGATTGGCTACTGTTGTTTAGACACGGCTGGGCCTAACAAGGTTCGCCGATAATTTGAGACACCAACGCCCATTATCCGCGAATAACGGTGGATGAAGGAGATTTATGCTCGTCAGTGCCCTTTTTTCTGTAGCGTTGCCCCTTATGAGTGCTCAAACCCCGCCAACCTTGCATCCGGCCTTTAGCCCACGGGAGATCGAGCTTCCGGACAAGACGACCCACAAATACGCCATTTTCCTGCCTGCCGACTATGAGCAGAACGCGGAAAAGAAGTGGCCGGTCATATTGTTTCTGCACGGCAGCGGGGAGGTCGGGACCGATGGCGTGTTGCAGACGACGGTGGGGTTGCCGCCGTTTATTGCACGGGAGCGGCGCACATTTGAATTTGTGACGATCATGCCGCAGGCACAGACGATGTGGTTTCAAGGCAAGGATGAGGCGGCGATCTGGTTGATTCTGGATAAAGAGCTGAAGGCGCTGAATGTCGATCCGGATCGGATTTACATCACCGGATTGTCGATGGGCGGGTACGCCACGTGGGATTTGATCTGCAAACGGCCCGATGTGTTCGCGGCGGCGGCACCGGTATGCGGCAACGGTAATCCGGCGGTCGTTTCCAATGCCAAGCGGATGCCGATCTGGGCGTTTCATGGAGACAAAGATCAGGCGGTGCCGGTAGCTGGAAGCCGCGCACCGGTGGAGGCGCTTCGTCTGCTCGGCGCGCAGCCCGTCTATACGGAATATGCAAATGCCGAACACGCCATTTGGGATACGGTGTATCGCACCGAGCGGCTGTATTCGTGGTTGCTCTCGCATAAGCGACAAGCGCCGCCGAGTTCGTTCGATTACATCATGTTGGCACCGACGGCGCAGGTCTGGTGGTTGTCATTGGTGGCGGGGGACGTCGAAGGCCAACAGTTGCCGCGCGCCGTTACTTCAATTTCAAAGGATGGCAAGGTTAGCTTGAACACGACCGGCGTGAAGGCGTGGGCGATTGCTTCAAATCGGGAACCGTTGAAGCCGGGGATGGAGATTGAGTTGCTGCTAAACGGTGAGCCTGTGTTTAAGGGAAAGTTTCCGGGCGTGTTGACCTATTCGCCGAAGCCGACGACGCAGCCGAGTGATGATGATCCGGATGAGGGTGAGATGGAAGGCTGAATGGACTGTGATTCCCCACCCTTCGCTGGCGCGAAGGATGGGGCACCAATGCTAGCGCGAAGGATGTGGCACCCGGGCGTTAGTACCCATGTGAATTCTATTGGTTTCGGCGTTTAGCTGCTGGTGTTTTGAGGCGTCATTTGCAGGCGGCTGGCGTCGTAACCCTTGTCAGGTAAGCGTTCGAGGATGCCGTTCATTACGTCTTCGTCGAGTTCGGGCGACCGGCTGAGAATCCAAAGAAACGACCGAGATGGTTCGCCGACGACGGCCCATTCGTAATTCTCTTCGTCGAGATCGATGATCCAATAGTCGCCGCCGAATGGAAAAAAGAAGTACACGACGAGTTTGGCGTTGGTGTCTTCGTCTATTACACGCGCGAAACCTTCCTGAGAGTCAATTTCACCATCCAACGAGCCGACGTTGCATCGGTTAATGACGGTAACGTCGCCGTTGTCCTGAACGATGTACTCAGCAGTGGTGCCGCCCGCGCATTGCGACTGAAAGTTGTTGGGGTAGCGTGCGATCTCGTACCACAGACCGGCGTATCGCTCGAGATCGACGCTGTCCACGGTTTGCAGGCGGGCGTTGGCGTCGGTTAGCGACATGCACGCCGTGCCGGTAATGAGCATCGTGCAGCATGCGGCTAGTAATAGTCGAGTCGAACGTAACATGGGATCACTCCAAGGATTCAATGGTTATTCGTAAGTCTCCAATCACGGTGGGATCGTAGGCGCGGCGGAAAAAAACGTTGGGCGGTGAGTATCGGTCGGTTGCCGTGGGCCGGAGCGACCGCATAATCGGCGGCCAAACGCCTTTGTTAGCGGGTATTGCACTATGCGAATTGTCTTTTTCGGGTCCGGCGCGTTTGCCGTGCCGACGTTGGAATCCATCACGTTTGACGGCCACGAGGTGCCGTTGGTTGTCTCGCAGCCGGACCGACCGGCAGGCCGGGGGCGACAGGCACAGCCGACCCCGCTGAAAGAAGCGGCTTTGGCCGAGGGATTGAACGTCATCACGCCGCAGAATGTGAATGCGCCTGAGATCGTCGAGCAGATCCGAAGTTGCAATGCGGACTTGGGATACGTCGCGGCGTTCGGTCAGAAGATCGGGCCGGAACTGCTATTTGAAACCTTCCCGGCGGGGATGATCAATTTGCACGGTTCGTTACTACCGGCATTGCGCGGGGCGGCACCGATTCAATGGTCGGTAATCAATGGCGATGCCGAAGCAGGCGTGACCGTCTTTCGCCTTGTCGAGAAGATGGATGCCGGCGCGATTCTGATGCAGCGGCGGACGGCGATCGGCGAAGATGAGACCTCGGCGGATTTGCACGATCGACTGGCGCGCGTCGGTTGTGATGCGGTGCGCGAAACGATCAAGCTGTTGGAGGCCGATCCGAAAATACCGGGCGAAGAACAAGATTTGTCGCTCGTTACGATGGCACGCAAGCTCAGTAAGCAGGATGGGCACATTCACTTTGACATGCCGGCCAGGGCGCTGTCCAGTCGGATCAATGGGTTGTGGTCGTGGCCGGGCGCGCGTTGTGAGTTTCAATCTGCCGATGGCGCGCGGCGCGTGGAAGTCACGCTGGCACGCGTGCGACCTTACGAAGGACAGAACGCGAAGGTCGACGATGATGCAAGGTTGGGCACGATTACTGAAATGATGGCGATTCAGGCGCGCGACGGTGCAGTGATGCCGTTGGAAATCAAACCGGCCGGTAAGAAGTTGATGAGTTGGCAGGAGTTTGTGAACGGTCGGCACGTGCAGGCGGGCGATCGGTTTGTTCCGTTGGAGTCGAACGCGTGAGCAGTGGAATTAAAGTACGACGCGATGCCCGCGAGCGCGCATTCGCCGCATTGGTTGAGACCTACGAGGGCGAAGGCCGCTGTTTGGCGCTGTTGGACGAGTGGCAGGCCGCCGAACCGTTGTCGCCATTGGATGTGGGGTTGGCGACGGAGCTTACGTTGGGCGTGGCGCGGCGGCGGATCACGTGTGAATGGATTGCGTCGCGGTTTTATAAGGGGCGCTGGGCCGGCGTACGCGTCGAGATGCGCGTGTTGATGGCGTTGGGTGTGTATCAATTGTGTTGGTTGGAGCGCGTGCCCGATCATGCCGCCATCGACCAGACGGTAAAGATGGCCAAGCGTTACGGGCAGGGAACGGCGCGGATTGTGAACGCCGTGTTGCGCAAGGTGCAGGCGGCACGCGGTGAGGTGCTCGCACGACCGACGGAGAAGTCGACATCGCGATCGGTGCTATTGCTCGACCAAGAACGACAATTGTCTTTTTCCGAAGATATCTTTCCCGCTTACGAGCGCAAGCCGCTGCAATATGTTGAGACGCAATACGGTGTGCCGCCGTGGTTGGCGGAGCGCTGGCATCGCACGCATAAGCCTGCTGGTTGCTTTCAAGTATGCGAAGCGCTGATTCGGCGACCGGGGCTAAGCTTGCGTGCGAACGGGTTGCGTGCCGAACCGCAGACGCTGTTGAAAGCACTGAAAGCACGCGACATCGCGGCGAGCGTTCACGAAGCGACGGGGGCGGTGTTGTGTCCGCCCGGTACGTCGGCCGTTGATGTGTTGGAAATCGAAGAGGGGCTTTGCCAACCGCAGGATGCGACGTCGCAGCGCACGTTGCTGGAAGCCGGGTTGCGTCCCGGTATGACGGTCGTCGATTGGTGTGCGGGGATTGGTACGAAGAGTATTCAAGCGGCCGAGTTGCTAAAGAATGACGGGCTGGTGATCGCGTCGGATATTGATGCATACAAGTTGGCGAATATCGCGCCAGCCTGCGATCGACATGGTGTTGAGATTGTTGAGACGGCGGCGGCGGATGATTTGGCCGCGCGGTTGAATGCCTTGCCGCAGCCGCCGGATGTCATCTTGGTCGATGCGCCGTGTTTGAATACGGGCGTGTTGGCAAAACGACCGGAGGCGAAGTTTCGCGCGTCGCAAAAAGCGTTGGTGAGTATCGAGGTATTGCAGCGTGAGATATTGCAGGCGGCGCTGGATACGGCGGGGGAGGCGACGCGCGTCGTGTATGCGACGTGTTCGATAGAAGCGGAAGAGAACGCGGGGCAGGTGAAGGCCGTGTTGGCGGCGAATGATGATTGGCGGTTGGAGAAGGAAGTGGTCACGCTGCCGGATGTTGATTGCGACGGTGGGTATGTGGCGGTGTTGGTCCGGGGGTGATTTAGTCCCCCACCCTCAGAGAGGGTGGGGCACCCGGCGGGCGTTCGGCAACCCTCACCCCAGCCCTCTCCCTGCTGTATAGACCGGGGACATGGGTGGCGCTTGTTTGGGGACATGGGTAACACTTCAGCGTTGTGAGATGATCTGTGTTTTTTCCTTTTAGGAGAC
>JAUIHO010000041.1 GCA_030432035.1 Phycisphaerae bacterium
AAAAAACACAGATCATCTCACAACGCTGAAGTGTTACCCATGTCCCCAAACAAGCGCCACCCATGTCCCCGGTCTATACACCTGCGAGGGAGAGGGAGTCGACGTCACCCAATTTCTAATGTGGATGAGGCACTATGCCGTCAGCAGGGCGGCGGCATCCTGCTGTTTTTCGACGGCGCGGTCGGTCTCGATAAGGCCGTCGCGAAAAGCGATTACCCGGCGGGCGAAGTCCGCGATTTCCGGTTCGTGTGTGACGAGAATGATCGTGATGCCGGCGCTGCGGTTGAGTTCCTGTAGCAGTGCCATGATCTCGTTACCGGTGCGGCTGTCGAGATTGCCCGTCGGTTCGTCGGCGAGCAGCAGAACCGGCTCGGTGACCAACGCCCGCGCGATGGCGACGCGCTGTTGTTGGCCGCCGCTAAGTTGATTGCTGTGATGGCTTTTGCGATCGCCAAGGCCGACGCGGTCGAGCATCTCCGCAGCGCGCGCTCGGCGTTCGCGCCGCGGTACGCCCGCATACGTTAGCGGCAGCGCGACGTTGTCGAGCACGGTGGTGCGCGAGAGCAAGTTGAAGCTCTGGAATACGAAGCCGATCTTTTCATTGCGCAGATCAGCCAAGCGGCGTTTGCTCAGCGTCGTGATTTCGATGCCGTCGAGCTTGTACGATCCGCGGTCGGCGCGATCGAGTGCGCCGAGCACGTGCATCATCGTCGATTTACCCGAACCGCTGGGCCCCATGATGGCCGTCAGTTCGCCGCGCTGAATGTCGAAGCTGATACCACGCACGGCGGGCACTTCGACTTCGCCGATGTAATAGGTTTTGTAGATTTCGCGCACACTGATGAGCGGCGCTGTGGGGTGGTCGGGTTGCGAGTTCGCGGCGGCCATGCGATTAGCCTCGTTGAAGGCTGCGCGTCACGTCGCGACGGTTGCCGGGTTTGCCGAAGAAGTTGCGTTCGATGATCACGGCATCGCCTTCTTCGACTTCGCCGCCCTTTAGTTCGGTGAACGAGCCGTCGCTCATGCCGATTTCAACTTCGCGGGCAGCGGGCTCACCGTTAACGAGCATGTAGACTTTAGGCTTGCGATAACCGGGGCCTTTTTGTGGCGGGCGACGGAAGCCACCAACGGCGGGCGGATTCGGGTCGAATCGCAGGGCGGCGTTGGGAATGCGGACGACGTCTTGCGCTCGCGCGGTTTCAAACGTGACGTTCGCCGTCATTCCGGGGCGCAGGGCGAGATCGTCATTGTTAACTTGGATCATCGTGGTGTAGGTAACGATGCCGTCGACGTCGGTGGCGTTGTAGCGAATCTGCGAGATTTGACCTTCAAACGTGCGCGAGGGGTAAGCGTCCACGCGAAACGTCGCCGGGCCGCCTTCGCGCAATTGGCCGATGTCGGCTTCACTGACGTTGGCGTTGACTTGCATCTTCTTGAGGTCGGCCGCGATGACGTATAGCTCCGGTGCTTGCATGGCGGCGGCGACGGTTTGGCCATTTTCCACATTGCGGGCGATCACGACGCCGTCGATGGGGGAACGAATCAGCGTGCGGTTGAGGTCGGCTTCAGCCTCGTTGAAACTCGCGCGGGCTGCATCGATCTGACCCTTCGAGGCCTCCCAAGCGGCCTTGGCGGCAGCGGCTTCCATCTGCGTTACCAGCATTTCGTTTTCGCTGGCGTTGTTAATGCGATGCAGGCCTGCGATGCGTCTTTCTTCGCGAGCGGCGTCGTTGTAGCGAACCTCCAACTCGCGGGCCGAGGCTTCGGCGATGGCCAACTGTGCCGCTGCACGGTCGCGGGCCGTTTGAAACAAGTCAGGATTGATTTCGGCCAGCACTTCGTTGGCCTTCACCGACTGATTGAAATCGGCGTGCCATTTGGTGATGTTGCCGCTGACTTCGGAGCCGACGATGGTCTTCACCAACGGTTCGATCGTGCCCGTCGCGGCGACGGTGCGAATGATGTTTCCGCGTTCGAGCGGTTTGGTGAGGAATGCGGGCACGTCGTCTTGCGCATTGTAATGCTGATAGGCATACCAGCCGCCGCCAGCCAGACCGGCCAATAGGGCCAGGGTGACGAGCGTTTTCACGAAACCGGTGCCGCGTTGTCGGTGAGGTCGTGCCATAGGCCTTTGAAGATCGTCTCAGTTTGGCGAGCGTGAAAAGATTGCTAAGAGCCGAGCCCTACAGCACGGTTAGTATAGCAGTTTCGCAAAAAACCGACAAAAAACGGCGGTCGAAATCGGCAACGCAGGTGCAATTGCTGGCGCGAAAAGACACGCGAGTTTTGATGCGCCGTGGCTGCGAAGTACGCCGGTGAACAGTTGCTGCATCAGAGGGTCGGTCGGTCGCGCGACGCAGATCGCGATATCGACAGCAACGCGATAACTAAAACGTGTCTCACGCCACCAATTCACACATTGCCGCAGCGCGCGGGCTCGGCTAATCTGAGCGGTCATGACGGTCATACTCGACGAAGCAGGCATCGCCGCGGCGCTGCAGGACATGGCGGACGAGATCGCTGCCGAATTGCCGCACGGCGTGCCCATCGGCATTATCGGAATTCGCCAGCGCGGCGACGTCCTCGCCGAACGCCTGCGGAAGCATCTGGCGACCAAGGGCCACGCCGACATCGCCTTCGGCACGCTCGATATCACGCTCTATCGCGACGATCTGGCGGAGATCGGGCCGTCGGCGATCGTGCGCACGACGGAGATTCCGTTCGACGTCGAAGGGCGCTATCTGGTGTTGGTCGATGATGTCATTTACTCGGGGCGGTCGATTCGCTCGGCGTTGGCGGCGATCATCGATTTGGGCCGACCCAAAGCGATTCGATTGGCGGTGCTTGTCAATCGCGGCGGACGCGAGTTACCGATCCAACCCGACTATGTGGGCTTTGATGCCCGGCAAGAAGCAAGACATATCGACGTAAAGTTGCGGGAACGCGACGGCGCTGAAGGCGTGGAGGTGGGAGCTTGAGCGGCGTAGGCAATCCGGTCGAATCGGCGCGGCAAATGGCGGAAGCCGCCAAGCAGCAGCCGGTGACGTGGAAGCATCGACATTTATTGACCCTCGAAGACCTAACGGCCGATGAGATCGGCCTGATCCTCGATACGGCCGAGGCATTCTCCGACGTATCCAAACGCAGCGTGAAAAAGGTGCCCGCATTGCGCGGCCGCGTCGTAGCGAATTTGTTTTTTGAAGATTCCACTCGCACGCGCATCAGCTTTACGTTGGCAGCCCAACGACTCAGCGCCGATGTAATCGACTTCACAGCCAAGAGTAGCAGCGTCAGCAAAGGCGAAACCCTGCGCGATACGGTGCGCAACATCGAAGCGATGGGCGTCGATATCATCATCTGCCGCCACGCGGCGGCGGGGGCCACGCATCTGGTTGCGCAAAACGTGAGCTGTAGTGTGGTCAATGCGGGCGACGGTCGGCACGAGCACCCGACGCAAGGCCTGCTCGATATCTACACGATGCGACAAAACAAGGGGCGCATCGACGGATTGAAGGTCGCCGTGGTTGGCGATATTAACAATTCGCGCGTGGCACGCTCCAACTTGCATGGTTTGTTGAAGCTAGGGGCTGAGGTCACATTCGTCGGGCCGACCACGCTCGTGTCGCGCGGGTTTGAAAAGCTCGGCGCGCGGGTGGTACACGATTTTGATTCGGTGATTGGCGAGTTCGACGTGATCAACATGCTGCGCGTGCAGCGCGAACGCATTTCGTCGAACGTGTTCCCGAGCTTACAAGAATACAGCCGTCTATTTGGGCTAACCAACGAGCGACTCAACCGAGCGAAGAATGACGTGCTCGTGATGCACCCGGGGCCAATCAATCGCGGCGTGGAGATGTCGGGTGAAGTCGCCGACGGTCAGCGCAGCGTAATTCTCGATCAGGTGACCAACGGCTTGGCCGTGCGCATGGCCGTGATGTTTTTGTGCAAGCAGGCGGGGGAGGCGGATAGCTAATGGTCAATCTGGCAGGACGCAATCTGACCATCAAGGGTGGGCGCGTGATCGACCCGGCGCAGGGGATCGACCAAGTCGCCGACATCGCAGTCGAAGATGGGCGCATCGTTGGCATCGACAAGGCCGCCAAGGGCGGTGAAGAGATCGATGCCAAGGGCTTGATCGTTTGCCCCGGTCTGATCGACATGCACGTGCATTTGCGCGAGCCCGGCAACGAAGAGGAAGAGACGATTGCTTCCGGTTCGGCGGCGGCGGTGGCGGGCGGCTTTACGTCGATCGCGTGCATGCCCAATACCGAGCCGGTGATCGATACCGAGGCGATGGTCGAGTTCATCTATCGCCAAGCCGCGCGGGCCGATTTGTGCCACGTGTATCCGATCGGTGCCGTGACCAAAGGGCGCGACGGTAAGGAACTCGCCGAAATGGGGCAGATGGTGCGAGCGGGTGCGGTCGCCTTTAGCGACGATGGTTGCGGCGTGGCGAGCCCATCGGCGATGTTACGTGCGCTTCAGTACGTCCGCATGTTCGACAAGGTGATCATCCAGCATTGCGAAGATCCGGATTTGGCCGGCTCGGGGTGTATGAACGCGGGCGTGACGGCGACGCGCTTGGGCCTGCCCGGTATTCCGGCGATTGCCGAAGAGGCGATGATCGCGCGCGATCTTATGTTGGCCAAAAACGCCGACACGCGCTATCACGTGGCGCATATCTCGACGGCAGGTGCCGTGCAACTCGTGCGCGAAGCAAAAGGCCGTGGCATCAAGGTCACGACCGAAGTGTGCCCGCACCATTTGTTGCTGACTGAAGAGTCGGTCACGACGTACGACACGAACTACAAGATGAACCCGCCGCTGCGCAGCCAGAAAGATATAGACGCGTGTCTGGATGGCGTGGTTGATGGCACCATCGATTGTTTGATCACCGACCACGCGCCGCACGGTCGCGAAGAGAAGGAAGACGATTTCCAAAACGCGCCGATGGGTATCATCGGGCTGGAAATGGCGCTCGGCCTCTTCGCCAAGGCACTCGTCCACAGCGGTCGGCTCGATTGGCCGGCGCTGATTCAAAAGATGACGGTTAACCCGGCGCGTATTCTCGGCATCCCACGCGGCAGCCTGCGCGACGGTGCCTACGCCGATATCACGATCATCGACCCCGATATGGAATGGTCCGTCGACGTCGATAGCCTCAAGTCCAAGAGCCGCAACTGCCCCTATCACGGCTGGCAACTCAAGGGCCGCGCCGTCATGACGATCGTCGATGGGGCTGTGAAGCATTCGTTACTGGCGGCAACGGCCTAGCGGCCACCATCACGCTTCGCCTAGTGGTTCGTTCGTTAAACAAGCAATCGCGATGAGCGTGTCATCCAACAGGCCGCCGTCGGAAAATGCCTGCACGCTTGATTCGATATCGCGTGCAAGCGATTCTGGTTCAGTGTTCGCACGATCCTGCAAAAGCTTCGTAAGCCCGGCGATGCCGAGAAACTGCTCGTTGCTGTTGACGGCCTCGACAGCGCCATCCGTATAGAGCAACAACCTGTCTTCGGTATCGATAGCTATTGCGTGTTCGGTGGTGATAAACGCATCGCCATCCAGGATTCCCAGCATGGCGGCGTTGGCGTCGAACTTATGAACCGTTCCATCGGCGCGCCGGAGCAATGGCGCGGGGTGGCCCGCGTTGCACACGCGCAACTTCCTATGCTCGGCATCAAAATGCACCACCACGCCGGTGGCGTACAGATATTCATCTGAAAGTGTCAAAAACATATAGTGGTTCAGGGCGATCACAAATTCGCGCGGGCCGGCGTCGGGGTGTTCCGCCGTTACGCGTTTGATTTCGCCGTGCAGTCGATTGACTGCCAACGCGGCCGCCACGCCGTGGCCGGTGACGTCGAGCAACGCCAGCGTGAGGCCGCCGTTATTGTCTTTGATGGCTGCCAGAAAATCGCCGCCAATTTCGCGTGCGGGTCGATAGCGATAGGCGAACTGTACCGGTCCATTGTCGATCTCGTTGGGAAACAGCGCTTCGTGAATGCGCCGCGCAGCTTCCAAATCCGAATAGATCGATTGATACCGACCGGCCAGCGCACGAAAGGCGATACGCTCGCGAATATGGCTGGAACGCACCCAACTGATCAGTAAGCCCGGCGCGCCCGCCAGCGCCAGGTAATACAAATGCGCCGGGCGTAGCCAATACGCGCTGCGGTCAATCAACATGGCGCAAATTAGAATGAACAGCGCGGCGAGCAACGGCCACAGCGCTTCGCGCAAGTGCCACGGCACAGTGAGCGCGGCGGCCGTGTAAATCAGGCCCAGAATCAACATCAACGGACCGACCGGGCTGACGGTATGTTCGATGCCGAGCCCCGCGAGCAAGTTGGTGATCAGCCGGCCCAGCACTTCGGCACCGGTCACCTGCGTAATAACGGCCAGCACGATCAAGATACCCGCGCGCCACAGAATTTGGCGCTGATTGAGCAATGCCAACCGACGTTTAAACAAGAAGGGCAGCAACAAAATGGCGCAGCCAAGTAAAATCTTGGTGGCAAAAGCCAGTCGCAACGGCAGCGATAATTCGAGTTGGTGGGCCGATGCGAGCAAGGCGACCAGGACGGTCTTAATGATGACCAGCAAGCCCACGATGCGCGCGAAGGTCACAAACCGTCGGCGCAGCAGCGCTAAGCGCGCGGCGTCAAATTCGCCGCGCGTGAGATCCCAAGTTGTTTCGCTGACGGTCATGATCAATAACTTTGTAACGATGAACCCGAGCAATTTGGATTCGGGCTCGCGTTCATGAGTTTAAATGATCGGTGGGCTATTTCGAGTATCGGCAGACAGATTTCGAGACAGGGAACGTCGCGGCAGCCCGATGCGTCAATGGTTGGAGGTGCAATGGATCGGCGGCGCGTTGGATAATTGCCGAACATGCGAACGGACAAGAATGAAAAAAAAACCGCGCATGGGCCGATCCCATTTAACCCATACGCGGCTTGAGAGAGATAGAGGCAGATGCCCCTATTCAGTCCTTCCTCGTCGCCGAAGCGACTCTCAGTTTTCAAGTCCGATGAATGCTTACCCTTTCCTCCACTTTCGCCGGATGTCGCGGCGGCGAGACAGATGATCTTTTACCCGTCGTGCCAGCCGTTCGACGGCACGCGAAACGGCCGGTTCGTAATCGCAATCATCAACGGCGGCGTGCAGGGTGCCGGCCGCTCCGAGTTCGGCCGAAATGGCACAACGTTTGTCGATGCCGCCTTTCGGTCCGTTTTCGTCGGTCAATCGCACGTGCACCCGACTGAGCCGTCGTTCAAATCGCCCCAGGGCGAATCGAACCCGCTTCTCGATAAGGGCTTGCAGGTTGGCCGACGGCCTCTGTGGGCTCATCGCGATATCGATCATCATGGGGCGTCTCCTTTACGGGTGATGTTGATCACCATTGCCTCATGGAGCGGTACCTCCCGCTCGCCTTATATATATACGTCAGCCGGAACTGCATGAAAATTAGATAATTGGAATTTTATTGATAGGAAAAATCTATCTATTATATTGCACGCGCGGCAGGTGCTTTTCAGCGTGCGTTAACGTTTCAATGTCTTGCGAGGATACCGTCGGATGGCCAACTGGCTTAATTACCATCATCTGAATTACTTTTGGCTCGTCGCGAAAGAGGGCACCGTCGCCGCCGCCTGCGAGCGGCTGCATTTGGCCCAGCCCACGGTCTCCGCGCAAATCAAGCAATTGGAAAAATCGTTGTCGACGCAGTTGTTCGAGCGCAGCGGGCGGCGCTTGGTACTCACCGAGATGGGGCGCACGGTATTTCGATATGCCGATGAAATCTTCACGCTCGGTGAAGAATTGGTCTCAACCGTGAAAGACGACGATTATCGACCGCGCTCGCGCTTGTTGGTGGGTGTGGCCGACGTATTATCGAAGTTGATGACGGTACGCATTTTGGGGCCGTTGCTGACCGACGAGTCGGAAATTCAAGTGACCTGCGTCGAAGGCAAGCCGCCGGATTTGTTGGCGCGGCTGGCGGTACACGAACTCGATGTGGTCTTCAGTGATGCGCCGATTCCGCCCGATGTGAATGTGCGTGCCTATAGCCATCTCTTGGGTGAGTGCGGGATCACGGTGTTTGGCAAAGCCGCATCTGCTCGGCGCTTTCGCAAAGGATTCCCGGCTTCGTTGGACGGCGCGCCGATGTTGCTACCGATTCCTACGACGATGCTGCGGCGTAATCTCGATCGTTGGTTTGAAGATTTGGATATCGCACCGCGCATCGTGGGTGAATTTGAAGATGCGGCTTTGATTAAAGCATTCGGCCAGGCTGGTCGCGGATTGTTTGTCGTGCCCTCGACGATTGAGGCGGAGGTCAAGCGGCAATATCAGGTGCAAGTGGTCGGACGCAGCGATGATGTGAAAGAGCAGTTCTTTGCGATCTCTATCGAGCGCCGCGTGCGCCATCCGGCGATCCAGATGATCACGCAGGCGGCGCGCAAGGTGCTCGACTGCGGCTAATGCAGCGGAACCCTGCGGATGGGGGCCTTCACTGCCAGTGGCACCGGCTGTGCGTTTCCGTCATTGGCCACATCGAATCGACCACTGCCTTCGCATCAGATTTAGGGGTGGGATCGCCGGGTGTTATTCCCCAGCAATACCCCAAGATCAGCGTTACTGGCCTGAAAGTACCGGTGGCACAGCCCTTGCCCGCTGCAAACCTCGTCGATGGCCGCTTACTCGTTGGGGCCGTCGCGAGATGAAGGCCCATTGAGGAGGTGCCCACCGATGATTCATCGCTTCTTGTTTGCCGCTATATTCATCGCGTTTTCGAGTTTTTTGACCCAACCATCGATTGTCACGGCGGCACCGCCACTCACCGTAATCGCGGTAACAGACCAGCAGGCTCCCGGTCTCGTGCAGGGCGTGATGTTCGATGCGTTTAATCGCGCGGTGATCAACGAGGACGGCGACGTCGCGTTCGCGGCGGAGTATGTCCTGAATTTTGGCGGCGTGACTGCTGCCAACAATAACGCGCTCTGGTCCGATCGCGGCGGCATGTTGATGCAGGAAGCGCGCGAAGGGCAACAGGCCCCCGGCCTGCCCAACATGGTGACGTTTAACACATTTGTCATTCCGATCCTCAATCGGTCGGGCGATCTTGCGTTTGAGGCAAACGTGAAGGGGCCGGGAATCACATTCGAGAATGATGAAGCGATTTTTTCGGATGCCATCGGCGGCGCGCTGGGTTTGGTGGCGACCGAAGGTGCGCAGGCACCGGGCGTGGGGGCGGGCATTACGCACTCGGGCATTACCAACGTCCTATTCAACGATTCCGGGCGCGTGTTGTTTAGCGGTCAAGTCAAGGGTACGGGTGTGGACTTCTCCAATAGCGCCGGCGTGTGGTCGGGCTTCAACGCGCCTGGATCCTATTCGTTGGTGGTGCGCGAGAACAATCAAGCCCCCGACTTACCTGCCGGCGTGTTGCTGGCGACGACGTCGACGATAAACCCGGTGCTCGGCGGCGACGACTTGTGCGCGTTTCGCTTCGGTCTCAGCGGTGCGGGCGTGATCACTGCTAACGACAATTGTATCTTCTCCGGTCCTGTCAGTTCTTTGCTGGCGACTCGTGAGGGTATTGCGGCACCGGGCGTTGCCGGCGCGCTGCTGGGCAACTTTTTGAATCCGTCGATCAACATCGATGGCGAGATTGCATTTATCACGCTCTTATCCGGTGCCGGTATCGATGGCTCCAACGATCAAGCGGTTTATTCGACGGGCCAAAACGGGAACCTCGAATTGATCGCACGCGATGGAGAGGCTAGTCCGGCGGCGAATACGACCTTCGAATTGATTCACCCGCCGATTATTAGCGACGACGGTACGACGGCGTTTATTGCGATGTTGGCCGGTGGTGATGTGGGTGCGAATAATGACGATGTCATTTGTGCCGATCACGGTGGTACGCTGGCGGTGGTTGCGCGCGAGGGCGATGCCGCTCCAGGCTTGCCGGACGGAGTTGTCTTCGGGAATGCCGCGGGAACCTTCTCGAATTTGGCGGCCAATGCGCGCGGGCAGTTACTATTTCAGGCGAAGCTGGCCGGTGCCGGCGTCGACATGACGAGTGACGAAAGCCTGTGGCAGTTTGACCCGATCGTCGGCCTGAAGTTACTGATGCGGATAGGTGATCTTGTTGCGGTTGCGGATGGTGATGAACGAATCGTTACGAGTTTCATTTTCAGTTCGTCGACAGGCGGGTCGGATGGCAAGCAACGTAGCCTTAACGATGTGGGGCAAGTAGCGTTGTGGCTGATTTTTGACGACGGATCGCAAGCTATCGTGCGGACCAACGACACCGACGGCGACGGTACGGCGGATATTTTCGACAACTGCCCCAACACGGTGAACGTCGACCAGGTCGACGACGATGGCGACGGCGCGGGCAATGCGTGCGACGACTGCCCCGACGATGCGAACAAGACGGCGGCGGGCGCTTGCGGTTGTGGAGTTTCCGATGCGGATAGCGACGGTGACGGCACGCCCGATTGTTTCGACGATTGCCCTAACGACGCTGACAAGATCGCGCCGGGCGCGTGCGGGTGCGGTACGCCAGACACCGATTCCGACGGCGACCTGATTCCCGACTGTAACGACAGCGATCCGAGCGTTCCCAATCCCAACCAGCCGGCACCCAATACGGGCGGCAACGGCAACGACATGATGATGCCGACGACCGAGGAATGCTGTGGCGGCGGCATGCCAGCGATGATGCCGTTTATGTTGTTGGGCTGGCGCGGGGTGCGACGGCGAAGAAAGAGCGGTCGTTAGTCGGTTGCTTACGAGCAAGTGAGTTTATTTCCCGTCGATGGATCGGTACGCCTGAAGTTTGCGACACTGTCCCATGGCAACGTGGCGTGCCAGTTTGGTTGTGGTTGCCGAATCCGCCGGGGTTGCTAGGCTTGCACGCAGATTGAATGCGTTTCGCAAGCCAGCAACCCCGGCGGAGTTACTACGCCCATGAATATCGAACGACTACTCACCGAACGCACGCGTAAGATCGAATTCTCCGGTATACGCAAATTTTTCGAAATGGCCGCCGGGATGGAAAACCCGTGCGATCTGTCCATCGGCCAGCCCGATTACGACGCGCCCGAACCGGTACGCGCGGCGGCGATAAAGGCCATCGACGAAGGGAACAATCGTTATACGCCCAGTGCCGGCGTTCCGGTATTGCGCGAAAAGTTGGCGGCGAAGGTGCAGCAAGACCATGGCGTGAAGACGGATATCCTCGTGACCTGCGGCGTGTCGGGCGGATTGACGCTGGCGATGATGGCGTTGGTCGAGCCGGGCGACGAAGTCGTCTTTCTCGATCCGCACTTTGTTTCCTATGGCCACCTTGTCAACATGGCTGGGGGACGACCGGTCTTGGTCAACTCCTATCCCGATTTTCGTTTCGATAAAGATCGAGTTGCCAAGGCTATCACCAGCAAAACCAAAGCGATTCTGATCAACTCGCCGAGCAACCCAACCGGCCGCATGATGACGGCACCGGAGGTTAAAGCCGCCGCCGAGCTCGCCGTCGAGAACGACATCGTGCTCATCTCCGACGAAATATACGATCGTCTATGTTACGACGGTGATAACCCATGCCCGCTTGCTGATGCGCCGGATAACACGTTGCTATTGCGCGGGTTCGGTAAGACGTACGGCATGACCGGTTGGCGCATGGGTTATGCGGCGGGGCCGTCGAAGCTGATCGGCGAAATGACGAAGATGCAGCAGTATACGTTTGTCTGCGCGCCGTCGATGGCACAGTTTGCGACGCTCACAGCGCTTGAGACCGACGTGAGTTCCTTTCGCGATACGTATCGCGAAAAGCGAAACTTGATTTGCGATCTGCTCGCACCGCACTTTGAATTCGAGCGACCGACGGGCGGCTTCTATGTGTTTCCGAAGGCACCGGCATCCTTTCCGAACGGTACGACGTTTTGCGAACGCGTGGCACAGGATGGCGTGCTCGTGATCCCCGGCGGCATTTTCTCCAGCGTCGATACGCACTTTCGCATCAGTTATGCGACGACCGAGGCGAAGATTCGCCGCGGTTGCGACACGTTGATTCGAATTGCAAAGGAAGGTCATCGGGGCTGATTGACTTGGCGTGAAAGCCGTTGAAAGATTTAATACCGCCGAGGCATAACTCGTTTATCGCCGTCGCTTCGCCTTCGGAATCGTGAGCGCCTATGAACCCTGCCCCAACGAAGATTGGTCCCAATCTGTTGAATAGAATGCTAACGACGATTGCTACGCAACGGCATGGTTGCGTGCTTTTCGTCGTCGCATTGGTTCTTTTTGCGAGCCAGTTTGCTTGCATCGGTTCAACAGCGACGACGACAGAGCAAGACCCCATCGACACTACCGGTCGCGCGACGCCACCGGCCATTGAGGGTGAAGGCGACGATGCTGCGCGTCGTTCGAACGATCCCGATTGGGCCGAAGGTGACGATGCGTATGACGACGAACGCAACATCGGCATCTTTGCCAGCCAGCCGGAAAAGTTGGTGCTCGAGTTTGAGGTCTTTCGCATTTCAGGGCCGCCCGGTTCCTTTGATGAAAACTCGTCGATTTGGGAGATTGCCAGCGGCGTATTGCCGAACGTCAATCGCAACCTTCGTCTGAAAGCAAACGGGTTTCTGGTCGCGATCGGTCGCAAGAGCGACCGCGAGTTGCTCGTTGACTATGTCGAAGGAGTCAAAGGTCGCGAGGTTATTTCCGATCGCGTGATGCCGAACTCGGCACGCCTGCTTGATATTGAATTGGCACGACGAAAGGGCACGTTCAGTTGGTTTCAATACGACGCGTCGGGCACGCTGCGCGGCGTGGAGTTTAAGTCGCCGTTGCCGCGATTCCGTTTGCGCACGCAATTCCGATCCACAAATCTGCGCAACACGTGGTTGGAACTAATGCCGCAGTTGGAAGAGCCCGACGGACCGTCGACTTGGGTGTTGGAAGAAGGGCAAACGCCCGTCCTCGCGCCGGAGAAACGTCGGCACGATTTCGACGGCTTGGCATTTGGCGTTGAAATTCCCAATGGCGGGTTTCTGATGGTCGGTCCGACGAGTGCGGTACAGGATCGACCGTTGTTGGCGCGGGCGTTTTTCCTGGAGGGTGATGGCAAAGCGGGTGAAGGTGCCCAACGTGAGAACATTTTCATTATTCGACCAATCGTGCGGGCCGTGCCGATGGGCGGACCGGCGAAGCAGCCGCGCCGCGACCTGAGCGAACGCGTGGAAGAAGATGCGGCAGTTGATGAACCAACTGACGCCCAATCCGACGACGAACCCGTCAGCGATGAAACAGAGGATGACGGCTTCGATCCGGCCGGAGCATTTCGACCGCGCGAGCCCGAACCGGACGTACCGGCTGAGGATGATCGTCTCGATTTGCCACCAGCAGACGAACAAGAGGGGTTCGACCCACCTGCGTAGATCGGTGGCAAAGAATGTTTCCTGATTGCCGGGCGTTTGCCTTGGGATGATCGAGCAGGTGGCGTATGATGGGCGTCAATTAATCAAGGTCGCCGCCAATTGGTAAAGTTATCGTGATGTCCACTCGGACCGACGCACATTTTTTTCAGCATCTTGTCGAACGTTTGGGGTTTATTTGCATCGCATTTGATGCCGATAGCCGCGTTTTGTTTGCCAATTCCGAAGCCCTGACGGCCTATCCACAACTGGAAGGCTTCGCCGACGGTCACGTCGATTTCGTGGAACTGCTTCCTGAGGTCAGCCGCCGCAAGGCGCGCGAGCTGATAGGGCAAGTGCTCGAAACCGGCTCGATGCGCGAGATGGAGGCCAAGTACCCGCAGGACAACGGCACCATCATGACGATGGTGGTGATTTTCTCGCCGGTGCTCGATGACGACGGGAACTGCAAGGCGATCTCGGCAAGCATGCGCGATATCTCCGAACGCAAGCGCATGTCGCGCGAATTGGCCGATAGCCGCCGCATCGCGGCGCTGGGGCGCATGGCCGCTGGCGTTGCCCATCACTTCAATAACATTCTTGGCGGCATGCTAACGAGTATCGACTACGTATTGACCAGCGACAGCCCGCGTGAGTTGCGGCGCACGCTGCGGCTGCTCGCCCAGGCCATTTCGCGTGCCACACGAATCACGAATCAACTCGCCGTCTTCGCCGAATCCGAAAATGAACAGACCGAGTGGGCACCGTTGAACCAAATCCTTGATGGCTTTCTGCGCAAAATCGAAGCCCGAGCCCGTGGGGCCGGCGTGGCGGTTGATGCGAAATTCGACAACATCGAGGGGGCACGCTTCGAGTCTCAACGGTTAGCCCGCGTATTGGAGAGTATCGCCCAGAATGCGATCGACGCCCTCGGCGTTGGCGGCGTGCTGACGGTTCAGTTGCGCGATCTGGGTGAGCAAGCGGAAATTCTGATTGCCGACAACGGCTGCGGCATGCCACCGGAAACGCTGGAGCGCGTCTTTGAGCCGTTTTTTACGACCAAGGGCGAGTTACACGGGGGCGGCGAGAGCAACATCGGGCTCGGGCTCGCTGCGGTCCATGGTTATGTCGCCGAAATGGGTGGTACGATCCGAATTTCGTCGCAAGTCGGGGAAGGCACACAAGTTACGATTCGGCTGCCGCTCAACCGACCGGAGTAATGGGGCGGTGATCGGTAGGGTGGAGTTGCTGTGAATCGGCCGGTCGTCGTGAGGCTGGCAGGTTGCCTTAAATATTTTGAGCAACGGAACTTGCGTTAAGTTGGTTTTTCCCGTTATACTCTCGGGCTTGATTTGAGAAGTTAGCGAAATCGGTCGGTAGCGGTGGGACGTACGGCCCGTAAGATGGCGACTTGCTCAAACGTTTTGTCCCTTTAATTAGGCGAAACCCTCTTAATTCTTCTGGTGATTATCCGAGTGCGTGGCTTTTTCGCTTTTGCGGCGAATCCAACAAGTACTCTCTGCTAACGCGACGGTCGATCGGCGTTGGGCGTGATCTTTGCGCGCCTGTTGTTCGCCGAAATGTCCGCGTTTTGTTTTCGTGAAAGGACTCTGATGACGGCCCAACGCGATATCCGCAATTTCAAAAAGATCGGTGACGCGACTGATATCCCCAACCTGATCGAAATTCAGGTCGGTTCGTACGAGCGCTTCCTGCAGGAACATATTCCGATGCGTGAGCGCACGCCGACCGGTCTTGAGGGGTTGATGCGTGAAGTATTCCCGATCCAAAGCTACGACGAGAACATCACCGTCGAGTATTTGGATTACTCGCTCGGTCGCCCGCGCTACACGCCGGATGAATGTCGGCAACTGCGGTTGACCTTCGGCATGCCGCTGCGCGTGCGCTTGCGTCTGCATCGCAAAGATAAAGACGAAGTGCTCGAAGATCGCGTGTATCTGGGCGAGTTGCCGATCATGATCGGCGGTGGTGAGTTCATCATCAACGGTGCCGAGCGCGTCATCGTGTCGCAGTTGCACCGTTCGCCGGGTGTGGACTTCATTAAGGATACGATCGAAGCCGATCGTCCGTTGCACGCGTGCCGCATTATTCCCGAACGCGGAAGCTGGATCGAAGTCAACATCACGCGCAAAGACGTGTTGGCTGTTCGCATCGACCAGTCGAGCAAGATCCCGGCGACGACGTTCCTGCGTGCGATGGATCCGAGCTTCGGTAGCGACGAGTCGATCATCCGCACGTTCTACAAGACCAAGTGGATCAAGACGACGCAACTCAAGCCCGATCAGTACGTCGTTTCCGATTTCTGGGGCGAAGAAGACGAAGAAAATGAAGCCAGTGCCGAACCGGTCGTTCGCGCTGGTTGTCAGATCGGTGATGCCCTTGGTCGCATGCAAGCGGCATCGGCGAAGCAGTACGAAATCATCGACGACATGGTCGATCCGCTCGTGCTCAATACGCTCGCCGAAGATTCGAGTAGCAATCACGAAGAAGCGTTGATGCGGATTTACAAGAGCCTGCGCCCGGGTAACCCGGCTCAGCTCGATAAGGCCGTCAAACTCTTCCACGAGAAGTTCTACGACGAAAACCGCTACCGACTCGGCAAGGTCGGTCGCTTCCGTATCAATCGTAAGTTCGGTCTGTCGATCCCGACGGCACTCAACAGCCTGACGGTCGCCGATTTTGTCGCGTGTCTGCGCTACCTGCTCGATTTGCGTAGCCAGGAACGCGTTGGTTATTCGGTGCCGCAGCGGCTGCCATTTGAATTGGCGATCATTCGCTGGACCAAGGACTTGGCCGCACAGTTGGCGTCGTACCGCACCGATAAGGCGGCGATTGTCGACCCCAAGCAGGGCTGCGAGTTGGGTACGCTCGACAACGTGCAGGACGGTCGCAAGAAGCTAAAGCCAGAAGAAGCGATGGCGGAAATCAAGCGGCAGTTGCAGTCGCTCTCCGATGCGCCGACCGAGTGGGTGCCAGTGGCCTCGCTCGATATGGATTTGGTGAAGAAATTGCTCGGTCGCGTTCGCGTCGATCGCGAATCGGAACTCAACAAGATGTCACGCGACTTCGTCGTGTCGATGATTCGCACGCGCGCCGCCCGCATCGTTGAGGGCATCGATCTTTACAACGAACTGTTGGAAAAGGGCGAAGAGCCGATCGTTCAACTCGACTTTTTGAATTACTACCCGCGGCCCAACAAGATTTACTTGTTCAACGAAGCCGAAGCGCAAAAGTTGGCAACCGCCGACGAAAAGGCTAATCGCGACGAATGGAACAGCTTGTTCGGTGCTTCGGTCAAGCACAGCGCGTTTGAAACCGAAAAGGCGATCGAAAAGCTGCTCGTCAAGAATGACGAAAGCGATTCGTTTACCGGCAACGTTTACGAATACGCATGGAAGCAAACCCGCGTGATCGTTTCGGAAGACGATATCGATCACCTCGGTAACCGACGTTTGCGCACGATTGATGAGTTGGCGTGCGACGAAATCCGCAAGGGTTTCCTCAAGCTGCGCCGCACCGTGCAAGAGCGTATGAGCATGAAAGATCCGGATCAGTTGGGCAAGATTGCCGAACTGGTCAACAGCAAAGCCGTCAGCGGCGCGATCGATTATTTCTTCGGTCGCGGCGAACTGTCGCAGGTGGTCGACCAGACCAACCCGCTGAGCCAGCTTACGCACGAACGTCGTTTGTCGGCGTTGGGGCCGGGTGGTCTAAACCGTAAGCGTGCGGGCTTTGAAGTGCGCGACGTTCACATTTCGCACTACGGTCGTATCTGCCCGATTGAAACGCCGGAAGGTACCAACATCGGTCTGATCGCTTCGCTCAGTATCTACTCGACAGTCGACGAATTCGGCTTTTTGATTACGCCATACCGCAAGGTTGAAAACGGTGGCGTCAACGGCCATTCGCAGTACCTGCGTGCCGACGAAGAGATGAAGGCCGTGCTCGCACCGCCGGACGCGGTTAATCCGAAGAACAACAAGGTCGATGGCGATCACATCGTCGCACGTTTGCGTGGCGATCTTTCGACGGTCAATGCCGAAGATGTCGAATACGTCGATATTTCGCCCAAGCAAACCGTGGGTGTGTCGGCGTCGCTGATTCCCTTCCTTGAACATGACGACGCCAACCGCGCGTTGATGGGTTCGAACATGCAGCGGCAGGCGGTGCCTTTGTTGCGCACCGATCCGCCGGTGGTCGGCACGGGTATGGAAAAGGTCGTCGCCGCCAACAGCGGGATGGTCATTCGGGCCCGCGTCGATGGTAAGGTCACGAACGTCGATGCCACGCGCATCGTTATTAACGATACCGACGAATACGAGCTGCGCAAGTTCCAAGGCTTGAACGAACGCACCTGTTTGAACCAGGTGCCGTTGGTGCAGTTGGGCGAGAAAGTCTCCAAGGGGCAGATCATTGGCGACGGCCCCGCCTGTAAGAACGGTGAGTTGGCCCTCGGTAAGAACCTGCTCGTCGGTTTCATGACGTTCGATGGTTACAACTTTGAGGATGCCATTCTCATCTCCGAACGCTTGGTGCAGGAAGACACGTTCACGAGCATTCACATCGAAGAGTACGACGTCGAAATTCGCGAAACCAAGCTGGGTCGCGAAGAGTTCACGCGTGATATTCCGAACGTCTCGGAAAAGGCGCTGCGTAACCTCGACGAGCACGGCATCGTGTGCGTCGGTACCGAAGTGAAGCCCGGTGATATTCTCGTCGGTAAGGTTTCGCCCAAGAGCAAGAGCGAACTGAGCCCGGAAGAAAAGCTTCTCCATGCGATCTTCGGTCGCGCCGGTGAAGACGTGAAGAACGATTCGCTCGAAGTGCCCAGCGGTGCATCGGGTATCGTGATCGATACCAAGCGCTTTAGCCGCCGCACTGGCATGACGGACGAACAGAAAGAGATGCTGCAGGCACGCATCAACGATTACCGATCGCAGATCAATCAAAAAGCGATCGGCATGTTCCGCAAGATGATCGACGAGTTGGAAAAGGTCACCGAAGCACCGATCGTTGACCCCAACACCAAGCAGGTGGTCGGTCGTAGCGACATCGAAGAAGTCGTTATGGAACAGATCGGTGAGCCGGGCAACTGGGCTTTCGATATCAAGTGGGTCAAGCCCGCCGCCAAGCGCAAAGAGTGCGAGCCGGTGATGGATCGCTACTGGCCGACGATTGCCGGCATGATCGAAGAGCGCGATCGCAAGATCGCCCAGCTCAAGCGCGGCGACGAGTTGCCTTCGGGCGTTCTCGAAATGGTCAAGGTCTATATCGCCACCAAGCGACAGCTTTCGGTCGGGGACAAGATGGCCGGTCGCCACGGAAACAAGGGTGTGATCGCCAAGATTCTGCCGGTCGAAGATATGCCCTATCTCGATGACGGTACGCCGCTCGACATTCTGCTGAATCCGTTGGGTGTGCCTTCGCGTATGAACGTCGGCCAGATTCTGGAAACGCACCTCGGCTGGGCCGCGAAGATTCTCGGCTTCCAAGCGGTGACGCCGGTGTTCGATGGCTGTACCGAAGACGAACTTCACGCAGCCGTTGATGAAGCCAACGCGTACGTCGAAAAGCTCAATCAGGATAACGAAGCCGTTGCCAATGCTGCGAAGGAAAAAACCATCCTGGCCAAGATGCCCTACGGCGGCAAGTTGATTCCGATCGACGGTCGCACGGGTGAGAAGTTTCATCAGCCCGTCACGGTCGGCTACATCTACATGCTGAAGCTGCATCACTTGGTTGATGACAAGATTCACGCACGTGCCACCGGCCCGTACTCACTGATTACGCAACAGCCGTTGGGCGGTAAGGCCCGCACCGGTGGTCAGCGCTTCGGTGAAATGGAAGTGTGGGGCTTGGAGGCGTACGGAAGCGCGTACATCCTGCAAGAACTGCTCACGGTCAAGTCGGACGACGTGGAAGGCCGCACCAAGATTTACGAATCGATGGTGAAGGGCGAAAACTCGCTCGAAGCCGGTACGCCGGTTTCGTTTGACGTGTTGTGTAATGAAATCCGCGGGCTTGGCATGAACATTCAGCTCGAGAAGAGCAACCTGATGTAATCGTGCGGCCCGTCCGCGTGGGTAAACCGATCGCCGGTGGAGTGAAACCGATGCCCGACAACGTGCATTACGACGTCGTAAAGAAAATCGACCTCGAAGAACTGCGCGCCTTCTACGAAAGCGTCGGGGCGGTCTTGCCACAGTCGGTCGATAAGCTCTCGCGTGCGGTGGATAACTCGGTCTGTTTCGTTACGGCCCGCGATGGTGACAAAGGCGAGCGCCTGATCGGTATCGCCCGCGGCATCGCCGATGGCCTACGCGGCTACTTGACCGAGTGCAAGCTGTGCCCGAGTTTTCAGGGCCCGGCCGCCGTCACGCAGGTGGATGGTCGCATCGAACACGATCAGTACGGCATTGCCCGCGAAATGGCGACGCGTGTTATTGCGGCGCTCTCCGAGATGGGGTGCGAGCGCATCGACGCCGCCGCCTACGGCACCGAAGTGGATTTCTGCCAGGAACTGGGATTTGAAAAGGCGCGCGGCATCGTTCCGATGTCGCTCTGCCCGGCAAAATAGCTGAACGTTGCGCAGCCGCCGCGACTCGTCGCATGGCACGCTGCTTTTCGACTGGCCCAACCGCCCGTCGCTTATGATCTGAAAGGAAGGATCTGATGATCGAAAACATCTACGACCGAATCAACGACTACGGCTCGGTCAAGATTTCTCTGGCATCGCCCAACGACATTCGCTCGTGGTCTTACGGTGAAGTCCGCAAGCCGGAGACGATCAATTACCGTACCTACCGCGCCGAAAAAGACGGCCTGTTCTGCGAACGCATTTTCGGTCCGGAGCGCGACTGGGAATGTTTCTGCGGTAAGTACAAAGGCACCAAGCACAAGGGCATGATCTGCGACCGCTGTGGCGTGAAGGTCACGCACAGTCGCGTGCGTCGCAAGCGCATGGGCCACATCAATCTGGCCGCGCCGATCGTGCACATCTGGTTCTTCAAGGCGATGCCGTCGCGCTTGGGTGCGCTACTCGATATGAAGACGGGCGACTTGGAAAAGGTGATCTACTTCCAGGATAGCGTCGTCGTCGATCCGGGCGATACGCCGCTCAAAGAACGCGAAATCCTGTCGGAAGAACGCCATCGCGAAGCGCTAGAAAAGTACGGGAGCAACTTCGAAGTCGGTATCGGTGCCGAAGCGATCAAGAAGCTGCTGCAGAAGATCGACCTGGCCAGCCTCAGTGTTGAGCTGCGCGAAGCGATCGGTAACACCAATAGCAAGCAAAAGATCAAAGACCTGTCCAAGCGCTTGAAGATCGTCGAAAGCCTGCGCAACAGTAGCAACGATCCGACGTGGTTGGTGATGGACGTTATCCCGGTTATTCCGCCGGATTTGCGTCCGCTGGTCTTGCTCGAAAGCGGTAACTTCGCCACCAGCGACTTGAACGATCTTTACCGCCGCATCATCAACCGTAACAACCGCTTGAAGAAGCTGATCGACCTGAACGCGCCCGAAGTCATCATCCGCAATGAAAAGCGTATGTTGCAGCAGGCCGTCGACGCGCTCTTCGACAACGGTCGGTGCCGACGTCCGGTGCTCGGTTCGAGCAATCGCCCGCTCAAGTCGATGACCGACATGATCAAGGGTAAGCAGGGCCGCTTCCGCGAAAACCTGCTCGGTAAGCGCGTGGACTATTCCGCGCGTAGCGTGATCGTCATCGGCCCTGACCTGAAGCTCAATCAGTGCGGTCTGCCCAAGCGCATCGCGCTGGAGCTTTATCAACCGTTCATCATTCGCAAGCTCAAAGAGCGCGGTTTGGCCGACACGATCAAGTCCGCCAAGAAGATGCTCGAACGTCGCGACCAGGAAATTTGGGACATTCTCGAAGAGGTGATCCATCAGCATCCGGTCATGCTCAACCGTGCGCCGACGTTGCACCGTATGGGTATTCAGGCGTTTGAGCCGGTGCTGGTCGAAGGTAACGCGATCAAGATTCACCCGCTGGTCTGCCGCGGCTTTAACGCCGACTTTGACGGCGACCAGATGGCGGTGCACTTGCCGCTCTCGATTGAGGCTCAGACCGAAGCCCACGTGCTGATGTTGTCCACCAACAACATTTTCAGCCCTGCCAGCGGTGCGCCGATTATGTCGCCGTCGCAGGATATCGTTATGGGTATCTTCTACCTGACCTGCGATCACCATAAGAGCATTAAGAAGCCGAAGGCCACGCGCTGCTTCTATTCCGAATCGGAAGCCATCATGGCTTACGACACGGGCAAGCTCGGGATTCACGAGCCGATCAAGGTGCGCATCGCGCGCAACGCCGTCGTCGAAGGTCAAAAGAAGCTGCCGCGCGATCTTGAAGGCAAGCGCATCATCGAAACGACTGTCGGTCGTGTGATCTTCAACGACATCCTGCATCCTAAGATGCCGTTCTTTAACTATCCGTTGAGCTCGAAGGGTTCGGCCCGCGTTATTGCGGATACGTACGAACTCATCGGTCGTCGCGAAACGATCGATTTGCTCGACCGCATTAAGGAAATCGGCTTCCAATGGTCCACGATCGCCGGCCTTTCGTTCGGCCTGACGGACATGCGTATTCCCGAACGCAAAAAGCTGATCATCGAAGCCGCGCAGAAACGCGTCGATCGCATCGTCAAGGCTTACCAGCACGGTCAGATCACCGACCTCGAACGCTACAACGCCCTGATCGATATCTGGGTACACGTGCGCGAGCAAGTGACCGAGGCCATGCTTGCCGAATTCAAGAACGACTTCCGCGATCCGGAACGGCGCTACGCCAGTCCCGCAGATGACGGCGCTTGGAAGTACCTCAACCCGATTTACTTGATGTCGGATTCCGGTGCTCGCGGTAGCGTCGATCAGATTCGACAGTTGGCCGGTATGCGTGCACTAATGGCCAAGCCGTCGGGTGAAATTATCGAAACGCCGATTAAGGCCAACTTCCGCGAAGGCTTGAGCGTGCTGGAATACTTCAGCTCGACGCACGGCGCGCGTAAGGGCTTGGCCGATACGGCATTGAAGACGGCCGACTCGGGTTACCTCACCCGCAAGCTCGCCGACGTTTCGCAAAACCTGATCGTCAGCGATATCGATTGCGGCACGATCAAGGGCGTGCAAAAGGGTGCCCAATACAAGGGCGAAGAGGTCGACATTCCGTTGGCCGATTCGATCGTCGGTCGCAGCGCTCGCGATACGATTAAACACCCGGTTACCGGCGATGTCGTCGTCAAGGAAAACGACATCATCACGACCGAGATCGCGCGTAAGATCGAAAGCTCACCCGCCGACGGTGGCTTGGGGCTCGACCGTATCCGCGTTCGCAGTCCGTTAACCTGCGAAGCGCCGGTCGGTATCTGCGCCCGTTGCTACGGTATGGATATGTCGTCGGGCCAGGTGGTCGAACGCGGCATGGCCGTCGGTATCATCGCTGCACAGTCGATCGGTGAACCCGGCACGCAGCTTACGATGCGTACGTTCCACACGGGTGGTGTTGCAACCACAAGCGCAATCGATAGCGACATCAAGTGTGTCAACGCGGGTAAGGCCGTGTTCCATAACATTACGGCCGTCGATTACAAAGACCCCGAATCGGGCGACAACGTCTTGCGCGTCTTGAAGCGTAACGGTGAAATCGCGATCGAATCGGAAGACGGTCGCGAATTGGAACGCCACAAGATTCCGTACGGTGCGAGCATCGTCATTCGAGAGGGTGATATGCTCGAACGCCGTGCCGTCATGTGCATTTGGGATCCGCACCTTACGCCGATTCTTGCAGAGAAGCCCGGTATCATTCGCTTCCAAGATATCGTCGAAGGTGAAACGGTTCGTATCGATTCTGAATCGAAGGAAACCGAGAAGTTCATCGTCGTCGAACACCGCGGCGATAAGAACCCGCAGCTCATCATCGAAGACGATGAAGGCAAGATTATTGAATACCACTACCTGCCGGCAAAGGCACGTATCGAAGTTAAAGAGGGCGATGCCATCAAGGCAGGTGCCTTGCTTGCTCGACGACCGCGCGAATTGTCCGGTACGCAGGACATCACCGGTGGTCTTCCGCGTGTTACCGAACTTTTCGAAGCACGAAAGCCGAAAGAACCGGCCGTCATGGCGGAAATCTCCGGTACGGTGGAAATCCGCAGCGACAAACGTCGCGGAAAGATGACGATTACGATCCATCCGGATAGTAAGGATCTCGAACCGCGCGATCACCACGTACCGCAGGATAAGCACCTGTTGGTTCACGCCAACGATAAGGTTGAGGCCGGTGACCCGCTGTGTGACGGTCCGTTGGTGCCCCACGACATCCTTGCGATTAAGGGGGAAGACGCGCTGCACATCTATCTCATTAACGAAGTGCAGTCGGTATATCGCTCGCAGAACGTGGGTATCAACGACAAGCACATCGAAGTGATCCTGAGCCAGATGTTGCGCAAGGTGAAGGTCGAAACCCCCGGCGATTCCGAAATGCTGCCGGGCGAAGTTGCCGACCGCTTCAAGTTCCAGGCGATGAACATGGCCTTGGCCAAGAGCGTGAAGATTTCCGACCCGGGCGACTCCGATTTCCGCGAAGGTCAGATCGTCCTCAAGGACGAACTCAACGCCGTCAACGAAAAGCTCGACGACGACGGCAAGGCTCCGGCCCGCGGTCGCAAGCCCAAGCCGGCAACGGCCGCCACGCAGCTCTTGGGTATCACCAAGGCGGCGTTGCAGAGCGAGTCGTTCATCTCGGCTGCCAGCTTCCAGGAAACCACCAAGGTGCTTACTGAGGCGGCTCTGGGCAGTGCGATCGATACGCTCAACGGTCTGAAGGAAAACGTGATTCTGGGCCACCTGATCCCGGCAGGAACGGCGTTCAAGCCGTTCTTCGAGATGCAGGTCGATCACTTGGGCGAGCCGATCGAAGAGGAAATCCGCGAGGTCACCATGCCGGGTGGCCCCGAAATGGATCGAATCGTCGCTCCCGGCGCGTCTGCGGCGGCAATGGGCGGCGATTTGCCCCAATCGGTGATTCGGGAGGCCTCGGCGGCCCTCGATAGTGGAACGCCCATCGGCCCGGCCCCGAAGGATGAGCCCGCTCCGCGACCGTCCAACGAGGTCGAAGCGGATTCACAGGATTGACGAAAATCGCGAGTCCCAGTTAAATACGGGGCTTCGCGAATGATAATTGCTTGGCGACCGGGCTCGGCTCGGTCGTCCAACGTTTGAGGACGTTATGCCAACGATTAACCAGCTTTGTCGCGAACCGCGGCAAATTGAAAAGAAGAAATCCAAGTCCCGCGACTTGGACAATTGCCCGCAGCGTCGCGGCGTTTGCCTTATCGTGAAAACGATGACGCCCAAGAAGCCGAACTCGGCGTTGCGTAAGGTCGCTCGTGTGCGACTTTCCAACGGTCGTGAAGTTACGGCGTATATCGGCGGTATCGGCCACAACCTGCAGGAGCACTCGATTGTGCTCGTGCGTGGCGGTCGTGTCCGCGATTTGCCGGGTATTCGTTATCACGTCGTTCGCGGTGCGTTGGACTGTGCACCGGTCGAACAACAAGAGAAGTTTAACGTCCGCCGTGCCCGCGGTCGTAGTAAGTACGGTACCAAGAAGCCGAAGTAAGGTTCTTCAATCCGCGCACGGCGCGTTAAGGTGAGCAGATAGATGGGATACAAACGCTGGACCATGTCCAACGAGCAGTTGCGGCCCGACCCGAAGCATAACAGCAAGGTCGCCGCCAAGTTTGTGAACTGCATGATGAAGAGCGGTAAGAAGACCGTGGCCTACAAAATCTTTTACGATGCGCTCGGCCTGATCGAGCGTCGCGTGAAGGATAAGGAAGCCATCGAAGTCTTCGAAAAGGCCGTTCAAAACGTGCGACCCTCGGTGCAAATCCGCAGCAAGCGCGTTGGTGGTAGTAACTACCAGGTGCCGATGCCGGTGAACCCGAAGCGCAGCCAGGCCCTGGCCATTCGCTGGATCATCGACGCCGCCCGCGCCAAGAAGGGCCGCCCGATGAAGGAGCGCCTCGCTTCGGAATTGGTCGATGCCTTCCAAGGGCAGGGCACCGCCATCACCACCCGCGAAAACGTGCACCGAATGGCCGAAGCCAATAAGGCGTTTGCCCACTTCGCCCGTTAATTGCGGCTCCCGAATTAAATTCTCAAGAACCTCGCCAAATGGTGAGGTTTTTTTGTGCGCGGATGGCTGGTTGGTGAAACGCGTTGGCGTGGTTTGGTGTCGGTTTCAATACGCAGGACGTGCCGGGTTGTTTCACCATCGAAAGCGGCGAAGTTTGTGCCATGATAGTACTTCGCCCATATAGACGGGCATCAGATTTGGTACATTTGTGTAGAAATTCACTCTAACGAGACCTCGCAAATCTCGTTACCATCAAGGGGTGGTCAGTTTATTATTAAACCGGATTATTCACGGAGGATATTCAAATGAAAGCCATGCGCTTGTTCGTGCTGCTGGTTGTTCTTCTCGTCTCAGTTGGCTGCACGACTTACTACCGCGTGACCGATCTCAGTTCCGGCAAAAACTACTACACGACCCAAGTCGATCGGGAGCGGGGTGGAACGGTCGTGTTTAAAGACAGCCGCACGGGTAATCAGGTTACCTTGCCGTCGTCAGAGATCGCAGAGATCAATCAGGAACAGTTCGAGCACGGCGAAGAGTAAGACCCTAGCCTATAGATGCTGGCTTAAGAATTGGAATCTCGGCGTCAGTTCCCCGCGATACGCGATCACGGCCCGCGCCAGCTCGGGCGGTAGTCCGCAATCGTCCAGAGTCTTCGTGAAGTCCGCCGCCATCAGGCCCGGGATGAATGGGCGAAGTGCCGCGCCGAAAGATAACGTCGCGTCGTACGGCACTTCGCACGGTAGAAAGTCGACAGCCAACACGACTGGTCCATTGCCGGCGACACCCTCATGCGTGTTGCCCGTTTGCGGGTCGTACACGTACACCGGTGCATCGGGCGTGGTCGCGTGGGTGGTGCATGCGAGCGAGCCGTTTACATCGCAGGTGATATCGCCGATGGTGCGCAGTCGTGGCGTAGTATTGCCATTAAACAGATGCGTCAAATCGCCGCGGGTCACAAAGCGCGGATAGCGTTCATCCCAATAGATACAGTTGATTAACATCGTCAGATGCGGTAGATGACGGGCGAAGATTGGCTCGAACAATTCGGGCTGCTGGTAATAGTGGTTAAGCACCAACGCGCTGCCATCGCGTCGACGAACCAGATGCTCTTCGCGAAAGACACAGCGATATACCGTTTGCAAATCTCCGTTTTGTGCGATCGACTGCAGTTGATCGGGCGCGATGTCTTCCACCGGCAAGCAATCCAACATGCGATTGGCGCCGCTCGCCACGCCCCCGTAACCCAAGACACCGATGATCACAGGACCGACTGCGGGCGGCACGCCTTCATGCTGAATCTGTTTGCCGACGCGGCGCAAGGCCGCTTCCGCGTCGGCGATGGTTCCATATTGATGAGCCGCAGTGATCTCGTTAAATGGAGTGGCAATTCCTTCGTGATCGAGCCGCTGCCCCAACGTCCATATCGTGTCGATCGCACCGGCGACACCGGCAAAGGGGCCGAACGCCACCAATCGTCGGCCGGCATCGTCGGTGATCAGTTCGTAATCGATCAACGTGCATTCCAAGTCCAACAAGCGCTTCAGCGCGGGCATATTGGCCGCTTGCCCTTTCATGGTGTGCGAAAAAAAGAGGTAAGTGCGACTGTTAGCGAAGGCGTCCAGTGGCATCTCTTTCACACCGATGATGATGGGGGCGTCATTGGGATCGCTTTGCAGCGTTGCGCCGGCGGCGGTGTATTCATCATCGGGAACGATGCGCGTCTCCGAGGGTTGCACACCAATTGTGCCGTTGGTTGTCTTGAGGATCTGCTCGATATGGATGGGAGCCAGCGGCGCGCGGCGTTCCCATGGGCTCTTGGTTTCGTGGCGAATGCAGAGTGTATTCATAACGCGTGTTAGTATATCGCGCCGCCTCGAGTTGGCGTCTATTGAGGCGGGGACATCCGTTTGCTTTCGCCGCTTAGTTGTCGCCACCGATCGTCGGCCTTGGCCGCCGACGCGTCGTGGTCGGTGTCCAGCCACATGGCGCGGGTATCGCCCCATGCGCCATCATAAAAGAGGAATAGGCGATCGTCCTTCACAATAAATGACTCGGGGTTGGCCTCGGTCTTTTCGCCGTCGATCATCGCCCACGAACACCATCCGCCGTGGGCCGGTTCGTAGCGCGCGGGATTATTTTTGAATCGTCGCAGATTCTCCGCCGTGGCGAATTGATAACGCACGCCGCCGTATTCGTATTGCAGATCGCTTTTGCCGCGCAACGGCGTGCCGCCTCCTTCGGGAAAGTATGCCACCGGGTCGTAACCATCGATGGCCAACCGGCTGCGCGCGGGGATATCCCATTCGGCGATATTGCGATTGGGCCCACCTTCTTGCACGGAAGGCTTGGCTTCGTGATTGCAAGCTAAAAAAATGCTCGGGAACGTCGAGAGTGCTGCGACCGCGAGTTGTGTGTAGCCGCGTGATGGGGTCGATGTGTGCATGAAAATATCCTCCGCGTGTTAAATCATGCGCGGACTGAATTTTCATGCAACTTTCTGGATCATTATCGCTTGACTGCGGTCATCCGAGTAGGCGGAGAAGTAGCGGCTATTAGCCGGTACCACAGTTTGGTCTTCGCAGATAAGCGATACTCACTCTAGCAGCCAATTCAAATGACTAATTATCGCGGGTCGCTGAGGGCAATTTTGCCTGCAGCGATTCTGCTTCGTCCAGCTTTCCCTGTCGTCGATATAGCTCCGCCAGCCAGCCCGTCGCGTTGCGCGTCAACTCATTCTCTAACCCAAGTTTTTCTTCCAACTTTTTCTGACCACTGCGAAGAAGTGTTTCACCTTCGGTTATTCGGTCGAGTTCCATCAGGCAGCGTCCCAATCGTGCTTCGTAAAGGCCAACGTGCTGATGATCCGCCGGCAGGTAACCATTGCCATTTTTCAGCGCGGCCTGATGCATCGGCAGGGCTTTTTCAAATTCACCGGCACGGCTGTAGGTCTCGGCGAGGTTGCTCGTGATCGTGACCATGATCGGCAAGTCCGCGTGGCCCGCTTCGTTGCCGAGACGATACGCCGTTTCCATCAATTCGCGCGCTTTTGTCGTATTGCCATTGCCCGAATGAAACGTCGCGAAATTGTTAAACGTCAGAAGAGTCTTAGGATGGTAGGCACCCAGAATCCGCTGGCGCGCCGCCAGCGCTTCTTCGAACAATGCTTCTGCGCGGTCATTCTGATCGACTGCATCTAACAGTGTCGCCACATTTGAGACCGACACGTATAGACTCGGGTTATCTTTATCGAGTAATCGGCGCGATGCGGCCAACTCTGG
>JAUIHO010000290.1 GCA_030432035.1 Phycisphaerae bacterium
CAACAAATGTCGTAGCTGCCGTCCGGGTACTGAACGATGCGCTCTTCGCAGACCTGTCCGGGAGGACAAGCGCCTGCGCAGAACGGTGGAATGCCGGGCTCTTCGACTTCGACGCGACACTCATTTGGTCCACGACAATCGCAATCGATGACCGTGAGCGATCCATTCGGACCGACTCGCATACAAACCGGAACGCATGTGTCGGTCGAATCGTCGCAACGCGTCGGCAGACATGCCGTGCCGGCATCGTTCGGTTCGCACTCGGCGCGATCGTCACAACAGAGACCGTTGGTAGCCGAGTAGTTCACCGCCGCATTGACGCCGGTGACCACGCCGTGCGTGTTAAACACGCGCAGCTCGATGCAGTTTTCACCGATTTGGAACAACGCTTGGTTGGTCACGTTGATCGTCGTCGGTACCGGCTGATTGAACGAGTACGTCGGAGGCGTTGAGCCCACGAGCACGCCGTTGAAGTACACATCCGCCCGGTCATCGGCACGCAGTTGGATGTTCAACTGGGCATCCGAGAAGTACTTGTCCAGACAGAAGCAATGCTCGTAGCTGTATTGACCGTTGGGGCCCGTGTACGACGCGGCGATCCACTTGGTACCCGGAATGGTCAACCATGCCGAGTTGGGATTGATCACCGTGGCTGGCCGCGGTGTGCTGCCGCCAGACGCGTCAACGGTGACCGTCCAATCGACATCGTCGTTACCCGTCGGAATCAAACCGCCGGTATCGTCGACGCCGGTGTCGGCTTCGTCGGCCAAATCTTCCGGTTCACAGCAGCACATACCATCCACGGCGCGGATGCTGCCCTGCATGTTGAAGCCGGTAACCACACCACCGATGTTGCGAACCACGACCTGCAGGCAGTTGATGCCCGGTTGGAAGAAGTTCTGATTGGTGGTCGAGACCAACGCCGGTACTGCTGCGTTGAAGTTACCGAGGGTACCGATGAAGTTACCGTTGAGGTACACCTCGCCGGCGTCATCGCAACGCGTCAACATCGAAACACTGGCATCACGGAACTGATTGCTCAGACAGAAGCAATATTCGTATATGTATTCGCCGTTGGGACCGGTTTGGTTGGCGCTGATCCAGCGCGTACCCGGAATCGTGTTCCAAGCAGCGTTAGGCGGAATCGTCACGGCCGGTCGCGGCAACACGCCGGGGTTCGGCTCGCTAATAACCGTCCACGTGTCGTCGTCAACGTTCAACGGCAAGATATTGCCTTGGTCGTCCACACCCGTCGAGATATCGATCAACAGATCGTTCGGCGGGCACGGTTCTTCCTTCGGACACGGCTGCTTGCTGAGCACGAAGGCGACGAAGCCCTGGATATCGGCCAGCGTGGTCAGACCATCGCCGTCGATATCGGCGCAGGCACAGTTGTCCACAGCCAGCGGAGTACCGAGCAGACAACGGATGAAGCCCGCGATGTCTAGACCGTTGCGAACACCGTCGCCGTTGATATCACCGGGACAGTCGCATTCAACCGGCACACAGTCGCAGCAAATTTCGATGCTGCCATCTGCCAGTTGCACAACGTTTTCGACACAAGTCGTGCCGGGAGGACAATTGCCTTCGCAGCGCGGTGGCAAGCCATCTTCGAATACGGCACGACACTCTTCCGGACCACGACAGTCACAGTCGCGAACCTCGACTTGGCCGTTGGGGCCAACGCGGATGCAGCGCGGTGCGCATTGCTCGTCCGGATCCGGACAGATAAATGGCGCACAGGCCGAGCCATCGGGCAACGGAATACAATCCGGCGGATCGGGCACGCAACGGCAACAAATCTTGGTGCCGATCGGCGTGGTGATCGTTTGGGTTTCGCACACGAAGCCGGGCGGACACGCGCCGACACAGATCGGATTGTTGTTCGCGTCGAATTCGAGGTGACATTCGTTGGGCGACATGCATTCGCAGTCATCCACACCTACTGTGCCGTCGTCGTAAACGATGACACAGCGCGGCAAACATTCTTCGCCGGGCGTCGGGCAAATCGTCGGTAAACAAGCGATGCCGGTCGGGTCGGGACCGCAATCGAACGGTACACATGCATCGTCGTTACCGTCCATATTGGCATCACCCAAGCAAATGCTGCCGATGCCGAGGAAGGTACCGCCGAGGTCGTCGCAGCAGATGCGATCGAGTACGGTGCACTGTGTGAATGGCGTACCCGGTACTTCATAACAACAGGCACCCTTGCCCAAGCACGCTGTGTTAACGCCTTGGAAGGTACCGCCAAGAAGTACGTCACAACAAAGTTGATCGACGACTTGGCATTCTTCGGCAATGCCGTCGTTATCTGCGTCGTAACAACATGCACCCAGGCCCTGGCACGTGGTGCCGTCGCCGGCGTACACGCCTTCACATTCGGACGCAGGAACGACCACACAAGTGCCGTCTTCTAGACAACAGGCACCTTCGGGTTCGTTCTGGGCACAGTCACACTCGACAACCGTGCCGGGAATCAACGTAGCCGTATCAACTGACGGACTCGTCGTCGCCACACCATTCAGGTGGATGACGCATTGATCGCCGGGATTGTTCGGCGGAACATCGCAAGCGCCCAAACAGCGAGCGAGAGTACCGATGTAGTCAATCGCACCACAAGGGTCGCCCTGACCATGACAGCGGCATTCTTCAGGAATAACGCCGCCTTGATCGTCGACCGTCAGCTTGCGCGGATAGCAAATCGTATCCGGGTTGGTCGTCAGACAGTCGGTTTGAAGGAATTGCTCGCAAAGGAAATTCGTCGAAGGCAGCGGGCAGACGATCTGCGCCGGTACGCACTCACAACAAATGATTCGGTCACCGTTCGGAAGCGTCGTTACGTTCGTTTGGCAGGTAAAGCCGGGCGGGCATCCACCAACACAAGCGAAGGAACCGGTGGTCGGGTCGAACTGGATATGACATTCATTGGGGCTCATGCATTCGCAGTCTTCGACGACGATGGTGCCATCGGCGAAGCGGCGAATACAGCGCGGCAAACACTCTTGGCCGGCGACCGGACAAGAAGCAGGCAAGCAACTCAGGCCATCCGAGCTTGGACCACAATCCGGCGGCGTATCTTCACAGCCGTCGTCGATCATGTTGCCATTCAAATCGCCGAGACATGCACCTTGCGGAGCAAAGTTACCGCCCTGATCGATACAGCACAGTTCGCTGACGACTAGGCATTGACCGTTCGGCAAACAACAAGGGATGTCGGGCAAGCAATCGATGCCCGGTTGGAACGAGCCGTTGTAAAGCACTTGGCAGCATTCCTGATCGACGACCAAACAGCTTTCGGCAACGTTGTCACCATCGGCATCAAAACAACAAGCCCCGGTCGTACCGGAACAAACGGTACCGTCACCGAGGTATGCGCCCTGACATTGGCCAGCCGGCACGATGATGCATTGACCGCTCTCGGTACAACACGCACCCTGAGGCGGTTGATCACCGATACAGGCGCATTCGAACTCCGTTCCCGGAGGAAACGACGTCAGCGGCGCTGCGGGAGATCCCGTGGGTACACCATCGGCGATCACCTGACACATCGCGCTGGGGTCGAATGGTGGAACCGGGCAAGGGCCCGGGCATCGAACCAAATCGCCCTCGAATGACAGCGGACCGCATTCTTCAAACAAGATCGCGCAAGAACAATCGATCGCCTCAATAAAGCCCGGGACAGCGGGGTCAAATCGAACTTTCGTGGGATAGCAGCGCTCCGAAGGATCGGTCGGATTCGCACATTGCGTACCGAGGAACTGCTGACAAAGCGGCGGTTCGTTATTGGGGATGTCACAGAATGGTTGCCCGAGCGCTTCGCGCGCTGCGGGCGCCATACACGCCAGAAGCGTGATGGCGATTAGTAGGTTTCGACACTTGATTGGTACCATACGGCTACCTCCTCCAAAAAATTATTTTCCAGTGCTTAGCGCATGATGCTGCGCGAGAAGCAATCCCCGAACACGAAAACTACATTTTCAACTATGGCCGTTTGCAGATTTGTTGAGACGCATTTGTTCCGGGCAAATGGTCCCCACCCCACGCAGATACGGCTGAGAAATGAGTTTTTTTCAGAACTGAACACACTCTGAAGACGTATCATACCGCGCAGGCGGCCAATAAAAAATATTTTGAATTTTTCGCTCGCCTTGCCGATCCCCCCCAGCTTTCAACGTTCTGCGACAGTTGAGATTGACAGACGGGCATAAAATGGGTCTTATCTTGGGCTTCAACAACTGTTTACGAAGCATCGCACGACAGGGTTTACCGACGGTTAACCCGCAAGGAATCGCCTCCTATGGCTAAGAGCAAGACCAAGACGACCAAATCCAAAGCCAAAACCAAGAAAAAGAAGAAGCAAAAAAAGGCGTCCGAATCCGAAATCGAAGAGGTCGAGGAGTCAGATGAGGTCGCAGACGACGACGATTCCGGCTCTGACGACGCCGAAGATTTAGACGTTGCCGATGATGCCAATGTTGATGATGACGATTCCGACGACGATTCGGATTCGGACAGTGATTCGGATTCCGATTCCGATTCCGACTCAAGTGGCGACGGTGACGATTCCAGCGGCAATAAGTCGAACGCCAAGCGTGGCCGACCGTCAAAGGAACCGCCCCCACCGAAGCTTTGGCGTCTGATCGGCTCGTCGCCAGAAGGCACCAGCGTCACGCTCGGTCGCTATGTTACAAAAGAAGAAGCCGAGCCTGAGCTCGAGCGATTGCGCGACGATGGCTTCTACGAAAAGCTGAAAATCGTCAAATTCGAAGAGTAACGGTGGCCGGTTGTGTGTCCGAGAACACTCAATCAGCACCAAACCTATCCCGTTTATTTCTAAGAAAACAATATTTTTGAAAGTAGCGACCTTTTGAAAGGTGAGTCACGCCCGGTAGAATACATCGATTAGGTGGGGGTTACGCTACATTCTTCAACATCTGAAGAATTCC
>JAUIHO010000291.1 GCA_030432035.1 Phycisphaerae bacterium
AAGTGATTATCCCATTGAATGCGTTTCTAAATTGCGACTTCACGACGGTCAGCCAGTTGTTCATGATCGCGGGTGACCCGCCGGCATCGGACGTTACTTTTTCGATCGATAATATCTACTGGACGCCGAGCGTGCCGCGACCGACGCCGGAGAACGGCAACTTCGGTGTCTTCTCGGAAGACCCGGCACACACGACGGCTGGCGAAATTCAACTTGATGTTGATGGCGGCTTCTACGTTTGGGAAGACACGCTGATCGCCGGTACGCAGGATCCTTACGAAGGCTCGTCGAGCTTGTCGTTTAACTCGGCTCCCGGATTCGTTTGGTTCGGTGCCGCATTTTCAACGACGATCAAACACAATCTGTCGGCGTTTCGTTTCCCGAATAGCAAGTTGCACGTCGCGCTAAAGACGAGTTCGACAACGACGTTCCGGCTCGGTATGCGCAGCGGCAATGTGGATGACATCGGCCAGAAGTGGATCGAGTTCGCGGCCGGTAACGACCCGTATGGTTTCGTGCGCGACGGCAATTGGCACGTAATCGAAATCCCGATGAGCGACATCACCGACGCGGTGGACCTCACCGCCGTAAGTATTCCGTTCCAGATTCTGGGCGTAAACGGGCCGATCTCGAATATCGAATTCGACGACGTCTGTTTCCTCAACGGCGGAACCGCGTTGCCGGTGAACTCGGGTTCGCCCGTTGCCGATGCCGGGCAAGACTTGGTCGTGTTCCTGCCGAATAACAGCGTCGTGATCGACGGTACGGGCAGCCAGGACGACGGCGCGATCGACGACTTCACCTGGCAGCAAATCAGCGGCCCCAACAATGCGACGTTGAGCGGCGAAAACACGGCGATGCTTTCGGCGTCGAATCTGATCGAAGGCGTTTACGTGTTCCGACTTACCGTGACCGACGACGATATGTTGGTCGATTCGGATGATGTGACGGTGACGGTTTCGACTGGCGCGCCGACGGCCGATGCCGGTAACGACCAAACGATCGCGCTGCCGGGCCAATCGAGCGTTACGCTCAACGGCGCAGGTGAAGATCTGGACGGCACGATTGTCGAATACGCGTGGTCGCAGGTCAGCGGCCCGGCACCGGCAGTGTTGACGGATGCGGACATGGCGACGGCGACGGCGGCCAATCTGCAAGAAGGCACGTACGTCTTTGAATTGACGGTAACCGACGACGACATGTTGACGGGCAGCGATCAGGTTGAAGTGGTCGTGACTTATCCCGCGCCGAATATCGCGTTGGGCAAACCGACCGTGACGTCGTCGGCAACGGGTAATGAGGTGGTCACCAACGGCAGCTTTGAGAACGGCGTCGGAGCGAACGCTGACAATTGGACCTTTGCGGCTTTCCCATCCGGCAACGCCACGGCGAGCGTGGCGCGCGTTGCGACGATGCCCGCCAGCGGTTCGTGGGCGATGCACCTCAGCGTGGCCGGCGCCGCGAACGGCGGACCGGCGGCAGAGGCCAATCAAATCACGCCGGCGGGATTGATCGTGCCGGGTAGTGCTTACAGCTTTACCGTGCAAGGGCGACGCGTTGGCGAAATTGGGGTCGGTGTCGTCGTGCAAATCCAACTGCGTTGGCTCAATGAAAGCAATGCGATCGTAGGGTTAACGCCCTACGTGGATATCGCGGGAGGCATCACCGAAAGCTACAGCGAGTTCGGCATATACGATGTAATCGCGCCGGCGATTGCCGCGAAGGCGCAGGTTGTGCTGCGCTTGGCAGGTGGAGCCATCGTCGGTTCCGATGCGACGATTATCTACGACGACGTGTCGGTTGCATCGGCAAGCGGTGCACAGGTTGGGGATAACGCGGTCGATGGGGATACTGCGACGAAATGGGCCAGCGCCGCAGGCGATCCACAATGGATCGAAGTTGACTTCGGCGATACATATGACGTCAATCAAGTCGTGATCGACTGGGGTAATGCCTACGCACAGGAATACGACATCGATGTTTCCGATGATGGCGCTCAATGGACGACCGTTTATTCGACGACCACCGGCGCGGGTGGCACCGAGACGATCGACCTGATGACGACTGGTGATTACCTGCGCGTGTATGCCCACGTCGGTGCGACGTCCAACGGTTGTGCGATCGACGAGTTGGAAGCGTACGGATTCCTGAGCATCCCGGCCGGTGATATGGATCAGGATCGCGACGTTGACTTCGATGACCTGCCGCACTTCGTCGATGCGCTGCTCGGCCACGCACCTTCGGCGGCGGGTATTCTGCAAAGCAACGCCGACATGGACGGCAACGCCACGCGCGACGGTCGCGATGTGCAGTTGTTTGTCGAAGCGTTGTTGCCGTAAGCGCAAACAGCCCTAGGGCGGTCTGAAAATAGCAGAAGGCGGTGGTCGAATGATCCAATTCGATCACCGTCTTTTTCTTATTGTGTTAGATGCGAAATGCACACGCCGCATTCCGGGCAAATGCCCGACTCGTTTCCGGTTAAGTTGTACCCGCATTGGCTACAATCATCGGAACTCACGAATTGCGAGATTTTCATACGCGCCCGCCGACAACGTGATACCAAACAAGCCAAGCCTACCAAAATCCAGATGTTGCTCCCTAGGATGGCGATGATGGCCGAGTTGAGCCACGCCGGTTTGCCGCCGGGGCCGGTGAAGCCTTGATGCGGATGGGCATATTCATTGAGCGCGGCGAATACCGACCAGATGACTCCGGGAATTAGCAACGTCAACGGGCTGAGGAGGACGATTCGCCGCATCATGCCTTTGTCCGGACCGTCGGTTCCATGTGTGAAAGGGACGGCAACCAAGCCCATTATCGCCGACCAAAACAGCGATAGGAACACAAACGCGTAGGGCAATGAAGTGAAGGATTTATAGAAATACACGCCTAAATCGCGGTAGGGCTCGTCGATGGAGCCGATCGACGCGGCCACTGGTAATAGCGTGATAACCATCATCGCTGCAACGCCGGCGCAGGCGCATGATAATGTGTCGCGCTGAGATGCTTCTTCGACAAGCGCATTATGTGACCAGGCGAGGTGAATCATGTTTCGATACGACTTGCGCGACTCATCGAACCATTGCGCGCCAAGCTAATCGCGCCGTCTGCGCCGGCCAGATCGCGCCACGGTCGATTTTTCCGCGCCTTCACCGCCCAAGCAGAATAACCAAGCCACGATGCACAACAGCGGGTTCGTTTCCCAATAGTAATACGTCGCCAAAACGGCAACTTGAATGCGCGGTAGGAAGATCAGGCCCAGCCACCAGAGCAAACCGCCCCAAGGCGTGGCAAGAATCATCGTAATACGCGGGAAAAGGGAAATTGCGATGAGAAACAGCACGCCATGCACATCCCAAAAGTCTGGGCCGTCTTGTAAGACTAGTTGATCCATGTTGAGTGCTCCAAGCCGAAGCCTAACGGTCGCAAAATGGCGATGGACGTCGTGAATATGGTAACATGAACTCACGCCGCCGCTCGCTGGAGAATCTTAGGATGATGTTCATGCGATATCTTGCCGTCATCGGTCTAACCTCAATGTTGGCCTGTGCGGCGACTCAGCGTCGGGGTGACTATTCTTGTTACGATCAGGATGCAACGACCCGCCCCGAACGCACACCGGAACAACAGGCCCGCGATAGGGCTTGGTTAAAGCGTCGCAAGTTAATGAAACGGCATGAGGTTACCGTTGACCGAATCAGAAATGCGTTTCAGCGCGAAATGTTGACGCTTGCAAATCACGACTGGGCGGGCAGGTATTACTATGGCGATGGGCTAGGCTGTAACGTATCGATCACCGTCTCTCCCAAGACGGGCATGACGTATAAGTGGATCGGCTGTGGCGGGTTATACGATATCGACTACGGACCTATTGTTGAGGTTCATCGCGACTATATCGACGTTAAGTTATCACTACCGTCTATCCATCAGAATTACGACGCAATTAAGGAACGGTTTTATCGTGTGCGCTGGGCAGATCGTCATTATCTGATCCCGGGCGAGGACATGATTCAGTTTTGCAATGCGGTAAACTCAGGTTCTGAATACGGTGCGAACACACTCAATTACTTGCTTCGCCAGAGGGATCGTGAGAAGCCCGTCTTCAGTCTTCCTGACGTCCCGGAACAATTTCGATCGTATCTCCTCGAATCACCTATTGAATGTCATATCACGCAAATAAAGTCGCTACCAACAGCCAGCGATGATTCCAAGGTACTTTTTTGTCGTATCGATGCTGGTCGCAACGCGGGCTTGACGACTGAAATGGAACTCTACTTGTCCGTCGAAGATTCTTTCGAATGGCAAGTTGATGTTGAGGAGATCCTTGCCGATTCTAGTCGCGTAAGAGTCAGCAAGTGGTTGAATCTACCGACAGATTATTTTCCACAAGTCGGTGACCTCTTGAGTACGCGTAGGTATTGGAATAATCGCTCCAGACCAATGTACGACTATAGCGATCCGGCAACCCGCAAATTCCTGCTCGAATACTACGGGCCGTCGGCGCTTGAAGGGTATGATGAATGATCCGTTTCGACTCGTAAGATGTCTGGTTAACGCTGATTCGACTATGCTTACAGAATGACGAATACCAAACCGCCGTCACACTCATTGCTCTTCTTCCTCGGCCTCACCCTCGCCGCCGTTTTCGTCTGGTCGGGCATTAACCCGCACGACCGCTTCACGTGGTTACTGGAAGTTTCGCCCGTCGTCATCGGTGCGATCGTGCTCGCAGCGACGTATAGGCGCTTTCCGCTTACGCCGTTGGCATATATTTGCATTTGGCTGCACGCAATCGTTTTGTGCGTCGGCGGTAAGTACACCTACGCCGAAGTGCCGCTGGGCGAGTGGTTCAAGGAAGCGGTCGACCTGAGCCGCAATCATGACGACCGACT